>CAYZXK010000207.1:0-95786 GCA_964482395.1 uncultured Planctomycetales bacterium | reverse complement strand
CGCGTGTCCCGCCCCCCGCGAAAACCGCGACCTCCGTCTTCAACCATGGCCAATTGAGCCGCCCAGATGATCCCACCGACGAGGGCGAGGGTCCCGACCCCCAGCGCCAGGCCGACCAGGTTTCGCCGGGCGGCCGAGCTGGGGCGTGCGGCCTCGCCCGCTGGACGGAACCAACTGGAGACATAAGTCCACACCCAGCGCCAGTGCAGCGCCAGGTGCAGCAGCACCAGGCCGCCCAGCCCCACCGCCAGCCAGAAATGCAGGTCGCCCCAGTGGTGTCGCGTCCAATCCCAGACCGCGCGGCGTTGGCCGCTGCCGGGCGGGAGGATGAAGCGCATGAGCAGCCCGGTCACCAGCATGGCCAGGGAAACCAGGAACATGGCCAGGTCGATCAGGAAGTTCAGCCCCGCGCGTGACACGTCGGGTCCTCTTGGCCTGGAGGTTTCAACCCTGTGACAAGGCGGTGGTCAGCAGCGTGGTTATTTCCGCCTCGCTGGGGACCTTGCCGACCACCTTGACCTTGCCGTCGATGGCCAACGCCGGCGTCATCATTACGCCGTAGGCGGCGATCTTGCCCAGTTCCTTCACGTGGACCAGCTCGTACTGAATGCCGAGCTTGTCGGCGGCGGCCTTGGCCACCGCCTCCAGCATGTTGCACTTGGCACAACCGGTTCCGAGGATTTCGATTTTCATGATTGAGCCCTCAGTATTCAGCTTCCAGCGCCCGGCCCCAGGTTCACCCGCAGCAACCTCGCTGCGCGCCGGCACCCAGGCCCAGCTTGTTCTTGACCGCGTCCACGACCTTCCTGGCGTCGGTAATCAGGTTGGGTTGAGCAGGTTTCTTCTCGATGCCCATATCGGTGAGCACGACATGTACGTCCGCCTTCAGGCCGGCTTTTTCCAGCACCTTGCGCACGCAGTGGTCCTCGCAGCCGTCAATCGCGACGCGTCGGCGGGCCTGGAGGGCGCGGTCCATCTTCTGCTCGATCCCGGCCGCGACCGCGGCGATGCAGAACAGGCTGCCTGCACCCTGCTCCATCAGTTGCACGCCGCCGCGGTTGGCCACCTGCCCGCTGTAGGCCGCACCGGCACAGGTGAAGATCAGGGTTTCGCCGTCGCCGCCACAACAACCCGTTGCCATCTTGAACCTCGCTTTCGCCCGTGGCTGAAGACACAGATTATAGAAACCGCCCGGAGATCAGGCCGGCGGCCGTCGCCATCACCACAATCAGGCCGCAGAACGCGGCGGTCTTCTTGATTCCCATGACCTTGCCCAGCACCAACATGTTCGGCAATGAAAGGGCCGGCCCGGCCAGCAGCAACGCCACCACCGGGCCGCGGGCCATTCCATGCTCCATCAGGGCCTGCGTGATCGGCACCTCGGTCAGCGTGGCAAAGTAGAACAGCGCTCCGATCAACGACGCGACGAAGTTGGCCCGCAGTCCGTTGTCCCCCACGAGCTGGCCGATCTGCTTGTCCGGCAGCAGCGCCGAAATAAAGCCGACCACGAAAACGCCGCCGAACAGGAGCGGGATCAGCAGTTTGGCAAAGCCCCAGGTGTTCGACATCCAGGCTTTGAATTCGGTTCGGTCCACCCAGCCCCAGACCATCAGCGCGACCGCGATCAGCATCGCGCCGGCCAGGTACCAGCGGATGTGGAACACGTCCATCACCCAGCTCTTGGCCTCTTCGATGCCGCCGATTTCAGCTTTGGCCAGGACCAGGCGGTCGCCGGCCCGGATCGATCCGACCGACTCCTGCACCTGGATCATCACTTCGTCGTGCATCTCCTGTAGCACTACCCCGCGGATGGCCGTCCCGTCAGTCCGCCGAATGATGGCGTCTCCGGGGTTGAACCAGTCGCTGAAGACCAGAAACAGGATCATGCTGGCCAGCAGCAGTCCGCTTTGCCAGCCCCGGCGGCGGGAAGGCGGCGGCTCGGGCATGAGCATCGCGGCCTGGAGCTTCTGCTGTTCCTCACGCCGGAATAGGAAGGCCATGCCCAGACCGACCAGAAAGGAGAAGCCGATCGCCCCGAGGGCCCGCCACAGGCCGATGTCCAGTCCCAGCACGCGGGCCGTCAGAAAGATCGCCAGGACGTTGATGGCCGGCCCGGAGTAGAGGAATGCGGAAGCCGGGCCCAGCCCGGCCCCCATCTTCCAGATGCCGGCGAACATCGGCAGCACGCTGCACGAGCAGACCGCCAGCACCGTGCCGGCGACCGAGGCCACCGAGTAGGCCGCGAGCTTATTGGATTTCGGCCCCAGGTAGCGCATGACCGAAGCTTGCGACAGAAACGTGATTATGCCGCCGGCGATGAACACGGCCGGTACCACGCAGGCCAGGGTGTGATTGCGGGCGTACCACTGGAGCAGCTTGAACGCCTCGACGATGGCCCCGCTGTATTTGGGGTCCGCCAGCGGTAGGAAATACGCGATCAAGAAGACCGCGATCAGCGCCGCCGCTATCTTCCATTGGCTCACGGTTCGTTCCTCTATATCGCTCGCCCGCGCTTCGGGTAGCGCTCGCTGGCACTTCGCATTCTGAGGCGGCGCTCGCCGGCGCTTCGGGTTGTGATTCTCATTACCTTATTCCAATTTCGCCATGAGCGCCACAGAGGGAAACACCCGGCCGGCGGCGTTAGCGCCCCAGCGCCGCCTGCTGGGCCTTGAGGTTTTCACGGAGCACGTTTTCGATGCAGTCCCAAAGTCCCTTAAGGCAGTGCATGCGGGCGCGATAGAAGGTCCGCGGCCCCTCCTTCCGATCCTGGATGATGCCCGCCTGCTTGAGGATCGAAAGGTGCTTGGAGACGGTCGACTGGTCGGCATCGACCAGCTCGACCAGCTCGCAGACGCACTTTTCGCCCTCGCTAATCGCGTCGAGAATCAGCAGCCGGCTGGGATGGGCCAGCGCCTTGGCCACCCGGGCCCGGGCTTCGTAGTGGGGCTTGGAATGCCGCATGTTTCGTTGTATCGCCATATGGCTATTATGCCATTACGTTGCCGGGTGTCAAGCCGGCTTGGGAGTTCTCTGGGCGCCGCGCCTCCCCCGGGTCTGTAACCGTTTGCGAATAAGGGAGATACATTGCCTTCGGCGTTCGCCAGGCACTGAACGCCTGGTCGGACCACGAGCGCCCGGTCGCCGGCGCGCGCCTCGGTCGGTCAAGGTTGCGGTGGCTGACTGGGGGCGGTTGGGCCAGCCGTCGCCGATAGCATGCTGTCCGGCATGAGCACGGCTACCACGTTGCCCTGGGCGCAGGGCTGACCATCGGCCAAGACCGTTATTTCCACCACGACCTTCCGCGGCTTGACTTCCACTATCCGGCCGCGGGCCTCCAGCGGGACTCCCATTGGCGTGGGACGCAGATAATCCACCTTGAGCGAGGCGGTCACAAATCGCAGGGGCGGCGCTGTCCCCGGTTCACGTCCCGCCGCTCGATAGGCGGCCAGGGCTGCCGAGCCGGTGCCGTGGCAATCCACCAGCGAGGCGATCAGGCCGCCGTAGACGTACCCGGGAATGGCAGTGTGATAGGGCTGCGGGCTCAGGACCGCCACCGTCTCGTCACCCTTCCAGAAGCTGCGGATGTGGAGCCCATGCGGGTTGAGCCGGCCGCAGCCGTAGCAGTGGGCCAGTTCGTCGGAGTAGGTGTCTTGGACTGCCGACAAATTCATGATAAGCGCCTCCCTGGCAGTGGCCGATGGAGTTCGGACGACGGCTGCCGCCGTCATACTTTCGCGGCCAATCTCGGCCGCTGGAACCGCGGATCCGGACTGAGCCCCTTTTGGCCTCTGCCTTCTGGCACGGCCAGGCCCGTAGCGGTCCCTCGCCTGCCGGCTACCCTAGAAGTATCGCACTGGTTCTTGCGCGATGCCAGCGCTGTGCGGCCGGTGGGCGACGATAAGGCGACCTTGCTCACCGTGTTGCAACGGCCTGCGGGAACCTCGGTGCGCAGTTGAACGCTCAGCTTGGCGCCCGAGTGGGCCGGTCGTATCCTTGCCTTCTGACCCGCCGGGTCGTGCCGGTGGCGTGTGGCCGAGCAGGGCCGGCTGAGCCCTGAATGGAGCCTGCGGTGCGGCAAATCGGCGCCAAAAGCGAACCGAACACTGCTTTGCGTCGTATCCTGGATGAGCACTGGACTTGGGGCGTTTATGGACATCGAGATTATCGTTCGGGGCGTTGAGGACGCTTCTGGGCTTCGCGGGTTGGCCCAGCGGAAACTGGAGGCCGCACTGCAACGCTACACTACGCAGGTTCGGCGGGCCACCATGAGGCTGGAAGACGAGACCGGACCGAGCCGGCATGGGGTCGATAAGGTCTGCATGATCTCGCTTCGCCTTCGCCGGGGCGAGGTGCGGGTCCGCGAGGTCGGCCCAGACTTCGGGCCGGTCATTGACGTCGCACTTGACCGGATGCGAGCCGCACTGGGTCGGAAGATCAGTCGCTCAAAAAGGGGAGTGGGTGAAGGGTAGCTGCACTGTGCGCCGCCGGAGGTCGTCTTCGTTACACAGCGCGCTGGGCGGCCCCAGTCGGCTGGCGGTATCGTCTGGGCCGGGAGTGATCGGCTGGTCGTCGGCGTGCACTTGACCCATCGGTGCGAGGCCCTCGCCGGCCGATGCCGATCCTCGGGAGCTTGGCCCCCAAACCCCCGGCTTCAATCCCCAACCCGAGAGCACCGGGGAAAGAGGCCGGTCGAGGATCGAAAACGCGGTCCGACTCTCATAGCAACTGGTGCATAAGTTGGGGGCACGTCAATGTCTGATCAGGTCGATCCAGCCGGTCTCCTTAGCCTGAATCCCATTGGGGTGGTTCGCAGCCCGCACCTCCGGGCAGAGCACACGCCCATTCAGCCGGTATTCGCGGAGGGCATTCCAGGGCGGGCCGAGGTGCTGCCGCAGTACGCTGCGGGGCTGGCGGATCTGGAGGGCTTCTCCCATATCTGGCTGCTCTACTGGTTTCACCGGGCCGGTCCGCCACGCCTGATGGTGCAGCCTTTTCTCCATGACGCGGAACGCGGCGTTTTCGCCACTCGGGCCCCGGCTCGCCCCAACCCGATCGGGCTGAGCCTGGTGCGACTGGTCAGACGCGAAGGGGCCGTTCTGCACCTTGCAGATGTTGATATTCTCGATAACACCCCGCTTTTGGACATCAAACCCTACGTGCCCCGCTTCGATTGCCGCGGCCATGTGCGAGTCGGCTGGTTGGAGACGGTCGACGAGCAGGCCATGGAGTCGCGCAGCCGCAGGCCGCCACCGCCTGCCTGACCGAGTCGCGGACCAAGATGGGCAAGTCGCCCCGCGGCTAGCGCTCGACCGTTTTGCCTCAGCGCTCCGGCTGGCCAGGGTCGCAGTGGTCGGGCGGGTCGGTCGGCTGGCTTATATCAGTGGCCGCTTGAGTGGCTGCGGGGTGCCGCCTGGTGGGGCTGGCCCGTGGCTAACCACTTCTGGTAGGCCTTCCAGCCCGGGCACCAGCCGGTGTGCCAGCGCCACAGCCGTCCCAGCAGCGAATGCGGCCGGCGCTCGGCGTAGCCGCGCATCGGACAGCCGATGCAGCGGGGGACTTTCATCGGGACGTCTCCTCGGAGCCCTTGCCGGCCGACGTCCGAAGCGACTCCAGTCGCTTCTCGAACGCGTCATACTCGATTGACTCGACAGTGATGAGCCCGTCGACTCGATCGAACAAAACGTCCTCAACCATCGCGACCATCGCCCGGCGATAGCGAACCAACTCCTCCGGTGAGACGGTCGCAGGATCACGTTCGAATGCCAACTCCACCTGCCAGAGCCGGTCCATCTGTTCGTGCCCGACCAGGAGGTGCTTGCGGTACACCACGTGAACGGCCGCCCGTGCCGGCTGATACGCGATGTAGTAATGATACTCTCGGCGGGGGGCGGCGATCGAATCGTCGATGAAGTACCGGTTCTGCTCCGGGGCGCCCCGGCGGGGGCACCCCAACACCATTGCGATCACGTCGCTCACCGTATGATCCCGGCTGCTGATGAAAATGAACTCACCGCGCTCGAGCGGGCCGCGGCCCTGTCCGAGAGCCTCAACCACCTTGCCGGCGATGCGAAACCCGCCTGCTCCGCATAGGCACACATGGCCCAGTTGCCCACAAACGTCCTCGAACCGGACCGCAACAGTCTCCGTCCCGTCGGGGTAGCTACCGGCCAACACGCCGTGGCCGTAGTGGAAGACGATCGGCGGCACTCGATCGATGTACCAGTAGCTTCGGTTCCACCGGCCGGAAGCTGTTGTCGCCGGCGTGCGACACCCGGCCAGAAAGGCGACGCCGGCGACTGTCGCCGCCACCCAGGCTGCCGCTGATTGTGTTCTGCCGGCCATCGGCTATCGCCAGCCCCGTGCGCCGTCCGGCGAATAATCCATGCCCCCTTGATGAGCCAACGGAGTGGCAGGTTAACTTCACCAGCAACAGGTCGTCAAACCGGAACCACCTTGAGGCTCGGCTGAAGGACTGTAGCGCCGAAGCTCTGGCGCTGCACGCCTGAACGACGGACTTCGAGGCCGACGCAACGCGGGGGACCGCCGGCCGGACACCTCCGGCGGTCCCGCGTTTGTCGGCGGCGGTTGCCCGCCCGCGGATAGCCTCTTGCGACTGGGCGGCCAGGCGCGGCCGGATACGGTTTTTTTGTGACCGCCCGTCGTGCCAATCCCCGTCTGCGGAATTAGACTTAGGGAAGCGTGTTGGGGAGCAGGTTATGGTGCGATTTATCGGACTGTCATTCGTTGCCGCAAGCCTCTGGTTCGCTGTGCCTCCGGCCTGCGGTCAGAAGACCGTCGGCGATCGTCGAAGGACACCGGTGGTCGAGGTGTTCGAGCGCTGCCGGGACGCGGTGGTCAACATCAGCACTACCCGGGTCGTTCCGATGCGGTCGCTCACTTATGAGTCATTGCTGGATGAAATCTTCGATTTTGGGCTGCCGCGTCTGCGTGATCGACGAATACAAAGCGTGGGCTCGGGCGTGGTGGTGCACGAGAGCGGGTACATCGTGACCAACGCGCACGTAGTGTCGCAGGCCTCGGACGTGCAGGTGACTTTCGCGGACAAACGGACCCTGCCCGCTGAGGTCGTCGCCGCCGACCCCGAGCATGACCTGGCCGTGCTGCGGGTCCGGTCCGACCGGCCGCTGGCCTTTCAGGAACTCGGCCGCAGTCGAGACATCCTAGTGGGCGAAACGGTGGTCGCGATCGGCAACCCGCTGGGCCTTCAGCACACTGTCACCAGCGGCATCGTCAGCGCGGTCGACCGCGACCTTCAGTTCAGCGAAGACGTCGTTTACCGCGGCCTGATCCAGACTGATGCCCCGATCAATCCGGGCAATTCGGGCGGCCCGCTGCTGAACCTGAACGGGGAACTGATCGGGATCAACAGTGCCATCCGGGGCGACGCTCAGAACATCGGCTTTGCCATTCCGGTGGATCGCCTTTGGGAACTGCTGCCCCAAATGCTGGACATTGAGCGCCGCCAGCGGGTGCGGTTCGGCCTGAACGTCAGCGGCGCGGACGCGGAGGTCATCACGGTCCAAAAAGACAGTCCGGCCGGTGCGGCGGGCCTCAAGCCCCATGATCGCATCTTGCGACTGAACGGCCAGCCGATCCGTAACGGAATCGATTATTATGTTCACCTGCTGGATCAGAAGCCGGATTCCAACGTCCGGCTGGAGGTTCAACGGGCCTCGCAAACGCTGAGCCTCACCGTGGCGCTCCAGTCGATTCCGCCGCCGGACGGCCGTGAGCTGGCCCACCGGCTGCTCGGGCTGGAGCTCATGGAACTGCCCGTCGAGCTGCGGCGGAGGTACGAGCTGCCGGAGCGAGTTGGGCTGCTGGTGGACCGCGTGGACCGCGGCAGTCCGGCCGACCGGGCCCGGGTGCGTCCAAATGACCTGATACTGCGGCTGAACCGTTTGCCGGTGGCCACTTTGGGGGAGGCCGGTCTGGCGTTGGAGCAGGTGCAGCCGGGTGAGCCGGTGTTCGTCGAGGGTCTGCGGCTGGACGCCGACCGGCCATTTTTCTGGAACGTAACCCTCAGGGCTCGCCGTGGCCAGTGACCGGTCGCGGCCGGAACGTGCTTGCGGATCCGGAGAAATAGCATCAAAGCTTCTGGGGTGTGGGCGGTGCTCCTGCTTGCGGGGGGCTCAGGGGTGCCGGCGGGAGCTTCATGTTCGACGGGCGAGAATATGTATGGCGCGGCCTGGACGTCAGGCTGCCGGGCTGTATGACCGCGTGCGGGCGCGTGGCCCCGGACAGGATGCGAAGGACCGGCGACCGCCGTGGACCGAGGCGCTTGGGAACGCCGCGCGGCACAGCCGGGCCGGGCAACGGAACGTGGAAGGAAAAGCTGTGAAGTGAGCGAGCGGGCAGGTTAGGATGCCCACGTGTTTGTCGGTTTGCCAACAGCCCGGCAAGAGGATATGGCGCATCTTCTAGGGTGGGCTTAACGTCGCGCTGAAGCCCAGATACCTGTAGATCGCGGATGGTCAGGGCCGAAAGAGGGCCGGCGGCGAAGTGACCACAGATTGGGGCGTGTTTACGGAGGGCCTGCGGCGCTATCTGCGCGGCGGCTCGCGAATAGCCCAGCAGGGCCGCTGCCAGCCCATGACCGCCCGGATGGCGCTGGCCAGGGCGGGATGTGGGTGGTATGCTGTGGCCGGGTGGGCCGCGCCATTCAGGGCCGGCGCGAATGGGAGTACGGTCGGTTGCCATGACTCGGCCACCTGCGGCCTTGACTCGGCTTACTTCATGGGAGGTTCGCTTATGAAGTGGCGCCTGGATGATGCGGGTTGGAGTCCGTACCTGGCGGGTGCGCTCGTCGGCATTTTGGCGACGCTCTCGGCGCTGGCTACCACAAAGCTGACCGGCAAGACAAGTTACCTCGGGGCTTCAACCACCTTCGTGCGGGCCGCCGGGCTCCTGGAACGGACGGCGGCGGCCCAATATGTTGCGGCGAACCAGTATTTCGCCAAGGAGAAAGTCCAGGTCGACTGGCAGTTCATGCTGGTCGTCGGCATTTTCCTCGGGGCGCTCGCTTCGTCGCTCATCGACGGGAGTTTCAGATGGGAGCGGGTACCGCCGACATGGGCCGCACGTTTCGGCCCATCCGTCGCCAAGCGCGCCGCGGGCGCAATTATCGGCGGAATCGTGGCGATGATCGGTGCGCGTCTGGCCGACGGATGCCCGAGCGGCAACGGCCTCAGTGGGCTTATGCAACTGTCAGTAAGCGGACTGGCGGCGCTGGCGCTTTTCTTCGGAGCCGGCGTGCTGGGTGCACGGCGGGCTTATGGGGGGCGTCAACATGAGTAGCCAGCTACTTGGATTGGCAACCGGATTCTTCTTCGGCTTCCTTCTGCAAAAAGGGCGCGTGCTGCGCTTTGACAAGCAGATCGGCGCCATGCGCCTGAAGGACATGACCATCCTGAAGTTCATGCTGTCAGCCATCCTGGTGGGCATGGTCGGCATTCATGCACTCGCAGCCTTCGACCTCATCCAGCTCAGCCACAAGCCGATGAATGTCGGAGGCGTCCTGCTCGGTGGCGTCCTCTTCGGCCTGGGTTGGTCGGTGATGGGATTCTGTCCGGGCACTGCCGTCGGTGCACTGGGAGAGGGCCGCTGGCACGCGATCTTCGCGGTCCTGGGCATGCTGGTGGGCGCCGCGGCATACGCCGAGCTGTATCCCCGTCTGAAAACGACCGTCCTGGCCTGGAAGGACTTCGGCAAAATCGGGCTGCCGGAGGCGGTAGGCGTGCCGGCTTGGGTGATTATCCCCATTTTCTGGGCAGCTTCGCTCGCGCTCTTCGCCTGGTTCGAGAGACGCAGACTGTAGCCCGCCAGGACACGCAGGCCACACCGATCAAGAGGATGACGAACGCCCTGGGCCTGGGTGAGCTTATTGAAGAGTCACACGACATTCAGGCCAGCGCTGCGGCGGACATCTCGCTTTCGAGCGGATCCGGGCGGTGCCGGCGACGAACAGCGGGTCCCCGGTGGAGATCACCGGTGGCCGCCCCTTTCTGGATGGGCCGCCGTCAGCGATGATGGCCAGGCGGCGGCCGGGAGCTGGCCGCAGCCGGTGGAGTTGTCGATGCAAACGCCGGCAGGTTGAAGAGCCCGAACCGGAGCGCTAGACTCGGGTACTAATATGGAACCGAAGCCGTCCGGATTGGCCTTGGCTCAAGCGGAGTTCGCGACTGTCGGTCTGCTGCTTCTGGCCGCCTTGGCGATGGCGCTCGGCATGTTGCTGGCCAGCCATCTGATCGGTCCGAGGCGGTCCGGTCCGGTCAAACAGGCCCCCTACGAGTCGGGCATGGAGCCGGTCGGCGACGCTCGTCGCCCGTTCACCGTCCGCTTCTACCTGATCGCGGTCCTGTTCTTGGTCTTCGACGTGGAAGTGGTGTTTCTTTATCCCTGGGCGGTGCTGTTTCCGCGGCTGCAGGCTCAACCGGGGGGTGAGCATTACGCCTGGGTAGAGAGTCTGCCGGCCGGCTACACGCCCGGATTCTGGCTGGCGGCGATGGGCGTGTTCTTCGGCTTGCTGCTGCTGGGGTTCTACTACGAGTGGCGGCGGGGCGTATTCCGATGGAACTGAGGCGCAGAGTTGAGCTGGTCAGCACCGCTTCCGGCGGGGCCGAATTCGCGACCACCCGCCTGGATCTGCTGGTTGACGCGATCCGCAAGCACGGGGTCAATTGGGCCCGCCGAAACAGCCTCTGGCCGATGCCCTTCGCGACCGCCTGCTGTGGAATCGAGCTGATGGCGACCGGCGCCAGCCGCTACGACGTGGCCCGGTTCGGGGCGGAAGCGATGCGATTTACGCCGCGGCAGTGCGATCTGCTGATTGTCGCCGGACGGGTGGTCATGAAGATGATGCCCGTGCTGCAAAGGATCTACCTCCAGATGACCGAGCCCAAGTGGGTGATCTCGATGGGCGCTTGCGCGTCAACCGGCGGCGTGTTTGACACTTACGCCGTGGTGCAGGGCATCGATCAGTTCATGCCGGTCGACGTATACGTCCCGGGTTGCCCTCCCAGGCCCGAAACGCTGCTGGAGGGGATCATGGCCATTCAGCGGATAGTCAGTGAGCACGGGGTGCGGAGCAGCCGGGACCGCGGCCCGGGACTCCGGCTGACTGTGCAACCGCCCCCGTAGCGCCGGACCTCCAGGTCCGGCGGAGGATCGTCGGTCGTTCGGGCAGGAGGCGGTTTGGCGAACAGCGCTATACCAACTGCCCGGTGGTGAGCCTGCGATGTCAACTGCGGATGTTGTGACCGCACTGAAGCAGCGGTTTCCGGAACTGAATCTGGAGGCTCGGCCGCTGGTGACCTATCCGGACGGTCGAACGTCGGATCAACTCTGGGTTCCTGTGCCGGCCGAGAGGCTGCTGGACATCATGAGCTTCCTGCGCGACGATCCACGCGCTCGATTCGAGCAGCTCTGCGATTTGACCTGCGTGGATTACCTGAACTATCCGAATGCCGGGGACCGCTTCGGGTTGGTCTATTCGCTGCTCAGCCACACGCACAATCATCGCTTGTGGGTCAAGGTGTTCGTCAACGATCCGGAGCCGACCGTGCCGTCCGTCACGCCGATCTGGAGGGGGGCCGAGTGGCCCGAGCGCGAAGTCTACGACATGTTTGGCATCCGCTTTACAGGTCATCCCGATCTGCGTCGGATTCTGATGCCGCAGAACTTCGCCGATTATCCGCTGCGAAAGGACTATCCGCTGCGCGGCAGGGGTGAGCGTGAGGATTTCGAGGTGGTGACCCGTGAGACAGCGTGAGAGCGTGCCAAGGCGGGAACATAGCAACGGGGTCGGTTGGCGGCGCGGGGGGCCCGTACGTTCCGATGCTTCCGCCTTCGCACATTTGCTCCCAGGGAGCCGGTGATCATGCCCGTCTCGTATGATTTGATGAAGCCGACCACCATCCGGCCCGACGAGGAGCACGAGGACCGCTGGACGCTCAATTTCGGCCCGCAGCATCCGGCCACTCACACCACCTTCCGGCTGGTTCTTGAACTGGAGGGCGAGCGGGTGGTCGGGTGCACGCCGGACATCGGCTTTCTGCACAGCGGATTCGAGAAGCTCGGCGAGCACCACGACTACAACCAGTACGTGGTGGTGACCGACCGGATGAACTACATCTCGCCGATCGCCAACAACATCGCCTGGCACATGGCGGTCGAGAAGCTGTTTGGGATCGAAGTGACGCCGCGGTGCAAGGCGATTCGGACCATCTGTGCCGAGCTGGGGCGGATCCAGGATCATCTGTTGTGCATCGCCTGTACCGGGCTGGACTTGGGCGGACTGACCGCGTTCCTGTACGGATTCAATGAACGTGAGATCATCAATGATCTGATGGAGCGGCTTACCGGGGCCCGGTTCACCGTGAGCTATACGCGGGTTGGCGGTCTGGCCCAGGATTTGCCGGCGGGATGGACCGATCAGGTGTTGGATTTCGTTCGCAATCGGATTCCGCCGGCCCTGGCCGACATCGAGTCCCTGCTGCTTCGCAACCGGATCTTCATCGAGCGGACCAAGGGGATCGGCGTAATCAGCCATGACGACGCGATCAACTGGGGTCTGACGGGTCCGGTGGCCCGCGGGAGCGGCGTCCGCCGCGATCTGCGGAAGGATGAGCCTTACCTCTGCTACGCCGACAACTGGGACGGGCAGGGGGCCCCGGCGGTGGACTTCAAGGTCCCAATCGCGACCGGCGGCGATGTCTACTCGCGTTTCCTGGTCCGCCTGGAGGAGGTCCGCCAGTCCTGTTCCATCCTGGAGCAGGTGATCGCCATGCTCCCGGACGGGCCGATCAATGTGGCGGCCGACGAGAAACTGACTCTGCCCGGCAAGCAGGAGGTGTACTTCTCGATCGAAGGGCTGATTCATCATTTCGAGAAGATCATGACCAATCGCGGCTTCCAGCCGCCGGTGGGGGAGGCGTACTGCGCCAACGAGACCGCCAATGGCGAGCTGGGGTTCTATATCGTCAGCGACGGCGGCCGCTGCCCCTGGCGGGCCCGCTGCCGTCCGCCGAGCTTCTTCAATTACCAGGTGTTTCCCCAACTGGTGATCGGCCACCAGATCAGCGATGTGCCGGCAGTGCTAAATAGTCTGAACATAATCGCGGCGGAGCTGGACCGATAAGGCCCGGCGCCGTCCGTTCCCAAGAAGCGGCCCATGAGTTGGCGAGCCATCGATCGAAAGACCGTCGCCGACGAGCAACTTGGTCCGGCCCTGAGCGAAGCGGTGCTGGACAAGATCCGGTCGTTTTTTCCGCGGTATCCCAGCCGCCAGGCAGTGATGCTTCCGGCGTTGCACATCGCTCAGGAAGCGCTGGGCTACTTGTCCTTGCGAGCCATGCATCAGGTGGCTGAGCTCCTGGAGGTGCCGCCGGCCGCGGTGCTGGACGCGGTCAGCTTCTACACCCACTTCTGGACCCGTCCGCGGGGGCGGAAGGTGATCGTCCTTTGCCGATCGCTGACCTGCGAGCTGATGGGCGGCCGAGAGGTCCAGGACGCCATCCAGCGCAGGCTCGGCATCGGCGAGCATGAGACTACGCCCGACGGGGAGTGGTCCTTCATGACCGAGGAGTGCTTGGCCGCTTGTGAGCATGCCCCTTGCATGCTGATCAACGAAAAACTCCATCGGCGGGTGACCGCGGACGACCTGGACCGCATCTTGGCCGACCCGGAGAATGATCGGCTCAGCACGCCGCGCAGCGACTTGTATGATGCGCCGCAGCCTTGCACCTCCGAGTTCGGCGGCATTGTGGTCTGACGGTACCGATAAATGGCCTTCGAACCGGTTCTGATGAAGCACGTTGGGCGACCCGGCAGCACCTCGCTGGCTGCGTACCGGGCCGATGGCGGCTACCAAGGGGCTGCCCGGGCCCTGCGAATGACGCCGGACGACCTGGTCGAGTTGGTCAAGAAGGCCAATCTGCGCGGCCGGGGCGGAGCGGGTTTTCCGGCGGGTCTGAAGTGGAGCTTCCTGCCGCCCGACCGGAAAGTCACCTATCTGTGCGTCAATGCCGACGAGTCGGAGCCTCCCACCTTCTCCAATCGCGTGCTGATCGAGCACGACCCGCACATGTTGCTGGAAGGCATCCTCATCGCCGGCTACGCCACCCGAGCCACTACCGCTTACATCTACATTCGTGGCGAATTCGCCGAGCAGTTCCACATCCTGCAAAGGGCTTTGGACGAAGCTTACGCCGCCGGATACTTCGGCCGGAACATCCTCGGCAGCGGCTATGACCTGGAATGCTTGATTCATCGGGGAGCCGGGGCTTACATCTGCGGCGAAGAGACCGGACTGATCGAGAGTCTGGAGGGCAAGCGCGGCTGGCCGCGGATCAAGCCCCCGTACCCGGCCGTGCAGGGCCTGTTCGGCCAGCCGACCGTGGTCAACAACGTCGAGACGCTGGCATGTCTGCCGCACATCCTGACGCGCGGGCTGGATTGGTGGTTGTCGATCGGGACGGCGGACTCCAAGGGGCCGAAGATGTATTGCATCAGCGGCCCGGTGAATCGACCCGGCTGTTACGAAGCCCCGCTGGGCCTGAGCTGCCGCGAGCTGATCTACGGACCGGATTTCGGCGGCGGAATGCGCGACGGCCTGAAAGTGAAGGCGGTCTTCCCGGGCGGTTTGTCGATGGGCGTGTTGCGCGGCGACCTGTTCCCCAAAGCTCCGCCGGGCGTCATCGATCCCAAGGCCGACTACGATGAACTGGATTGCCGCCTGGACTTCGAAGACCCGCGTAATTACGGCCTGTTGGGGCTGGGCACGGCCGCGGCGGTCGTTATTCCCCAGACCGTGGATTTGCGTGACGTGCTGGTGAGCGTGGCCCGCTTCTTCGCCGTCGAGTCCTGCGGGCAGTGCACGCAGTGCCGCGAAGGCACGCACTGGGTGTACCAGATCGCGCAGCGGATCCGGGCCGGGGCCGGTCGATTGATCGACCTAGACATAATCGAAGAACTTACCGCCAGCATGGGCATGATTTCCGGCCTGAGCATTTGCGGCCTGCCCGACGGGGCCGCGTGGGCCTTGCGGACGTTGGTCCGGAAGTTTCGCCGGGAGTTCGAGGAGCGAATTGCCCACCAGGAGCCGGAGGCGCCGTTGCGTCGCGCACGGGGGACTAACCTGGCGGCGTATCAGCTGCCCGTCTCACACGGACGCGCCCGGGCCTACCCCGGCGGGACATTCTATCTGGTGGAGGCCGACCATAGTAACGAATAACCGAGTCGGCATGGCAGACTGATGTAGCACGGGAGCTTTATGCCCAGGATCATAGTTGACGGTCGCCAGATCGAATGCCGGCCGGATATCCCGGTCCTCCAGGCCGCCCTGGAGGCCGGCTTGAATGTACCGCACTACTGCTACCACCCGGGGCTTTCGGTGGTCGCAAGCTGCCGGCTGTGCCTGATGGAAGTGAAGGTGCGCGATCCGCGGACCGGAGCGATGGTCTGGTCTCCCAAGCTGGTGCCCTCCTGCCAGACCCGGGTGGCCGACGGGTTGGAGGTCCGCTTCGACTCGCCGGCGGTCCGTGCGAATCAGAAGCAGGTCATGGAGTACTACCTGCTCAATCACCCCCTGGACTGTCCGATCTGCGACAAGGCGGGCGAGTGTTATTTACAGGACTATGCCGAGCAATTCGGGCCGGCCTCCTCCCGCATGATCGAGGACAAGCTCAAGAACCCCAAGAAAGATGTCGGCCCCCGCACATTGCTTTACCAGGATCGTTGTGTCCTGTGTACCCGCTGCGTGCGGTTTGCCGCCGAGATCGCCGGGACGGGTGAATTGGCGGTCGTCAATCGCGGCAGCCGCTGCGAGATCGACGTCTTCCCCGGTCGACCCTTGGACAATCCGCTTCAGGGCAATGTGGTCGATCTCTGCCCGGTCGGAGCCCTGCTGGACAAGGACTTCCTTTTCAAGCAGCGGGTCTGGCTGCTCCGCTCGGCCAGGTCGGTGAGTCCGGTCGACAGTAGCGGCCAGACTATCTGGATCGACTACAACGAACACGGCGTGCACCGCATTCGGCCGCGATTCAACCAGCGGGTCAACCGGTGGTGGATCAGCGACGAGGCCCGCTTCGGCTGGAAGTACATATACCGGGCCGATCGGCTGAATCGGCCGCTGGTGCGTCAGGGTGCCCGGCTGGAGCCGCGGCCCTGGGAGGAGTTGCCGGAGATTCTGCGCAGCGTGCTCCATCAGGCGGCCGGTCAGGACGGTGGAGCTGCTCTCGCGGCCGTACTCAGCCCCATGATGAGCTGCGAGGAAGCCTGGCTGCTCGCTCGTTTTGTACGTCAATTGGCCCCTGGGGCGGCGCTGGTCACCGGTCACCTGCCAGTGGTCGGGCAGGATCAGACTTTCCCGGGGGGCTTTGTTATCAAGGCCGAGAAGTGCCCGAACCGCCGCGGCGTCGAAACCATTATCCGGCATTTCGGCCAGCCGCATCTGAGTTTCAGCGAGTTCCTGACGCGGGCCGCCGAAGACCGGTACCGGGCGGCATACGTCGTAGGCGGATACCCAGACGAATGGGTCAGCGACGGCGTGGCCGCGGCCCTGGCCAAGGTCCAGTTCCTGGTGGTTCACGACCTGTTTCCCTCACGGCTGGAAGCGACGGCGGCGGTGCAGATTCCGGGTGCGGCCTGGGCGGAGCGCGAGGGCAGTTTCATGAATTGCGACGGCCTGTTGCAGCCCTTTGAGCGGGCCGTGCCGCCGCCGGAGGGTGTGAAAGCCGACGGCCAGTTCTTCTGGGAACTGGCCGGCAACCGCGGCCTCTTCCAGGCCGCCCAGGTGCGTGCTCAAATGGCGGATCATATGCCGAAATTCGCGGAGGTGTTCACGCCGCGGGAACTCCCGCGGTATGCCCATTAGCCCGGCCGTGCCCACTCGCGGCCCTTCCGCGCTGGGGTGCGGTGCGACGACAGCCTATGCAGGACCAGGATGTCCAACGCGTCGAACGCCTGCTTCGCAGCCCGTGGGTTGTCATCGGAGCGGGAGTCCTGCTGCTTGCCCTGGTCGGCGGGCTGCTGGCCCTGACTTTCCCGCTCTACCGCGACTTGCTGGCCAGCCCGTTTTGGTTCCCGATCATCGTCATGACCGGGATGCTCATGCTGATCCTCACCAGCACGGCCATCTGCATCCTGGCCGAACGCAAGATCGCGGCTTTCACTCAGGATCGGCACGGCCCCAACCGCGTAGGGTGGTGGGGGTTGCTTCAGCCGGTGGCCGACGGCCTGAAGTTCCTGCTCAAAGAGGACATCATCCCGCGCAACGTGGACCGACCGCTGTTTCTGCTGGCTCCCTGCCTCTCGCTGACCATCTCACTGATCGGCTTCGCGATCATCCCCTGGGCCGGGCAGGTGCATTGGCCGTGGATGGAGCCGGGCGCGACCGTCTCTACCCAGGTGGCCAGCCTGGACATCGGGGTGCTGTATCTACTGGCCGTCGGCTCGCTGGGAGTATATGGGGTGGTGCTGGCCGGCTATGCCAGCAACAACAAGTACAGCTTCTACGGCGGTATGCGGGCGGCCGCCCAGATGATCAGCTATGAACTGCCGCTCGGGCTGGCCCTGGTGTGTCTGCTGCTTACCACCGGCAGCCTCCGCCTGGAGGTGATCGTGCAGCAACAGGCTACCTCCGGCCTGTGGTACGTCTTCATCCACCCGCTGGTGTTCCTGCTGGTGCTGGTGAGCGGCTTTGCCGAGACCAACCGCCTCCCGTTCGACCTGCCCGAAGCCGAACAGGAACTGGTGGGCGGGTACCACACCGAGTACAGCTCGATGAAATTCGCGATGTTCTTCCTGGCCGAGTACGCGCATATGATCACCGGTAGTGCGCTGATGATCGCGCTCTTCTTCGGCGGCTGGGCCCCATTGCCGTTCAGTTCATGGCTGGCCGACCGCACCACCTGGTGGGCCATGCTGGTCAGGTTGGGCATCTACCTCGGCAAGATCGGTCTCTTCATCGGGCTTTTCATGCTCGTCCGATGGACGTTGCCGCGATTCCGCTTCGACCAGCTCATGCGGCTGGCCTGGCGCTCCCTGGCGCCGATCGGACTGGGACTGGTCGCCGGGATGGCGGTCCTGACGGCGATCGGCCTGCACCGGACCTGGTGGGCCTGCCTGGCCCTGAATCTGCTGGTCACCTTGGTCGTCCTGCGACTGGCGGCCCACGCCCGACGCCCCGTCACCGGCCGACAAGAGGACCTGCCGGACCTGAACGTGTTTCCGATCGGAACGCCAACCGGAGTGATCGACCATGCGTGACCAAGATGTGATCGTCCTGCAAGAGCCCAGGCTGACCGCGGTCGAGCGGCTGTACCTGCCCCAGATCCTGGACGGCCTGCGGACCACGCTGCGCCACATGTTCAGTTTGGCCAGACGCCGACAGACCGTTCGCCAGTACCCTGAGGACACCCGACAGGGGCGCGGCGAGCTGCGGATCGCCAATTACCGCGGGGTACACCGGCTGAACAAGGATCCCCACGGCCGCGTGGCCTGCGTGGCTTGCTTCATGTGCAGCACGGCCTGCCCGGTCCAGTGCATCCACATCGAGGCCGGCGAGTCCCCCTGGCCCGATCGCGAGAAGTGCCCGGTCAAGTTCGATATTGACGAGCTGCGCTGCATCTACTGCGGCTTCTGCGAGGAAGCCTGCCCGGTGGATGCGATCGAGCTGACGCCGCACTATGAACTGGTGGGTCGCACCCGTGAGGAGATGATCTTGGACAAGGAGAAGCTCCTGGCGGTCTACGAGCGAACCAAGGAGCTGAAACCCAGGAAGAATCCGCCCATCACCGATTACGGTCTTACCGGCGGCCAGCCCCCCGAGGTCAGCCGGCCCAACGTCCAGGGAAAGGTCTAGCCACGCGTTGAGCAAGGACGGTGCGCGGCTCTTGTCACGTTGGTGGCGCTGGACCTCCGTGCCCGGCGGCGGTCGGGGCGGCAACGCCGGACCTCGCTCCCCGGCGATTGACCGCTGAACGCGCTGCGGTGCTGGCAGGTCACCGGGGCGACCGGTAGCATATCGCGCCTGGTGAGCTGCGCAGACCGGGCGAGTGGAAGTAGAGGGTATGCCGGTCGCCGTGCTGACATTTCTGGTGGTCTTGGGTTTAGTTGGATTGTTCCTGGTCCTGCCCCGCGGCCGGCTGGACCGCGCCCGGCGGGGGTGGCTTCTTCTGGCCGCGGCCGGCGGCCTGCTTGCGGCGATGCTCTTTCGGCTGACCGACACCGCCGTAGCGCCGGGCTGGTTCTGGGGCCTGGCTCTGGTGGCGCTGGTCGCGGCGCTCCGGGTGATCACTCACCGTCGGCCGGTCTATAGCGCCTTGTATTTTGTACTGTTGATTGTCGCGATCGCCGGTCTGCTCGTGCTGATGCAGGCCGAGTTTCTGGCCGCCGTCCTGGTCGTCGTCTACGCCGGCGCCATCCTGGTGACGTACCTGTTCGTGATCATGCTGGCCCAGCGGCCTAAGCCGGCGGGGTATGACCTGCGAGCCCGGGAGCCGCTCTGGGGATGCCTGGCCGGATTTTTCCTGCTGGGCCTGATCGCGGGCCAGATCTGCGCTCCTTCGGACAGGCCGCCCGAGGACGCTCTCGCCGTTGCCTCTGGCACGGTCCAGGCGGTCGGGACTGCGCTGCTGACCGAGTATATCGTCGGTGTCGAGATCGCCGGCGTCCTGCTTCTAGCTGCACTGGTGGGTGCGATTGCGATCGCCTCTCGACGGCCGGGAACTGAGACCGACGGCTGAGCCGCCAGGTGGCCGCGAATCCTGGGATCGGGACTTTGGATTTGTTGAACGGACAGATGACTCCGTCACCCGATGAGTCGGTCGGGCTACAGGTGGCTGGCCCGCGGACCGCGATTGTGCTCGGATTGGTCGGGGCGGCGCGAGTCCGAATCGTCCTCGCTGACCCCCGCCGCGGGCCGGCCGGTTTCGGACTGGCCGTACAGACTTCACGATCATCGCGAGGTTGCCGCCAGTGTTGACTTCTTATCTACTGCTGGGTGCGATCCTCTTTGTGCTCGGATTGATCGGGTTCGTTACCCGTCGCAATCTGATAATCATGTTCTTGTGCACGGAGATGATGTTTCAGGGCATCATCGTGAGCCTGGTTGCTTTGGGACGCTATCCGCCGGCGGGCCGGCCTACGCTGGATGGGCAGGTCTTTGCGGTCTTTTTGATCGCGGTCGCCGGCGCCGAGGCCGCCCTGGCTCTGGCGGTGGTCGTGCTCTTGTACCGGTATCGCCGCAGCCTGGACGCAGGGGCTTGGACGGCATTGCGGGATGAGTGACGGGTAATTTGTCATGTCGGGATCGGCCGAAAGTCTGATTCTCCCAAAGGCCCTGTATGCGACACTGCCGCTGTGGCCGTTGCTGGGGACGGCGGTCACCGCCCTGATCATGACCGGACGCAGCCTGGCTGGCGGTTGCCCTACCCCGGTCAGGTGGGCGCACTTGCCGGTCGTGGTCGGCACGGCGATCGCAGCCATCCTCGCCGGCGTATTGTTCGTCGACCTTTGTCCGTGGGACGGGCGGCGGGCCGACGTCAGCTTCGACTACCCGATCTATAACTGGATCAGCTTCGGCGGCGTTGCCAGCCTGCAAGACAACCAGTGGATAACGGCCAGTTTCCGCTTCGATGGCCTGACCGTCGTCATGCTGCTGTTTGTCACCGTGGTATCGCTGATCATCGTGGTCTACTCGATCGGGTACATGCGTGACCATCATGGGCGGCCGGAGCGGGGCTACGAGCGGTTTTTCGCCTTCATGGGCCTGTTCATTTTCTCGATGTGCGTGCTGGTGCTGGCCGGCAACTTCGTGCTGCTCTATCTGGGCTGGGAGCTGGTCGGCCTGTGCAGCTACCTGCTGATCGGGTTTTATTACCCGCGACCGGCCGCCGCCGCGGCCGCCAAGAAGGCCTTCATTGTCAACCGCATCGGCGACTTCGGCTTCCTGCTGGGCATCTTCGCGTTGTACCGGTTTTTGGGCGGCTACGCTCAGCCGGGGCAGAACCCGCTCGATTACGCGTTTGTGTTTGAGCACGCCGCCCGGCTCGAACACGCCCCTTCGGGCTTCCTGGGACTTTCGCAGGCCACGGCCGTGAGTCTGCTGCTGACCTGTGGAGCGATTGGCAAGAGCGCCCAGTTCCCGCTTTACGTGTGGCTGCCGGACGCGATGGAAGGCCCAACGCCGGTGTCGGCCCTGATCCACGCCGCGACCATGGTCACCGCCGGCGTCTACCTGATCGCCCGTTGCACGCCGCTGTTCTGGCTTTCGTCGCTGACGCTGGACGTGATTCTGACCTTGGGGGTGATCGGCGCAGTGCTGGCGGCGACCATGGCCATGGCCCAGTACGACATGAAGCGCATCCTGGCGTATTCGACCATCAGCCAGCTTGCGTTCATGTTCGTGGGGCTGGGTTGCCGCGTGCCGGACTCGGCCATTTTCCACGTGTTCACGCACGCCTGGTTCAAGGCGTTGTTATTCCTGGGGGCTGGCAGCGTGATGCACGCCCTGGGGGGGATCATCGACTTGCGGCAGTTCAGCGGCCTGCGGTACGTCCTGCCCCGGACCTATGCGGTCATGCTCGTTGGCTGCCTGGCTTTGGCCGGCTGCCCGCTGCTGGCCGGCTTCTGGAGCAAGGATGAGCTGCTGCATGCCGCTTTCGAGCGACACCCCGCGGTCGGGGTGGTCATGCTTCTGACCGCCGGCCTGACCGCGTACTACACCTTCCGGATGTTCTTCCTCTGCTTCCATGGCCGGCTGCGGCTGCCGACCGAGGCCGGTCTGCATCCGCGCGAGGCTCCAACGGTGATGATGGTCCCGCTGATGTTGCTGGCGATCGGCGCGGCCCTGAGCGGCTACCTGGGCATCAGCTTCGGCCGCGACGGCTTTCTGGCTCTTTTCGAGCCGCACGGCCTCCTTCACCGCTACCTCGGCCAAAGCACCGTCGGCCATCCGCAGCACGGTGCCGGCGATCCATGGCTGATGTACCTATCGGCCGCGGTGTCGCTGGCGGCGATCGGCCTGGTGTGGTTCCGCTACGGTTCGGCCCCGCAAACCGAGCCGGACCAGAGGCTGCTCGGCCCGCTCTGGAACCTCTGGAATGCCAAGTACTACGTGGATGAAACCTACGACCGCATCCTGGTCCGTCCCTTGCGAAGCCTGGCTCGACTATGCTTCGGCACCGACAACTACGCCGTGGACGGGCTTGTGTGGCTGGTGTCGGCCGTTTCACGTGGAACGGCGTTCGCCCTGCATTTCACGCAACGCGGGCTGCTTCAGGGCTACGCCCTAGGAATGGTTATCGGCCTGGCCGCGTTGCTGCTGATCTGGAGCTGGCTGACGTAAATGGCCGCCATCGGGCTGAATTTGCTGATCTTTCTGCCGCTGCTGGCGGCGGTGGTGATCTGGACGTTGCCCGATCGGCGCGAGCATCTGGCTCCCAGGCTGGCGCTGGCGGTCAGCGGGCTCACTTTCCTGATCGCGGCCGGACTCTACCTGGAACTGCCCGTGACCACCCAGCACGGCGCCAAGCTGGACGCGCTGGTTGGACAGTGCCGGGTTGAGTGGATTTGGGCTGGGGGGCGTGTGGAACATGAAGACGGTCGTGTGCAGCCGCAAAACGCAGTGGTCCTGCGCTACCACGTCGGGCTGGACGCGATCAGCATGCCGCTGGTAGCCCTGACGGCTCTGCTGGTCCCGCTGTCGGTCTGGTGCAGCTTCGCCTCCATCCAACACCGACTGCGGGAGTACTACGCGTGGTTGCTGGCCCTTTCGACCGGGATGATCGGGGTCTTCGCCGCCCGGGACGTGCTGCTGTTCTACGTGTTCTTCGAGTTCACCCTGATTCCGCTGTATTTCCTGATCGGCATCTGGGGCGGACCGCAGCGCCGCTATGCCGCCAACAAGTTCTTCCTCTACACTTTCGCCGGCAGCGTCATCACCTTCGCGGGCATCCTGTACCTGGGGATCCGGGCGGCCCAGATCGAAGGCGGCAGCGTCATCGACTTCGACCTGCTGCGGCTTTCGAGTCTGAGTCTGCGGCAGCTCTCGGCCGGCGAGCAATCGCTGCTGTTTCTTGCGCTGCTGTGCGGGTTTGCGGTCAAGGTGCCGCTGTTCCCGCTTCACACCTGGCTGCCGCTGGCCCACACCGAGGCCCCGACCGCCGGCAGCGTCCTGCTGGCCGGCGTGCTGCTCAAGCTCGGCACCTACGGCCTGCTGCGGTTCAGCCTGCCGATGGTGCCGGAAGGAGCCCTTCGCTGGGCCCCGCTGATGGGGTGGCTGGCGATCGCCGGCATCATCTACGGAGCCCTCTGCTGCTGGGTCCAGCGCGATGTCAAGAAGCTGGTCGCCTATTCCTCTGTCTCGCATTTGGGCTTCTGCATCCTGGGCATGTTCAGCCTGCTGCCAGTCGGCCTGAGCGGCTCGGTCCTCTACATGGTCAACCACGGCCTGAGCACCGGGGCGCTGTTTCTGGTGGTCGGCATGATCTACGAACGATATCACACCCGCGACCTGGACCAGCTCGGCGGCCTGGCCCGGCAGATGCCGCGACTGGCCTTCTTCTTCATGCTCTTCGTGCTGTCCAGCATCGGCCTGCCGGGGCTGAACGGATTTGTCAGCGAGTTCACCGTCCTGCTGGGGGCTTTCAACTCGCGGCCGATCGCCGGCTACCCGGTTCTCGGGCCCTGGTATGGCGTGGCCGGAGCGACCGGGGTCGTGCTGGGCGCGGTCTATATGCTCTACGCGGCCGGGAAGCTGCTCTTCGGCCCCCTCAAGCAGCCGCCCGCGACGCCGGACCTGTCCGCCGGCCTGCGGCCCGACCTCACCCGCCGTGAAACCGCCATCCTGGCACCGATTGCGGTGCTCGTGGTGGTCCTGGGTGTCGCCCCGCGGCTGATTACCGACACTCTGGACCGGCCCTTGCAAACCCAGATCCTGGATCGGGTTTATCAGGTTCGGGCACCAGCCGGCAAGCTGGTCCAGTACTTCGAGTCCGATTACTGCCTGGAAGGGGGGTCGTAAGGTGTCGTCGCCTCCCATGTCAGCCTCGGCGCTGCTGCCGGAAATCATTCTGCTGATCGGCGGGTGCGTGGTGCTGGTGCTGGGACAGGCCGGCACCGAGCGCCGTCGTCGACTGGTCCCGTGGGTCACGCTGATCTCGGTGTTGGCATCCCTGGCCGTCACGCTGCTGGCGACCCGTCTGATCCGACTTGACCGCGAACCGTGGCAGACCCAAAACGGCCTGGTTTGTGGATCGCTGGCCTGGTTTGTCCGCATCAGCGCCCTGGAGCTGGGCTGCCTGTTCACTTTGGTCAACTGGTCCGCCGCTCAGAAGCGTGAACGGGGCGAGTTTCTGGCCATGATGCTCTTTTCGCTCACTGGGCTGCTGCTGGTCGGGCTGGCCGACAACCTGCTGATCCTCTTTCTGGGGTTGGAGCTGGTCGGCATTCCAACCTACGTTCTGGTAGTGCTTGGTCGGCAGCACCCGGCGGCCCTGGAGGCGGGCACAAAATACTTTTATCTCGGAGCCCTGGCCACGGCGGTACTGGGCTATGGCTTCAGTTTCCTGTACGGAGTGAGCGGTACCGCGTCGCTGGGCGAGATGACCGACAAGCTCTCCTGGTTCCTCCGCGAGCCGGGCGACCTGAAGTCCGGCTTGGCCCTGCTGGGGATCGTGTTCTCGCTGGGCGGCTTGCTGTTCAAGATCGCCGCGGTCCCCATGCATTTTTACATCGCCGACGTGTATCAGGGCGCCAGCAATCCGGTGGCCGGTCTGTTGGGCTTTGTTCCCAAACTGGCCGGGCTGGTCGCGATTCTGAAGCTCATGCCGCTGACTGGTCAGTGGCAGCATGGTCATGGTGCCGCGTTCGGTCTGCTGTGGGTGGTGGCGACTTTGAGCATGGGGGTGGGCAACCTGCTGGCGTTGCGTCAGACCAACCTCAAGCGGCTGTTGGCCTACTCCGGGGTGGCGCACGCCGGCTATCTGCTGGTGGGCGTGCTAGCCGGGCCCCAGGCGGGCAAGGCCCTGGCCGGCGGCGGCGTCGGCCTGATGGGCGATGGAGCAGCGGCGGCCCTCTTCTACATGGTCATCTATGGTCTGGCCAATCTGGCGGCCTTCGCCATACTTGAGTTGCTGCGAGCCCGTGGCCAGGCTTGCGAAACCCTCAGAGACGTGGCCGGCCTGTGGCGAGAGCGGCCGGACCTGGCGTTACTGCTGGCCCTGACGATGGTTACGCTCATGGGGCTGCCGCCCACCGCCGGGTTCTGGGGCAAGCTTGCCCTCTTCGGCAGCGCTCTGGTCAGTGGCCGGTTGGCACTATTCGAATCTCACAACGCCTGGACGGTCAGCCTGGTGATAATCGCGGTCCTCAATTCGGTGCTGGGCGCGGCCTATTATCTGCGGGTCATAGCCGCTCTGTTCCTCTACGAAAACCCGGCTCCGCCCGAGGTTGACCGCCCGCCGGCCCAGCACCTGGGGGCGGTGCTCTCCGGGCTTCTGCTGGTGATATTCGCTTTCTATCCGGGCGGCTTGATGGATGGCGCCAAGGCCGCGACTGGGGAACTTCAACGCCGGCTTGCGCCGAACGGGTCGGCCGGGACCGGGGCGGCTCACCGGTGTCGGAAATTGTGCGAACCGGTATTGGCCGGTAAGGGGCAGATTACGCCGTTGCCGGTTGACGATATCATTAGCCCGGGTTGGCTGGTTTGGCCGGCGGCGGTCGGGCCTGACGGAGCGGCTGACGGGCTCGGCCTCCGGCACGCAAGTCGAGCCGAGCCGGCAAGTGCACAAGGAGAGTAAACCAATGCCACGGAAGATGAACTGGTTGGTCGGGGTCCTCGCCATTGCCGGTCTGTTGCAGAGTGCCTGGCCGGTCTGGGCCGGCGGCACTCAGGACTTCAAGCTGCTGGATGCCATACCTGCCGACGCGATGATCGTCGTCCATTGCCGCGATCATGCCGGCCGGGCCTTCGTGAATGAGCAGTTCAAGCGGGTCTGGGCCGCGATCGAGAAGCAGCGGTTCGAGAGCGACATCAGGTTCCTGCTGCGATCCATGGTGGAGGAGCAGGAGGGTGACGTCGAGGAGTTCGACCAGCAGTGGCGGCGAATCGCCGACCTGGCCGCCGGCGTGACCTGGTCGCGACTGATCGAGCGCGAGTTCGCTTTCGCCATGAAGATCGGGATGCCGGCCGGGTTCGAATTCGTCATGCTGATGAAGCCGCCCGAAGATGAGGTGGCCCGCGATTTCGAGGGACTCACCGCGATTCTCAAGGGCCTGACGGAGCTGGCACCCGAAAGCGGACTGACCGTCACCACCCAGACCGAGGAGGACGCGGTCTGGCACCGGCTTTCCCTGCCCATCCCCATGCCGCTGGGCCTGACGCTGGCCCGCTACAAGGACACTCTGGTGGTCTCCTTTGGAGCGGGAATGTTCGAGCAGACCCTGGCCCTGCTGCGTGGCAAGACGGAGGGCGGGCCTGCCACCCTGGCCTCCACTGACCGCTTCAAACAGGCCTTCAAGCAGCTCCCGCCCCCGACCGACAGCCTGTACTTCGTCGACCTGGCCAGGATCATGGCCCAGTGCCGCGTCTTCGCCCAAATGGCGGCTCAGGCGATCAACATTGGAATGGCGGGCGAGAAGCAGGCCGCCGACTCTGAATCCGGCCAGCCACCGACCACCGGGCCGGCCCGCCTGGCCAAAATGGGCGATTTCCTGCCGAAAATCGTGGATGAGCTGGACTTGTGGGATTACGTGGCCGGGGTGGCCAGCACTGACGGCATGAAGACCCTCAGCCAGACTGTCGTCGTGCTGCGCGACGAAGCCAAGGCCCGCCCGATGTTCAAGGTCCTCTATGGCAACCGGCCGCTGCGTGAGCCGCTCAAGTACGTTCCGCGTCAGGCGACCTGGGTGAGCGTCAGCAGCGGCTTCGATTTGCAGACCCTCTATCGGACCGTGCTGGACTTTTTGGCCCGAGAGGTCCCCGCCGCGGCCGAAGGGCTGGAGAACTGGAAGCGGGCCCAGGCCGAGATGGACTTCGACCTGGATCAGGACCTGCTGGCCTGGCTGGGCGGCGGCTACACCGTCTTCACCATCAGCCGGGCCTCCAGCTACCTCTCCGAGTGGGTCCTCCTTTTGACTGTCCGCGATGACCAGAAAGCCAGGCAGACCCTGGAAGACCTCAGCACCCGCCTGGATGAGTACCTGGTCCGACAGAACGGAGCCATCGAAGATGCCAATCTGGAGGGAGCCGAGGGCTTCAAGCGGGTCATCCTGCCGCCGTTGTTTGCGATGATTCCGGGCCTGGGCCGGCCGGTCTTCGGCGTGAAGGACGGGCACCTGTTCATTGCCAACAGCCCGGAGGCGGTCGCGGCGGCACTCAAGGCCGCTTCAGACCGGGAGGAGAACTTCACCGCCAGCGAACGTTTCCGCCAGGAGGGACTGCCGCTGGGCGAGAACGTTACCGGCTTCTCTTTCAGCGACCTGTCCAGGTGGGGCGAGGAGCTGGGGCAGGCGCTGGGAATGGTCGGCATGATCTCCATGTTCGATCCGGACGCGGCCAAGAAGCCCTCCACCGCGACCATCCTCAGGCTGGTCAACAAGGTCAGCCGCGTGGCCCGAACGCTGGACTTCTATCGCTCTACCTGTTCGGTCAGCACCTTCGACGGCAAGGTGAGCGTGACTAAGACCGTGACCAACTATCAGGAGCCGCCCAAGCCCAAGGCTCCCGAGCCGACCGAGGAGAAACCCACCACTCAGCCCACCACCTGAAGCGGACGGACGGACCTGGCCCGGCACGGCATGCCCGAAAAAAGCATCCGTCTGGCGCGGGCCGCGGGTCGCCTCCGGGGCGGTGATCGACTGACAGTTCGGGGGCTGGTGCGCGCGGGGTAGTGTCCGGGGAGGACTGCCGTGCCACGGGCCTTCGGCAAACGCGGGGGGCATACGCGGCGTCCGCCCGATCTTCGCCGGCTGACCGGACCTTGCTCTGATCCGCCGGCTAGCGCCTTGCAGCGCCCCTGGATCAAACTGGCGGGCGTCTCGTATGCCCCGATGAGCGGTGCCCCGTGCCGGATCCCCGCCAACAGCTTCCCGCCCATGTCGGGCCTGGCGCCGGAGGCTGGCAGATAACTGGCTGCGGGGCGCAGTTCACGGCGCTACATCCGCGCCGTTAGCGGCAGCCGCTCATTTTCTTGCTCTTGCGAGCCGCTTTCTTCTTGGCTTTCTTCTTGGCTTTCTTCTTTGCCATGGCGCAACCTCACAAAAAACAGGAAACAGAAACACTCACGCCACGATTGGCGCTTGTACCCGGTCCTCGAAACGAACGCTCACCCGTTTGCTGACGCCCGGCTCCTCCATGGTCACTCCGTGCAGCACGTCGGCGGCGGCCATCGTCCGCTTGCTGTGCGTGATGACCACGAACTGCGAGTGCGACAGAAACTCCTGCAAGACACTATTGAAGCGTTCGATGTTGGATTCATCAAGGGCCGCGTCGACTTCATCCAGAATTGCAAACGGCGACGGCCGGCTCCGGAAAACTCCCAGCAGCAGCGCCACCGCGGTCAGCGTCTTCTCGCCGCCCGAAAGCAGCGAGATCGACTGCGGCTCCTTGCCCGGCGGCCGGGCGACGATCTCGATCCCGCATTCCAGCGGGTTCTCCGGGTCTTCCAGCACGATGTCCGCCCGTCCCCCGCCGAAAAGCCTGCGAAACATCTCCTGAAAATGACCGCGAATCTGCTCCAGCGCTTCTCCAAACCGCGCCCGCGACATCGAGTCCAGCTCGGCAATCATGCTCTCCAGACGTCGAATCGCCTCCACCAGATCGTTCCGCTGGGCCATCAGATGCTCGTAACGCGGGCTCAATTCCTCCAGTTCCGCGATCGCGTCCAGGTTCACATTCCCCAGCCGGGCGATCTTGCCGCGCAGTTCTTCGATCTCGGCTCGTACCGCCTCCCAGTCCTGGTCGCGATGCTCATATCCGGCGTAGCGCTGCGCCAGGTCCAGGCCCAGCTCTTCGGCGGCCCGCCCGGCCAGATTCTCGGCCCGCAGCTCTGCTTCCCGCATCTCCACCTGCCGACCATGCCAGACCGACTCCAACTCCTGGAGCTTCTGTTGCAGCTCACGCCCCGCCCCGCCGCATTGCTCGAGGCGGGCCAGCAATTCCTGCCGCTGCTGCCGCAACTCCAGCACCGCTCGACGTGCCTGATCGGCGGCCAGACTCTGGCTCGAGTAGCGCTGGCGGGCCTCGTTCAACTGCCGCTCGACCTCTTCCATCTGCCGCGCGGCCCGCTCGGCTTCGCCCCTGACCTGCGCGACCTGCTGGTTCAGTTCTTCGATGCCGCCCCGCAGGTTGGAGATGCTCTGCTCGGCGGCGGCCCGCTTCTCGGCCACCTGACCGCGCTCGGTCAGGGCCCGGGTGCAGATCTCCGACAGCCGCGTTACCTCAGCCTCATGTTGTTCCACCAGCCCGGCCAACTCTGCTACCCGGGCTTCGTGGGCGGCCTGGGATTGGGCGACCGCCTCGCTCTGGGCCGACAGCGACTGCAACTGCCCCGCTATCTCCGCCAGGGACCGGCCGATCGCGTCGGACTCCTGCCGGATCAGAGCCTGCTCGCGCTCCAGCCGTTGCCGGGCGTCCTCCAGACGGGCCTGCTCGCTGCGCAGCTCGGCATGCTCCCGTTGCAGGACCGCGATGCGCTCCAGCAGTGCGTCCCGCAGCAGCAGTGCATCCGATTGGCACTGCTGCGCCTCCCGCTGCCGTCGCCCCAGCCGCACCAGCTCGGCCTCCAGGTCGTCGCGCCGGGCCGAAAGCTGTCGAATCTCCGCCTTGCGGCTGATAAGCCCCGCGGCCGGCCCGGGCGAGCCGAAGGTCAGCCGTCCGTCCGTCCCAACCGTCACGCCATCCAGCGAAACGAATACGCAACCGGCCAGCGCCTCGGCGGCCAGCCGCAGAGCCTGCTCGACGGTCTGGACGATGAACACCCGTCCCAGCAGATGCTCAACCAGCGGCCGCAAGTCCGGCTGGCAGGTGACCCAGGCTGCCGCTCGGGCGACGAAGCCCGGCGTATGGCTGTAATCGATGGGGAGCGTCGGCCCGGTCAACCGATCCAGTCCCAGCACCCGCAGAGCGCCGGCCGGCATTCCCCGGCGGGCCAGCTCCGCCAGGAGCCCCGCCGTGTCACGCACAACCACGTGCTGCTCGACGCCCGATAACACCGGTTGCAGAATCGCGACCCGCTCCGGCTCGATGTGCAACAGCTCGGCCAGCAGCCCGACCACTAGTTTCTGCGAAGGATTCGCTTCTCGCCAGGTCAGAACTGCACGGGTCCCCTCGTCCACCCCCTCCAGCCGGCGTTCCATGTCCTCCAACAACGCCAGTTGCGAGAGGACCGCGCTGCGGCTTTGTTTGGTATCGTTGATCTGCTGGTCCAGTTCCTCGACTTGCTGACGCAGGGCGGCCAGTTGAGCTTCTTTCTCGCGCAGGCCGCCGGCCAGCTCGGCAAGCTGCTGGTCGATCTCTTCGCCCCGCCGGGCCAGTCTGGCCGACGCCTGGGCCAGCTCTTGCTCCTCCCGGGCGATCGCCGCCTGACGCTCCGCCAGGCGCTGGGCGTGGGCGGACAGCCGGTTAGACTGCTGGCTCAGGTTTTCCTGTTGGTTTTGCAGGAGGGCACTCTGCCGGGCGGCCTGGAAAGCCGCCAGCCGCTGGCTCTCCAGGGCCCGACGGGCCTCTGAAGTGCTTTGTTCAGCATTCTGACGCTGGGTCTGCAACTCCGCGATTCGGGCGACGATCTGCTGCTCGCCGTCCGCCAGCTCACGCAGCGTCTGCTCTTCCGCGGCGAGCCGCTGCTGGATCGTCACCGCCCGCTCGGTCAGCTCCGCGGCCTGCCGATCCAGTCCGGTTCGTCGGCCGACCAGTTCCGCCAGCCGGCTTTCGCCTTGGGCGATCCGCTCGCCCAGTGCACTCAGCTCACTCTGCACGCTCAGCAGATCGCTGTCCGCAGCCGCGATCCGCTCGTCCAGGCTCTGCCGGGCCTGCTCCAGCTCGACCTGCTCGGCATCGCATCCGGCCATCCGGCTGCGCAGCTCCTGGAGCGAAGCTTCCAGCCGGTCAAGCTCCCGTTGCAGTTGCCGGCGGGACTGTTGCAGTTGATGGTATTCGGCCAGGCAGAAGCTGGAGCGCAGCTCGCGCAGCCGCCTGTCGTATTCCTGAAAGTTGCGGGCTTTGCCGGCGGCCAGTCTCACGCTCCGGAGCCGCTTCTCCAACTCGTCGGTGATGTCCTGGAGTCGCAGCAGGTTGTTCTGGGCCCGTTCCAGCTTGCGCTGAGCCTCCTGCCGGCGGAACTTGTAGCGACTGATCCCGGCTGCCTCCTCGAAGATCTCACGCCGCTCCAGTGGATTGGCCTGGAGCAGAAGGTCAACACGCCCCTGCTCGATCACGCTGTACGCGTCCACCCCCAGCCCGGTATCCAGCAGCAGTTCGCGAATGTCTTTCAGCCGGCAGAGTTCGCCGTTGAGCCGGTATTCGCTGTGGCCGTCCCGGTACAGCGTGCGGGCCACGATCACTTCCGGCTGATCGCTGCGCAGAACCCCGGTCCGGTTGTCGAATACGAGTCTCACTTCGGCGTAGTTGGCCGGCTTGCGGCTCCGCGAGCCGGCGAAGATCACGTCCGCCATCCGGTCCCCGCGCAGGCACCGTGCCGACTGTTCCCCCAGCACCCAGCGGACCGCATCCAGAATGTTGCTTTTCCCGCAGCCGTTGGGGCCCACGATGGCGGTAATCCCGCTGCCGAACTCGAACTCCGTCCGGTCGGCGAAGCTCTTGAAGCCGTTTAGGACGATCCGCTTCAGGAACACCGTAGCCACCCGAGTCACGCACGCCCCGTCGGTCGGGCGTCCGCCGCGCCACTACATCTTGTATTCACACCGGCAATATAACGCAACCCGTAACAACCGGCAAGCCAAAAACATGCGAGAAATAGAGTCTGCGTGGTACGGCCGCCCCCTTGACCATCGTCCGAGCGCGGCTAAACTAGCGAGACTGGGCCTGCGCAGCCAAGCGTGACCCGCTGCGGGAATGTCTACGAGGGGACCGACCCGGGTCGCGTCACAAGGGCCGTCAGCGGTGATGGCCGCCGAAGCCCAGCGCGGGGCTCTGCTGATTGAAGGTCCCGACGGTAACAACGAAAGCTTGATATGATCGCGCCCAACCGCGCATCGCAGTTCGCAGCCCGAGGCGCCACCCAGCGTCGCCGACCCGGGTATTGGGAGGCGATCGGCGTTCCGTCGGGGCCGTTGGGGCGGCGTGATCGTGATATGGTGGCCCGGCCGACAGCCGGGCGGCGGATACGAGTATGAAGATCGCCAATCAATGTTTTCAGGCCAAACCCGGTGAGGTCCCCCAGAAGTGGTACGTCGTCGACGCGGCCAACCAGGTCCTCGGCCGGCTGGCGGTTCGTATCGCGACCGTCCTGATGGGCAAACACAAGCCCACCTACACCCCGCACGTGGACTGCGGCGACTTCGTCATCGTCTTGAATGCCGGCCAGATCAAAGTCACCGGCAACCGAAAGAAAGAGCAGGTCACTTACCAGCGCTATAGCGGATACCCCAGCGGCCTGAAAGAGCTTTCCATGAAGGAAATGCTCCAGCGCCACCCGGAGCGCGTGTTGCGGGAGGCGGTCCGACGCATGCTCCCCAAGAACGCTCTGGCCCGGCGGATGCTCCGCAAACTCAAGCTCTATACCGGTCCGGAACATCCCCATCAGGCCCAGCAGCCCGAGCCGCTGCCTCTGTAAGCCTCAGGAGTCAATGGCGTGACCGATTCGCAACCTAAAGCCACTGAGCTAACTCCCGATCAGCCGCAGTCGCCTGCTCCGCCCGAGGCGCCCCCACCGGTCGTCGAGCGGACCGGCTCAGTGCCAGTCTCCCCGCCCGCCCAGCCGGCGCCACCGCCTGCGGCCGCGAGTGGCATCTACTGGGGCACCGGCCGACGCAAGTCTGCCGTCGCACGTGTCCGCCTGCTGCCCGGCAGCGGCCGCACCCTGATCAACGGCCGAGAGATCGAAAGCTACTTCTCCGAGCCGCAGGACCGCCTGGATGTGGTGGCCCCGCTGGAACTTACCGGTGTACGCCGCCACTGGGACGTCCTGGTCAACGTCCGGGGCGGCGGCCACACCGGACAGGCGGGCGCCATCCGCCTGGGCCTCGCTCGGGCGCTGGTCAAGGCCTACAACCAGTTCGAGGCTACGCTCCGCGAGGCCGGTTATCTCACCCGCGATGCCCGCCGCGTGGAACGCAAGAAGCCCGGACGCCGCAAGGCCCGCCGGCGATTCCAGTTCTCCAAGCGCTAGTCTCAGTCGAGGACTCCCGACGAGTCAGCGGTTGCCTTTTGATCCCGGTCGCGCTTACCGGCCGCTGGCCGATCCGAACCTGGCTTACCTCGAATCGGCCACGCTGAGTGTTCGGCAGGTGAACGAGCTGGTTCGTGGGGCGATCGCCCGCCATCTGCCGCCCACTTTGCACGTCCTGGGCGAAATCGGCGACCTCTCACGCCCGGTCAGCGGGCACCTTTATCTCACCCTCAAAGACGCCGTCAGCGAGCTGCGATGCGTGATGTGGCGGAGCACGGCCGTCCGACTGAGGTTCCAGCCCGAGGTTGGCATGGAGGTCATCGCCACCGGCAGCCTGGAGGTCTATGCCCAGCGCGGGGTCTATCAACTCATTGTTCGAAAGTTGGAGCCCCGCGGCGTCGGCGAGCTGGAGGTCGCCTTCCGCCAGCTCCGGGAGCGGCTGCAACGCGAGGGACTGTTCGATCCGCGACGCAAGAAACCCTTGCCACGTGTCCCTGAGCGGGTCGCTTTGGTCACCAGCCCGACCGGCGCCGCCATTCGAGACATCCTCCAAACCCTGAAGCGACGCTTCCCCGCAGTGGAGGTCCTGGTTTTCCCGGTCCGGGTCCAGGGGGACGGGGCGGCGGAGGAAATCGCCTCCGCCATCCGTCTGCTCAATACCTGGGTGGAAGAGCTGGGCGGGATCGATGTCATCATTACCGGTCGTGGTGGAGGGGCGCTGGAAGACCTCTGGGCCTTCAATGAGGAGGTGGTGGCCCGGGCGATCGCCGCCAGTCGCATCCCGATCGTCAGTGCGGTAGGTCATGAAGTCGACGTGAGCATCAGCGACCTGGTCGCGGACCTGCGAGCCCCGACGCCGACCGCGGCGGCCGAGCTGATTACTCCCAGCGCGGCGGAACTGGCCGAGATTCTTGGTCGCCAAGCGGCCCGGGCTGAACGGGCCCTGCGGCACACCCTCCAACTGGCGGCTGCCCACCTGGATCACATCCTGGCTCGGGATAGTCTGGCCCGGCCGACCCTGCGGCTGCGTCAGCGGGGCCAACTGATCGATGAGCTGGAGCAGCGTCTCCGTCTGGGGTTATTGGAAGGCTCCCGACGGGCTCGCGAGCTACTTAATGCCGCCGAAGTCGGCTTGCTGCGATTCGCCTCCGGCCGTCGCTTTTCAGAGGCCGCTCGCGGTCTGGAACGGCGTGTGCATCAGCTCTGGCGGCTGTCTGGGGCCAGCCTCTTGGCTGCCCAGCGCTGGCTCAACCAGCTTGCGGCCCGGCTCGACCGGGCCAGCCCGCGGTGGTCCCTGGCCCGACTGGCCGACCGGCTCGAAAGCTTCCGGGCGCGGGCGGGCGTCGCGGCCCAGCTTTCCCTCAGCCATAGCCGCACCCTGCTTGCCGCCCGACTCCAGGCTGTCACCGCCTGCGATCCAGAGCGAATATTGCGGCGTGGTTACAGCATCACGCGCGACGCCCGTACGCGGGAAGTGATCCGGTCGGTACGCCAGGTGCGGGAGAATCTCCGGGTGGTTACTCAGCTCGCCGACGGCGAGTTCCGGTCCACTGCGGAGGACCCCAAGCAGCCCCGCCTGTTCGAGTAGCAGGCGCCGTCGGCCTTAGCAGCTTGCTGAAGAACTGCGGCGCCGAACCTTTGAGTTCGGGGCTGTGTTAATGCCGATCGGCTAGCGCTGGACCTGGGCGGTCCGGGGCGTTGGCGGCGTGGTCTACCGGGTTTAGGTGGGTAGCCTTGGCAGCGTGAAGGTAACTCCCTCGTCGGGAGCGCTCATTTCCTCGACCTCGCGGGCCCCGCGGCGGCGCAGATATTCCAAGACTGCCTGCACTACGTCCTCGGGCGCGCTGGCCCCCGATGTCACGCCCACCTGCTCGACCCCCGCCAGCCAGGCCGAATCGATCTGTTCCGGCCCGTCGATCAGATAAGCCCGCACGCCGCGTTCTTGCGCGACTTCGGTCAGTCGCCGGGAGTTGGACGAGTTCTGCGAGCCGACCACCAGCAGGACCTGGACCCGATCGCAGATCTCTTTGACCGCCCGTTGACGGTTTTGCGTGGCATAGCAGATGTCGTCACTGGGAGGCAGCTCCAGGTGCGGGAAGCGTTGGCGTAGAGCCGCCACAATCTGAGCGGTATCATCCTGGCTGAGTGTGGTCTGGGTCAGGACCACCGCGGGCTTGGTGGGCGGGATGTCCAATCGGGCCACGTCGGCCGGTCCCTGCACCAGCACCGTTGCCTGCGGGGCCTGCCCCATCGTGCCCATCACTTCGTCGTGACCCGCGTGCCCGATGAGAATCACCTGATAGCCGCGACTGGCGTATCGTCGAACTTCCGTGTGCACCTTGCGTACCAGCGGGCAGGTCGCATCGATCAGCCGCAACCCGCGATCGGCGGCCAGAGCGTACACTTCGGGCGGCGAGCCGTGGGCCGAAAGAACCGCGACCGCGCCGCCCGGCACCTCATCCAGCTCATTCACGAAAACCGCCCCCCGCAGACCCAGCCGCTCAACCACATGCAGATTGTGGACGATCTCCTTACGCACGTACACCGGCGGCCCATAGCGATCCAGTGCCAGCTCGACCGCGCGAATCGCACGCTCCACGCCGGCGCAAAACCCCCGCGGCTTGGCCACCAGTACTCGCATCTTCACTCAACGCTGACGAACTTGCGAACCGCGCGTTCCAGTTCTTCCACGCTGTAACGCCGACTCAGGTCGATCGGCAGAAACACCCCGTGCGCGTGGTCGCTGGCCAGAATCAGCATCCGTCCCACCCGAGCGTAGCCCATCTCCTGCGGTGTGTGTCCCACTACGAACAGGCTCACCCCCAGTTGCCGGGCGAACGCGTCGATCTCCTCGGGCGTCTGGAATCGACCCCAGACCAGGGCATAGGCCGCCCCGCCCGGAGCCAGGTCGGCCGATGTCGGCTGGCGTTCGAACACCGAAACATCGAACTCCCCTCGCTCCAGGCACACCCCGTCCGGCAGGCTGTGTGACAGCAGAATGCCGTTGGCCAGCCGGGCTGCCAGCGGAAGCGATGCGATGTAATCGTTGACTGCCGCCAGCACCTCCGGCGCTTGCCGGCCGAACCGCAACGCTACCCCGCGCTCGAAATCCGCCAGCACGCACCGCCCGCCTTTGCTGATCTCATGGCCGCAGAGTTGAGACAGCTCATGGTTGGATTGCAGAAAGAAGACGTTGTCGGGAAATCGGCATTTCCAGGCCGCGGCTTCCAGAAGCAAGTCGATCGAGGTGTCGGCGCCGCCGAGCCGATCCGGCTCCAGGTGGATCAGCTCGTGCAGGATGACCATCCGCCCCGGGCTGCGTTCCAGTGCGCAGAACCGCTGCAACTTGCGGAAGTTGCCTAAGTGTCCGTGCAGGTCGCCGGTCATCACCAGTTGGCCGGCCGACCCGAAGCTGAGCAGCGACCCGCGGCGGCAGGGGTCCTCCAGATTGAGTTGGGCGGCTTCCCGCAGGGTACGGCAGGCGGCCGCGGCGTCCACCCGGTGCTTCACGCGTCCCTCATCGCTGAGCCAGACTGGATAAACTTCCACATTGGCCGCCCCCGCCGCCTTTGTCAACGCACTCCCCAGCCATCCGCCGGTCCGACCGGCGGCTCGCTCCGTTGAACCAGGTGCCGCATGACCTGAAGACGGGAGATCACTTCCTGCATGTCCCGCGGCCGACGTTCCCGAACGGGGTCGCAGCACTCCAGAATCAGTCTGGACAGTGGCAGCGGGATTCTGGGGTTCAACTCGTGCGGGGGCGCGTTGCCACGCTGCGATTCCAGAGTGATCCGGGTCGCGGTCGACGAAGCCACGGTTATCAGCGTCTTGTACCACTTTCCGGTCGCCACCCAGTACATGGTCGCCCCTAGATTGTAGACGTCGGTCCGTTGATCGATCGCCTGGCGATTGACCTGCTCGGGCGCCATGTAATCCGGCGTTCCCTGCACTCGCTTCTTGACGTAGCCCAGCGGGCAGCTCTGACCGAAGTCGATGATCTTCAGACCCCCATCCCGGGTTAGCAAAACGTTGTTGGGTTTGATGTCCGCGTGGGCGTAACCATGCTGGTGCAGGGCATGCAGGCCCTCGGCCACCTTGGCGAAAACATCCAGGACGGTCGGGAGGTCCTGGGGGCACTCGTCCAGCAGGCGTTCACCGTCCACGTACTCCATCACCAGCACTAATTCGCGAGTCTTGAACCACTTACGCACCCGCACGATGTCGTAGTATTCCCGAAGATACGGGTGCTGAAGCCCCCGCGTGACAGCGTACTCGTTCTCCGCCTGAGCGATATAGCGATCGTCGGCCGGGCAGCGGCGCACCACGTGCTTGATCGCCACCTGCCGGCGATTGACCCCATCCCGAGCCAAACTGATTACCGCTCCCGCTCCGCGGCCCAGACGGCTAATGACTTCGTACCTGGATAGGATCGGAACTGCGCGGGTCGGCATGCTGCCAAACCGTCTCCCGGACTAAAAGCCGGGCGGCCAACGACCCGCCACCCGGAATGCTCGGGCCTCTTACCGGATGATCCCCTTCCGCTCCAGCAGCGCGCATAGGTCGGCGGCTTGAGGCGGCAAGCCCGGTTGCTGACGAACGTCCGAACTGTCAGCCAGCCGTACCGGCACCAGCTCCACCCCGCTGGCTTGGCTTATGCTCCCCAGAACTCCCAGCAGGGCCCGCTTCTGTTCCGCCGTCAGGTGCTCACCGTCGGATCCGATAACCACCACCCGCACCCGCGCCCGAAGCGGTTCCCAACGGGTCGTGCCGTCCGGCTCGATCAGGCAAAGACTCTCCTCCACCCCCAGACTGGCTCGGCCAACCTCGTCCGGGGACGTGATGTAAGTGATTTCAACGCTTTCGACTCGGGCACCGTGTTCGGCCATCAGCAGCGTGCTGCCGGTCCAGTTGGGCCGCTTGGGAACGAGCTTGGACTCTAAGCCCAGAAGGACCGTCGCGCCAGCCGTCATTGAAGCCATCAGGAGGATTACTACCGAAGTGTTGCGACTGTCGGGTCTCATGAGCGGTCCCTTGCTCGCGTTTCCCGGCCTCCCTGCCGGTCGTTTTTTACCACGCCCCACCCCGTCCCGCAAGTCGTCCCGGCCGGAACTTCTCCACCCCCAGAGGCCGGTCATCTCCGCCCACCCAGTTAGTCTATCGGCAGCACGCACTCTAACTGCATCAGGCTGAGTCCTCGATGGCCAGGCTGATCGGCTTTCGGCCGGCCCCGCCGACCCGTCACCACCCCGGGGGCATCTTCACGGTCCGAGCGTGTTCGGGAACGTGGCTTGGTGCCACGTGGAAAGGGGGCTTGCGGCCGGGAGGTACCCGTAGCCGGCCCGGTTGCCTTTGTGTCCGGCCTGGCACGGGCGGTTACCAGGTGGTTCCGTGGGGTCCGTCCCTCAGTTCGATCCCCAGGGCGGCCAGCCGAGCCCGAATCTGGTCTGCGGCGGCGAAGTTCCTGGCCTGTCGGGCCTCATTTCGGACGTCAACCAGAATCTGAATCAGGGCGTTCCGCTGGGCTTCGGCCGCCGCCCCGCCCGCCGGTGCTTGCCACTTCAGTCCCAATACGTCGGCGACCAACTGGCGCATCAGCCTGTCCGCGGCCAGCAGGTCCCCCGGGCCTGCCCCCCCGTGAATCCAACCGGCTGCCTGCCGCGCCAGGTCGAACGCCGCCGCCAGGGCCTCGGCGGTGTTGAAATCTTCGTTCATCGCGTCCGTAAACCGCCGTTCGACCTCCGTCAGAGCTGTGCGGACCGCGTCCGTGCAGTTGTAATCGGACCATCGCCGGGCGGCGGCCGGGTTGGCCGCTGACGGGGCGGTTACCGACCGGTCCGTAGCCGGCCCTCCAGCCTCTGAAGCCCGCGCGGCGGCCGCCTTCCGCAGCTCGGCGGCCGCGTCCCGAAGCTTGTATGACCCGGCCTCGGCCGCCTTGAGCGCCTCATTGGAGAAGTCCAGCGGCGTCCGGTAATGACTTTGCAGAATGAAAAACCGCACCACCGCGGGCTCGAAGGTCTTTTCCAGCAGCGGATGTCCCTCGTAGAAAAGCTCCTTGAGCGAAATGGTGTTACCCAGGCTCTTGCCCATCTTCTGCCCGTTGATCGTCACCATGTTGTTGTGCAGCCAGTACCGGCAGAAGGGTTGCCCGGTGGCGCATTCGCCCTGGGCGATCTCGCATTCGTGGTGCGGGAACTGGTTTTCCATGCCCCCGCCGTGAATGTCGAGCGTATCCCCGATGTATTTCTGGCTCATGACCGAGCATTCGAGGTGCCAGCCCGGGTAGCCTTCGCCCCAGGGGCTGGGCCACCGCATGATGTGACCGGGCTCAGCCCGCTTCCACAGTGCGAAGTCGGCTGGATGTCGCTTCTCCGGGTTGACCTCCACCCGGGCCCCGGCCTCCATTTCCTCCACGCTTCGCCCGCTGAGCCGCCCATATTTCCAGTAGGAGCTGACGTCGAAGTAGACCGAGCCGTTGACTTCGTAGGCGTGCCCCTTTTCCAGCAGCTTACGCACGCACTCGATCTGCTCGGGGATATGGCCGCTGGCTCGCGGACTGATATCCGGCCGCAGGATGTTCAGCGCGTCCATGTCCTCGAAGTAGCTGCGCATGAAGATCTCGACCACCGCCATCGGGTGCAGCCCACGCCGCCGGGCCTCGGCCACGATCTTGTCCTCGCCTTCGTCGGCGTTATCGGTCAGGTGCCCGACGTCGGTGATGTTCTGGATGTAGTTGACCTGGTACCCGCTGTACCGCAGCCACCGGAGGATGGTGTCGAAGCTCACGTAGCTCTTGGCGTGCCCCAGGTGGCTGTGCCCGTAGACCGTCGGGCCGCAGACATACATGCCTACCCGTGGCGGACAAAGCGGAACGAAATCCTCCAGTTTGCGACCCAGAGTGTTAAAAACCCGCAATCCCATCGCTACACCTGTCTGACGCCGGACTTCCAAGCCCGGCGAATGCGCCTCGCCGCATCTCCGCCGCGCACGCGGGCCCCGGCGCCGCTGCTTTTCAACGGCCCGTCGCTGCCGTTGGTCGCCCGGGGCGCGTCAGCGTGCATTTTACGCTCGACCGAAGGCCAACCAAGGGCATTGGGCCGGCTTTCGGCCTGGGGTCGGCTCCGTCGGAGGCAAGCGTGCGACGGCCCACGTTGAACGCCGGCTTACGGTTTCCGACAGGCCCGGCTGCCGGCCACCGGTTGCAACCTGCCCGGCTCACGGAGTAATAATTTGGTGCCCCGGGGGGCCGGAGCGCCATGGGTGTGACGGGCGCCGACCGACGCCATTGGGATCAGGCCCGCGGCCGGAGGAGCACGCGGTTGCTCGGCCGCGGCGGACACCTTCTCTACCAGGGAGATCTGCCGTGACACGAACTCGTACGCTGTTGGTGCTGTTGTGCATGGCTGGGCCGTTGGGATCGGTGGCGGCCGACCCGCCGACCGAGGCCCTCGACGTGCAGCAGGTCGTCTCCACCATGACGGCCGGGCGGGAGGGCGGTCCCGGTCCCGGCGAAGCCCCCCCGTTTCCGAAGTTCGAGGACGTGACCAAGGGCATGAAGTCCGATACCGGCCTATTCACGCTTTGGTACTATCCCCCGGACGCCAAGGATAAGGACGGCGAGAAGCTGCTTTGCCAGATCCCCGTGAAGTTCCTGGGCGAGCAATTCATGCTTTCGACCAGCTATTCCGGCGGCGGCTTCTTCACCGGCTTCCCGCTTGACGAGCGGGTGGTCCGCTGGGAGCTGCTGGATCGCCAACTCCTGCTGGTCGAGCCGGAGACCCGCTACGTGGTCGACAAGGCCAAGGAAGTCAGCGACGTGGTTCGGCGGACCTACCCGGAGCGCATTCGGGTCGCGGTCCCGGTCTTGACCAAGTCGCCGCAGGGCGATCCGGTTATTGATCTGGGCCCCTTGCTGAAGAGCAATTTCGCCGACATCGCCTGGACGGCCGCCGGTGCCGGACGGATGGGCGGAGAGCTGATCAACCCGCAGCTCAGCAAGTGGACCAAGAAGAAAACTTTCGAGCTGAACGTGGAGATCGGCGTCGAACTGGCGGTCGCCCGCTCCTCGCCCCCCGGATCGTTCGACAAGAAAATGGTTCACTATAGCTTCTGGAAGCTGCCGCAGACCGATTATCAGCCACGGGTGGCGGACGATCGGGTGGGCTATTTCCTGACGGTCAACCAGGACTGGTCCAAGCCGGCGGATGAGCGTGACATTTTCAATCGTTACATCAACCGCTGGCACCTGGTCAAGCGTGACCCGAGCCTGCCGGTCTGCGAGCCGAAGCAGCCGATCATCTTTTACATCGAGAAGACCGTGCCGGTCCGTTACCGCCGGGCGGTCCGCGACGGCATCCTGGAGTGGAACAAGGCCTTCGAGAAGATCGGCTTCATCAACGCGATCGAGGTCCGCCAGCAGACCGACGACAACGAATGGAAGGACCTGGACCCGGAGGACATGCGTTACAGCTTCATCCGGTGGATCGTGACCGGCGGCGGCTTCGCGATGGGGCCCAGTCGGGTCAATCCGTTTACCGGCCAGATCTACGACGCGGACATCGTTTTCGATGACTCAATGGTCCGTTACTTCCAGCAGGAAGCCGAGCGGATGCTCCCCACCACCGGGGCGGCCGACAAGCTCAGCGACCCGACCTTGCAGGACTTTCTGAAGCGTTATCCCCAGTGGGCCCGGTCCCTGCCGAACTGGGAGCAGACCATCGGCCCGCAGGAAGATGAGTCCGAGTTGCGGCACCTGCTGCGCGAGCGGCTGCGGCAGCGGGGCCATCCACCCTGCGACTACTGCGAGGGCATGAAGCATCAGATGCTGCTGGCCCAGACGGTCTTGGCCGATCAGCCCCCGGAGGTCAAGGAACGCTTCCTGTACGACGTGATCAAGGAAGTCGTGACCCATGAGGTCGGCCACACTTTGGGCCTGCGACACAACTTCATGGGCAGTTCGGTCTACTCGCTGGAAGAAATCCAGCGGCGGCGCACGACCGGCGAGCCCACCTGCGGCTCGATCATGGATTACAACCCGGTGCTGTTCTTCGCTCATAAGCCGACCGAGGGCCACTTCATCACCCCGACCATCGGACCCTATGACTATTGGGCCATCGAGTATGGCTATCGACCCTTCGACGAAACTTACAAGCCCGCGGCCAAGAAGGTTGAAACCGACGAGAAGGCCCCAGAGCTGAAGGAGGGCGGTGAGCCCGGGGCCCCGGCCGCGTCTGCCCCGGGCGAGGCGCAGGCTGGCTCAACCCCGGTGCCGGAACTGGCTCAGATTCCGCCGGAAGTCCTCGCCCAGATTCCGACCGATGTGAAGAAACTGCTGGAGTCGGGCAAGCCGGGCGGTCTGGACGCCGCGGGTCGCAGCCAGCCGCCGGGCGGCAAGTCCGGCGGCGCTCGCTCCACGCCGGCTGCCCCGTCCGGCGAACGGGCTATGCTGTTGGAGATCGCCAAACGGGCGACCGAACCGGAGCTGGCCTATGCCACCGACGAGGACACCATGTACACCTCGCCGGACCCCCGCACCAACCGCTTCGACATGGGCGCCGACCCGGTCGACTGGGCTCGCACCCGCATCGAGCTGGTCAATGAGCGGATCAGCAAGATTCTCGAATGGGGCGTGAAGGATGCCGAGAGCTGGTATCACCTCCGGCCGGCATTCACGGCGCTGATGGTGGAGAAAGCCACCGTCTTGGACTACGTGGGGCGGTACATCGGCGGCCAATACTTCAGTCGGGCCCATCGCGGCGATCCCAACGCGCCGCCGCCATTCCGACTGGTCGAGCCCCAGCGGCAACGGGCCGCCCTGGCGTTCATCGAGGAGAATCTCTTCAGCGATCAGTTCTTTAGCGTCCCGCCGGAGGTGCTCAACCACTTGGCTCCGTCTCGTTGGTGGCATGAGGGGATGAGGATCAGCTTCAATATGGACTACCCGATTCACAGCCTGGTGGCGACGCTCCAATGGTGGCAACTGTCGGATCGGCTTTTCCCCAATACCATCCGCCGCATTTACGACGCTGAGCTGAAGACCGCCGAGACCGATAAGTTGACGGCGGCCGAGTATCTCCGGCGGATTCAACACGCTTGCTGGTCCGACGCGGTGGATGTTGATCGGCTAAAGAGCCGCCAGTGGTCGGACGCGAACCCGTTCCTTTCGAGCTTTCGTCGTTCGCTCCAGCGGGAGTACCTGGGGCTGGCCGAGCCGCTGGTCCGGCAGCCGCCCGGTGAGATGCTGCCGGCCGATTTGCACGCCATGGTGCACTACATGCTGGAGAGGCTGTCCAGCGACTTGGGCAACGCCCTGGAAGCCGGGCAAGGGTGCTTGGATTTCGCGTCGCGGGCACATTTAAGCGCCTGCAAGTCACGTATCGACCGCATGCTCAGCTCGGAGCTGCGCGAGTACGGGACGCCTTAAAGGGGCTGGAAATATAGGGACGTGGGAGCCCGGGAACGCGGCCGCCCGGCAATTGCCGGCCCGATCACGTTCTCTGGTTCCCACGTCGCCGCCTGTTCAGGCCACGCCGCGACGGACCACCAGGTTGCCGGGCAGACGCTTGATCAGTCCTTTCAGCTCCAGGGCGGTCATGGCCGCCAGGACTTCGCCCGGCGGCAGTTCCGCCGCGCTGATCACCACGTCTTGCAGGACCGGCTCGTAACCGATCACCTGGTAGACCCGTCGCTCGGCGACCGAAAGAGAACCCGACTCCGAGCGATCAGTCATGGCCATCACTCCCTCATGTTCACGGCTGGCCGGCCCGTCGGTGCCGGTCAGCCCGCTCGTGCCTTCGGGCCTTCGCGCCGGTGTGCCGGTTGCAGGCCGCATTTGCCGTCCGACTTCGCCCAGCTCGTCGAGGATGTCCTCCAGGCAGGTTACCAGCTTCGCGGCTCCGTCCCGGATGAGGGCGTTGGTCCCCTGCGACATGGGGTCCTGCACGCGGCCGGGAATGGCGAATACCTCGCGGTTGTACTCGCTGGCCAGCCGGGCAGTGATCAGGGCCCCGCTCCGACGGGCCGCCTCGACCACCAGGGTTCCGAGCGTCAGGCCGGCAATGATGCGGTTTCGGCCCGGGAAGTTTTCGGCCCGTACCGCAACCTTCATGGGCAGTTCGGTCAGCCAGGCCCCGTTTTCCAGGATTTTTTCGGCCAGGGCCCGGTTCTCCGGCGGGTAGATTTTGGTCAGCCCCTGGCCCATGACCGCGATCGACCGCCCGCCGGCTTCGACCGCCCCGTGGTGAGCGAAGGCGTCGATGCCGCGCGCCAGTCCGCTGACCACCGTGAAGCCGGCCCCCGCCAGCAGCTCGCCGAAGCGCCGGGCCTGCTCGCTCCCGTAGATCGTACACCGCCGACTGCCCACGATCGCAATGGCGACCGCATCGGTTGGCCGCAGCTCCGCCTTCACGTACAGCACGATCGGTGCGTCCGGAATGCGTCTGAGACCCTCGGGGTAATCCGGATCAGCTCGGCAGATGATTCGTACCTGATGAACGGCGGCGGCCTGGATCTCAGCTTCGATGTCCGCCGCATCGCGGCTCCGGGCGATCTGCTCGGCTTTTTCGCTGCCGATGCCCTTAACAGTTTGCAGCAACCTGGCTGAAGCACCCAGAGCCTGCTCGGGGTCGCCGAGCTGGATGAGGAGGCGCGAGAAGGTCAGCGGGCCGACCCCCTGGGTCAGCGCCCAGCGGAGGTATGTGCGGCCGACGCTGGAGATGGTTGAGATCATGCCATTCTCAAACGGCCTGGAAAGGATTCCCGCGGCCGGTGGGCAATCTGCGCGGCAGGTGGCGGAATTGCAACCCTGCCTGCCGCCGATGCCGATAACTCCGGCGGCAGACCCGACGCGGTCCGGCCCGTCGCAGAGCCTGGCATGCCTCTTGCCGCCAGGTCGGTGGCTGCCGCCGACCGCGGGGCCGGCGGCCTGCCCGAGGTTCACCAAGGCCGTCAAAAGCGGAGCTTAAGATGAACGCCATGCCGAACCACAAGAACCGGAGCCGGCTCGCCCGGCGCAGTTGCTGCGCTGCCGGCGCAGTCCTCGCCCTGCTGATCCTTACCCTGCCGCTGGCTGGCGGCTGCGATGATGCCGTCGCGACCGAGTTCCGGGCCGCGGCCATCGACGGCATACACACCGGGCTGAGCAAGATCATTGATGGCGTCTTGGATGGCCTCTTCGCGATCGCCGAACCGGATACGGACTCCGACGCCACCACCGAATCCAGCTCAGGCGGCTCGTCCGGCAGCTAGCCCGGCGCCTCGACATCCGGTCGACTCTCGGCCCGCACCCCGGAGCCGAACCCATAGCGCCGGCGACGGGACGTGCCCAAGCACCCTTAGCGTCGCCGACAGTCTAGCCGGTTGTGGCCGCAACCACCGGGCAGGCTTCTGACGAGCAGGTCATCCGATAGGGGCTGCGGCCGCCATGCTGCGACCAGATCGGCCTGGCGTTCAGACTGAGCCAGGCTGGGGCACCTCAGCGTCCGATAACCGGAGCAGTCTATTCGTCCCACAAGGCCGTTCAGGCCTTGCAAATGCGGTCAGAACCCGGGAAGATAACAGTGGCGACCGATTGAGGACGGTTCGCGTGCGGCCGACCTACAGGGTGACGGCTCTCCAGGAGTCCGTCCGGAGGGGGGTCGGCTGGCGGAAAGAACGAGTGCAGGCGAGCTGCGGCCCGAACCGCGACTTTATCGCCGCGCTAGCGGGGCTGCGGTCCCAGCACAAGCGGGGTAGTCTGGCTCCCGAGAGGTGTCACCTTATGCAGTCTGTCCGCCGTGCGGCCGTGGTGGGCGCCGCGTGCCTGGCAATCCCGGCCGCGGTGTCCGTCGCGGACCTTCCAAGTTCGTTGGATCTCCGCAACTTCAATGGTCAGAACTACGTTACGTCCGTCAAGACCCAGCAGGGGGGTACCTGCTGGACCCACGGAGCCATGGCGGCGATCGAAGGCAACCTGCTGATGACCGGCAACTGGGCCGCCGCGGGCGAAACCGGGGAGCCCAATCTAGCGGAGTACCACCTGGATTGGTGGAACGGCTTCAATCAGCACAATAACGACGATACCGATCCACCGACCGGGGGCGGGCTGGAGGTGCATTACGGCGGCGATTATCGCGTCACTGTCGCGTACCTGGCGCGCGGCGAGGGCGCCGTTCGGGAGGTGGATGGACAGTCCTACGACTATCCGCCGCTCCGAAATGCCCCCACATTCCACCACTATTACCCGCGGGACATCGAATGGTATACCGCCGGTTCGAACCTCAGCCGCATCGGCCTTATCAAGCAAAAAATCATGCAGCATGGCGTGATCGGCACCGCCATGTGCTATGACGACGCCTTCATGTGGAACAACATCCACTACCAGCCACCCAGCAATCCGGCCGAGCCGAATCACGCGGTCGCGATCATCGGCTGGGATGATAACAAGGTCACTCAAGCTCCCCAGCCCGGGGCTTGGCTGTGCAAGAACAGTTGGGGTGCGGGCTGGGGGCTGGGCGGCTTTTTCTGGATCTCATATTACGACAAATGGTGCGGCCAGCATCCTGAAATGGGGGCGGTCAGCTTTCAGAACGTCCAGCTCCTGCCCTACGAACACATTTACTACCATGATTATCACGGCTGGCGCGACACGATGACCGGCTGCAACGCGGTCTTCAACGCGTTCGTGGCCGAGCATGACGAGCTGCTTCAGGCCGTCAGCTTCTTCACTGCCGCCGACACCGTCAGCTATCTGGTCGCCGTCTATGACCGGTTCGAGGGCGGCCAGTTGCTGGATGAGTTGACCAGTGTGTCCGGGGTCATCGCTTACACCGGGTTCCACACCGTCGATCTGCCGGCTCCGCTGCGGATCGGGCCGGGCGATGACTTCTTTATCTACTTATGGCTTTCGGCCGGCGGGCAACCTTACGATCGCAGTTCCGAGATACCGGTCCTTTTGGGTTCATCGGGGCGGGTCTGGGTCGAATCCGCGTCGGCTCCGGGCCAGAGCTACTATTATCAGAATGGAGCCTGGCACGATCTTTACGCCTTCAACAATACCGCGAATTTCTGCGTCAAGGGTTTGTGTATCGAATACGTCGCGCTGGCGATCTCCTTCCCGGAGGGCCGGCCGGAGTTCCTGGCCCCCGGCGTTCTACAGACCGTAACCGTGCGAATCGAAGATCGGATGGAACATCTTCAGTCGGGCTCGGGCTTGCTGCATTACCGCTATGACGGCGGCCCGTACCTTACTACTCCGCTGGTCCCGCTGGGCGGTAACCTCTATCGGGCCACCTTCCCAGTCGCGGACTGCGACGCTGAGCCGGAATATTACTTCAGTGCCCAGGGGGATCAGGGTACGACCGTGCTCAGCCCGGCCGGAGCGCCCAACACGACCTATGTGGCTCGAGTCGGGACCCTCACGCCGGTTTGGAGTGATGACTTCCAGACCGACCGCGGGTGGACGGTCCAGAATGTCAGCCTGACCGCCGGCGCCTGGGAGCGCGGGGTGCCGGCCGGCGGCGGCGACCGCGGCGATCCGCCCACCGATTACGACGGGTCCGGGGCCTGCTATCTCACGGGCAATGCCCCCGGTGACACGGACGTGGACGGTGGCCCGACCCGGCTGATTTCGCCGCGGATCGAGTTGTCGCCGGATGTCTACTATCAGGTGGCGTATGCCCGGTGGTTCTACAACGATGACCTGGACGAGGACCGGCTGACGGTCGAGATCTCCAACAACGATGGCATGTCCTGGGTCGTGGTGGAAAGCGCCGAGCACACGGGTGGCTGGGTGCACCGCACTTTCAATGTGAATGATTTCGTCACGCCCAGTTCTCAGGTCAGGTTGCGGTTCAGCGCCATCGACAACCCCAACAACTCGATCACCGAGGCGGCGGTGGACGCCGTTCAGATATCGGCCCTGGTGTGCATTCCGCCTGAGGCGGTCGGCGACTTGAACTGCGACGGACAGGTCGGTTTCCCGGACATAAACGCGTTCGTCCTGGCGATGACCAACCTTTCGGCTTACGAGGCTGCCTACCCCGGCTGCCCGCTTGAGAATCGTGACATAAATGGAGACGGCACCTTAAATTTCGCGGACATCAATCCATTTGTGATTTTGATGACCGGCACCGGTGGATCGCCCGCCGGAAGTGGTGCCGATTGATCGCTTGAAAGTTAAGTCCAGGTGCTGGTGGTTGCTGTTGCGACCCCGAACTTTAGGAGTAACGCGATGCGGCGGTTGACGAGGCGATGGAGTTGTGGTTTGCGGGCCCCGGTGTTATCGCTGGCGGTGGTCAGCCTGGCGATTTGGGCGACCGGGCCGGCCGTGGCGCAGCTTACGGCCGAGGACATTGCGGCCTTGCAGGAGCAGGGCCGGCGTGAAGGGTGGACTTTCACCGTCCGGGAGAACCCGGCCACGCAGTATAGTCTCGATCAGCTCTGCGGCGTGGTCGAGCCCCCCGACTGGCGCCTGTACGGACGGTTCGATCCCTGCGAGCCGGATCGCAATCTGCCGTCCGTCTTCGACTGGCGGAACTACAACGGCTACAACTATTGCACCCCGATAAAAAACCAGGGCGGATGCGGGAGCTGCTGGGCGTTCGGCCTGGTGGGCGCGGTCGAGGCCAGGATCAAGATCGAGGACCTGGATACGGTCGACCTGTCCGAACAGTGGTTGGTGAGCTGTTGCGGTCTGGGCGGCTGCTCTGGCGAATGGCCCGGCAATGCGGCCAATTTCTACCTGTGCAGCGGGCAGTATAAGGACTACTGCGGCGGCTACGGGGCGGTGCTGGAGGAGGAGTTCCCCTATGTAGCCTCGGATGCACCCTGCGGTTGCCCCTACACCCACCCTTATTGTCTGGACAATTGGGCCTACATCGGCCCGCAGTGGGGCGTGCCCACCGTCAACCAGATCAAGCAGGCCATCATGACCTACGGCCCGGTCACCGTCTGCGTGAACGCCACCGCAGCCTTCCAAGCCTATGGCGGCGGGATCTTCAACGCCTGCGACAACTCCTCGATCAATCACGCCGTGGCCCTGGTCGGGTGGGACGATAGCCAGGGACCCAATGGCGTGTGGTTTCTGCGCAACTCCTGGGGTGCCGGCTGGGGCGAGAGCGGCTACATGCGGATAACCTACAACTGCTGCCTGGTCGGCTACGGGGGCCTTTATGTGAACTATGCCGGTCGGCCTCCCACCCTGGTCTTCTCGTATCCGCAAGGCGTCCCAGAGGACATGCCGCGAAACCAGCCGGCCAGTTTCCAGGTGCAGGTCACCGGCCGGTATGGTGGCACGCCGGTCGCTAACAGCGGTCAGTTGCACTATTCCCTTAACGGCGGATCCTGGGTCACGGCGGCGATGACCCAGATTTCCCCCGGCCTGTACCAGGCCACTCTCCCGGCTGCCGCCTGCCTGGATCAGTATCGGTGGTACGTCAGTGTCGCGGAGGCTACCGTCGGACGGCTCTACGATCCTCCGGACGCCCCCGCCAGTTACCGCTCGACGCTCGTATTGGGCAACGAGGCGGTGGTCTTCAGCGACAACTTCCAGGTCGACCGCGGCTGGACGGTGCAGAATGCCCCGAGTCTGACCGGCGGCGCGTGGGAACGGGGCGTGCCCGCCGGCGGAGGTGAGCGCGGCGATCCGCCGACCGACTTCGACGGCTCGGGCGCCTGTTTCCTGACCGGCAACGAGGCCGGCGACAGCGACGTGGACGGCGGCCCCACTCGCCTCATCTCACCGCTCCTGGACATGTCCGACGGCCGCTTCTATCGGATCAAATATGCACGCTGGTTCTACAATGACGATCGCGACGAGGACCGTCTCACGGTCGAGGTGTCCAATAACGGCGGCGCCACTTGGCAGGTCGTCCAAAGCCTGGCCCATGCCGACGGCTGGGTCCAGCACAGCTTCACTGTCAGCGACTATGTTCCGCTCACCTCGCAGATGAGGGTCCGCTTCAGTGCCGTGGATAATCCGAACAACTCCATTACCGAAGCGGGACTGGATGCGTTCAAGCTCTACGCCGTCGTATGCGGCCCCGTGGTCCTGGTCGGCGACCTAAACTGCGACGGCCAGGTGGGCTTTGCCGACATCAACCCGTTCGTGCTCGCGGTCACCAACCTCGCAGCCTACCTGAACCAGTATCCGGATTGCCCGCTTGAGAATCGGGACATCAACGGCGACGGCCAGTTCAACTTCGGAGACATCAATTCGTTTGTCGCGCTGCTGACTCAGTGATGCTCACGCGGGCTGCCGGCGGCCAGGCGGGTTAAGCCGCCGGTTGATCCCGGTGGCGGAGCACGGCTCAAGCGGTCGGACGACCGGCGTCGGTTCGGACCGGCCGCTTCGGAGCTTCAAGATGGATCGCCTTTTGACTTTCCGACCGCTTACGGCCATCGGCCTGTCGGCGCTTGCCGCCCTGATGCTGAACGCGGTGACCGGTGCTGCCGCAGTCGAGCTGTCGTCGGCCCGGTCCGCAGGGCCCCCGGCTGGAGACCAGTCGTCCGAGGCATCCGGCAAGCTGGCTCCGGCGGTAATCGACCGCTTCCTGGAGCAGCCCGGCCCGCTGGCGGTTTGGGTGTTTCTGACCGATAAGGGCGTGCAGTCGCCCGCGGCCCTCTCCGACTCGCTCCGACAGCTTGAAACGACCTACAACTCGCGGGCGGTCCAACGCCGGCTGCTCCGCGGCAGCCCCGCCAAGCGGGCCGGACGCATCTTCGATTTCCACGATTTGCCAGTGGTGCCCGAGTATGTCGCCGCGGTGCGCTCGGCTGCGACGCGGGTCCGGGTGGTCAGTCGCTGGCTGAACGCGGTCAGCGTGGAGGCCGGGCCGGATCAGCTTGCGCAGGTGGCGGCGTTGCCCTTCGTGCGGCGGATTCAGCCCGTGGCCCGGGCACGACGGATCGAACCGATGGGGGTGGAACGTGCCGGGCCGGTCGGCACCAAGGACCGCGACTTGCAGCCTGGCCGGCCGGACTATGGCCGGTCGGCCGCCCAACTGGCCCAGATCAACCTGATCGCCCTCCACGAGGCCGGCTTCACCGGGCAGGGCGTCATCGTCGGCATCCTCGATACCGGCTTCCATCGCACCCACGTCGCCTTCAACAATCCCGAGCGCCCCCTGGCGGTCGTGGCCGAGTACGACTTTGTGAACGGCGATCCGAACACGGAGGCCGAGCCGGGCGACTATTGGTGGCAGCATTATCACGGCACCTGGATTCTGGGAACCCTGGCCGCTTATCTGCCGGGCGAGCTGGTCGGCGGAGCCTACGACGCTTCCTTCATCCTCTGCAAGACTGAGGACACCACCGCTGAATATCCGGCTGAGGAGGATTACTACGTCGCCGGGCTGGAGTTCATCGAGTCCAATGGCGGCGATCTGGCGACGTCCTCGCTGGGCTACATCGACTGGTACACGCAGTCGGACCTGGACGGGCAGACCGCGGTGACGACCCTGGCCGTCAACATCGCCACGGCCAACGGCCTGCATTGCTGCACCGCCGCCGGAAACGAAGGGCATGATGCTGACCCGCTGACTTCTCACCTGATCGCTCCAGCCGACGCCTTCCAGGTGATTACCTGCGGCGCGGTCCGGGCTAGCGGGGCGATTACCTCTTTCAGCTCCGACGGGCCGACCGCCGACGGCCGGGTCAAGCCCGAGGTGCTGGCTCGGGGATATCGCACGGCAACCGTGGCCCCCGACGACGACCAGGACTACGACACGGTCGACGGGACCTCGCTTTCGACGCCCCTGGTGGCCGGGGCGGTGGCCTGCCTGGTGCAGGCCCATCCGGACTGGACTGTGGACCAGATGCGGATGGCCCTGTGCTACACCGCCGGCGACTTCGTGACCAGCGGCACCTACGACCCTTTGTATGTCCGTGGCTACGGCATCATCAACGCCTTTGCCGCGGCCAACCCGCCCGACTGCAACGGTAATGGCGTCAGCGACTGGAGTGACATAGCCGAGGGAACGAGCCAGGATTGCAATGGCAACGCCATCCCGGACGAGTGCGATCTGGCCGGCGGAACCAGCTCAGACTGCAACGCGAACGCCATCCCCGATGAATGCGATCTGAGCTCCGGTTACAGTCAGGACTGCAATCTGAACGACCTTCCCGACGAGTGCGAGATCGCCGCCGGCACCGTCCCTGACTGCAACTCCAATGGTGTGCCGGACCAGTGCGATCTGGATTACGGGTACAGCCCGGACTGCCAGCCTAACGGGATGCCCGACGAATGCGATATCGCCGCCGGCCTCAGCCTGGACTGCACCGCCAACGGCTTCCCGGATGAATGCGAGCTGGATTGCGACGGCAACGGGGTGGCCGACAGTTGCGATATCGCGGCCGGCACCGCCCGGGACTGCAACCACAACCAGATGCCCGACCAGTGCGACATCAGCCTGGGGATCAGCCTCGACGAAGACGGGGACGGGATCCCCGATGAATGCGAGCTGTGCACCGGTGACCTGAACGGTGACCGGCAGGTCGACTTCCGGGACGTCAATCCGTTCGTCCAGTACCTGGTTGACCACACCGCCTGGCAGGCCGCCTACCCCGACTGCGATCCGCGCAACGGCGACATCAACGGCGACGGGACCTACCCGTCCCCACGTGACGTTAACCCGTTTGTGATGCTGCTGGTTGGTAACTCGCTGCCGATCGGGTGCCCGTGATAAAGTGAGGACCTGTCGGCCCCGGCGGTCGGATGAGTCGCGGACCCCGCGGCCTTCTACGGCCGACACCGGGGTGCCCCGCCACCATGCGCCGCTGAATCCCTCAGGTCGGTTCAGGACCAGCGCCGACGCCACCAGTAGATCACTCCCAGCATGGAGCCGGTGGCCATCAACATTATGATGTAGAAGGAAGCGATGTGCTCGTGGGGCAGGGGAATCTTCACGTTCATCGAGAAGGCGCTGACCACGAAGGTTGGCACCATGATCGCCAGCATGATGATGTTGAGCGTCTTCATCAGCGAGTTGAGGTTGTTGCCGACGATCGAGGCCCGCGCGTCCATCAGCCCGCCGACCACCTGCGAGTAGGTCTTGGCCTGCTCATGGCACTGATTGTTCTCGATGATCAGGTCGTCCAGGAACTCCAGGTTCTCCTGGCTGAAGCCCAGCTTGGCCGCGTTGTTCTTGAGCTTCTCGATCAGCACCGCATTGGAAGTAATGCCATTGAGGTAGTAGACCAGGCTCTTCTCCAGCGTGAAAAGATGCACCAGATGCTTGTTTTCCATGGAGGTGTTGATCTGGTGCTCCAGGTTGCTGGAGATCATGTTGATCGCCCGCAGGTGCTCCACGAAATGAAAGATGGCCCGGTAGATCAGCTTCAAGACCAGGTCGTGCAGCGACTGCACCCGCAGAAACGGTCGCCCTTCGAACAGCGGGGCCTCGTCCGCCATCACGATTATCAGCCGGTCCTTGAACAGGAATACCCCGGTGGAAGCGATTCGAAACACGAACTGGTCGGCCTCGCAGTAATTCTTCGGCCGCTTGAAGATCATGGCCACATGGTCGGGCTCGAATTCCAGGCGCGACAGCTCGTCCGGGTCCAGGGCTGAATTCAGCGTGTGCTCATCCAGCTTCAGATCGTCGATCAGGTGCCGCTTCTCCGCCTCATCCGGCGCGACATAAACCAGCACCGGAGCGTCGGCTGCCTCGGTCTCAACGACCCGTCCGTTGGAGATGGCCAAGCGTCGCACCATGCATCTGCTCCCGGCGCCAGGGTGACAGGCGTACTCACCCCGTAGGACTGATATATCGTCGAATGTCGGCTAGGTCCAGTTTGCCAGCCGGTCGGCAGGCCTGCGCCGGGCTACTGCCGCCCCGACCCGAGCCGGCGCACCACCACCGTTCGGGCGAAGATGTCACCCAGCCGCTGCCGGTTTCGGGACAGGACCACCAGCAGGCTGAGCACCCAGAGAGGGGGCAGCATCTCGACCAGGCGCAGAAGATTTCGGATCACGGTCTGGCCCCAGGCGGGGGGGGCTGCCGATTCTGACAAGATCCGGGTTCCGACGAGCAGTTTGCCCAGGCTCCGCCGGGTTGCCAGTTCGATGACCAGGCAGTAGGCGACGTGGCCGCAGCAACTGGCCGCCCACCACAGCAGTGTGGACTGCTCGGGCAGCTTCCCGGTGGCCGCATCGCTCCCTACGGCCCAGCCGCTCAGCTCGCGCAATCCGCGTTGCCAATCGACCCGCAGCAGAAGGGCGGCGGCGGCGCCGAAGGGCACAAAGTCCACCGCCCAGCCCAGCAGCCGTTGAAAGGCCAGGGCCGGCGCATGGCCCTCCGGGAGGGCCACGCCACCAACCATGCTGCCACGTCGAAGCAGGATCAATGCGGCCAGGATCGCGAACAGCACCAGCAGGGTAACGCTCTGGAGCCAAGGCAGGTGGGGCCCGGGTCGGGGTTGCTGCCGGAAGACCTCCGCCGCCTCCAGGGTGGCTTCGACCACGTCGGCGTCCGGGCGGCCGAAGCGGAGGTACAGATTACCGGACGCGTCGCGCATCGAGAGCACCACGTGCTGGTTGAAGCCGAACGCCGCCTCGTAGCGTTTCACGTGAAACCCGGAAGGCAGCGACGAAAGGTGCAGGGGGGTGACACGCCATTCAGGGTGCTCGGAGTCCGGCTGGGAGAGCAGTCGTAGGGCGCTCACCTCCTGTCCGCCGTCGGCGGCCAAGCTGGCTAGGACCGCGGTCGGAACTCGACCGACCTGAACGACCCAGAAGTCCTGGCAGGTCGCGGGGCATGGGATGCTGGCCGCAGGGCGCCAAAGGCCCGAATCGGGGTCCAGCCAGGTATATTGGATTCGCTGGCTGTGGGGTAAAGCTGCGAAGAGCCAGATGGCCTGGTGAATGACGGCCAGGCGTGGCGGGGTCGGCCCGTCGTGGGGCAGCCAGTGGGGAGCAGCCGCGATTGCCGCCCAGCCCCATGGCTCGTAGCGGACCAGGCTGCACGGCGCCTGGCCGGGGTCGAAGGGCCGGGTGGTCTGGGCAGGGGGTTGGCCGATCGGCTGCGGCAGAGCCCCGCTGCGGGGCGAGCGGACCAGGGCTAGCAGTCCGTCGTCGCCGGTCATGGCCAGCGGGCGGTCCCGGTCGGGCAGATCAAGGCAGCGGGACCAGGTTTCCCCGTCGTTGGCGTAAAAGCTGCCATCTTCAACAAAAGCGAACAGCACCCCACCCGAGACCGCCAAGTCGGTCACCGGGGCGTTGAGCGGCTCCAGGCTCTGGAAGGGCCCGCTGATTCCACGGCGACATACCTGGGTCTGCGATCCGGTGACCATGGCCAGCCAAAGGGTGTTTTCGTCGGCTGCTGCCAGGATCGTGGGCTCGGCGGCGGCAGCCATCGGGTGGCAAGCCGCCACCGGCAGGCTAAGCAGCGCGATCAATCGCCAGAGGACCTGGGGCCTGCGGTCGGTTGCCAACCGGCGGCTGGCGGCTGCCGGGCGGCGGTCCGTGAGTTTCATGGGCTGGCCAGTCGGGTTCACGGTTGGAGGCCGCTTGGCTGAGGGGCGTCAATCTCTTCGCTTTCCCCGCGCCAGCCGGCGGGAAACTCGAACAAGTCCTGGCCTAGGTCGGGCCGGAGCCTGGCCCAAAGAATGTCCAGGCGCAACTCGGCTTGACTGTCCGGCCAGCAGATGACGTAGCGTCGTGGCGTGAGCGGCCCGTCGGCGCCTACCATCCGGTAGTCGGATAACTGGGCGTGCAAGACGAGCTGGCCGTCGGGGAGACGGTCCATGACTTCGATGGGCTGATAGGGCGGGCGGGGATCCAGGCGAATTTCCCGCCATCCGACCGGCTGGCCCCCAGACCCCAGCCGGACGTAGACCAGGCGATGGTCCTGTCCATCAACGCGCAACAGCGGCAACTGACCCCCATCCAGGCTTTCGGGTAACGGTCGAAGCATCAGCGCGTCAAGCAGCTCGTTGGGCGGCACCGGGAGCCTGCGACTGGTGGGTTGGCCCACGCGGTGCCAGGAGCCCCACCATAGCTTTCGGGCGTCCGGGACGTCGACCCACAACCAGTACTGGGCCTCATTGGAACCGAACTGGGCAACCGAGCCGGCCAGCGAGCGAACGTCGAAGCGGAGCGATTGAGGCGGCATAAAGACCAGCCCGGCTTCATGACCTAGAAAGCTGTGGAGCTTGCCGTCGGCGTCGCGGAACTTGAATGAAACCAGGGCCGAGCATTGAAGTGGTCGGTTCAGCCGAGTCAGGTTGTCGTTGACCCGCTCCAGTGCCTCCCGCCGACTGGCCGGCGGCTGGGCCGGGGGAGCCGGACAGCCGCTCAGAACCACCGCCATTGCGATCAGGACGAGCTGGCAGATCGTCGCAGGTAGCCCGGCTTTGGCGGCAGCGGCCGGCGGTTGCGAACCCGTGGGGGGCGCCTGCGAGCGGCCGCGGCCGGTCGGAAATCCGGGGGCGGTAATGATCTCGTGCAGCGGGTCAGCCATCGGCTTGCTCCTGACCGGGTACGAGGCCGGGCTCTGTCGATCCGCCGCTGATCACCAGCTCCAGTTGCTGACCCAACTGATCGAGCCGGGCCTCGTCGAGCTCGGGCCGTAGGAGTTGGTAGGATTGGCCGGTGTGCGGCATGATGAATTCCCAGGTTTCGCGCCCGTTGCCGGTTGTGGTCCGCTCCAGCCGGAGGATCTTCTTCCGCCACAAGAGCAGGGCCAGCAGGAAGCGGAACTGGGCGGCTTGCGGCTGGTCGGTTTCCTGTAGTTGCTCGAACAGGTGACAGAGGGCCTGGAGGTCGAAGGTTCGCGGTTTGCGTTCGTCGGGCTGTGAGCGACGGGTCCTCCAGCGGGCGATCGGCGTGGGTTGGGCCGGCGGACTGCATGCCAGGCAGTAGTCCTGCCGCTGGTAGCCGTGAGGGGTGTCGTACAGGAACACCTGGAGCGGTTGGCTAGGGGCGAAGGCTCGGCCGCAGCCGCCGCACACCTCTGCCCGTCGCGGCACAGTCCAGTCAGTAGCCATTGCGCCAGCTCCGAGGTTTCCGCACCGGGCCGGATTATAGACGGTCAGCCGGAGGCTGGTCGATCGGTCGGCGGCTGGCGGCGAGCATCGAGAAAGGACTGTAGAATGATCTGGGCGGCGAGGGCGTCGCGCCACTTGCGGCGGGTGGTTTGGCGGGTGCCGGCCAAATGGGTGTCGGCCTGCATGGTGGTAAGTCGCTCATCCCAGAGGTGGACGGGGAGGTTGCCGCGCTGTTGGAGCAGGGCGGCCAGATCGCGGACGAGCCTGGTTTGGGGGCTGTCGGACCCATCCATGTTGAGGGGCAGGCCGAGGACGATGCCGGTGGCGTGGTTCTGGGCGGCCCAGGCGAGAATGTGGTCGGCATCGAGTGAGGGTTGCCCGCTGGCGGGGAGGGTTCCGATGGGGGTGGCCAGACGGCTTTGGGGGTCGGTGGCGGCCAAGCCGATGCGGCGTGTTCCGTAGTCGATTCCGATCCACCGTCCCATAATAACAGCCCTGGAGGGTTGGCAAATGGGTCAGTCGCCCGTCACGCCGGGCGGTCGGCCAGAAAGGGAGGGGCGGCCGGCGGCGATGCGAAGCAGGCGGCGTCGGGACGGAAAAAATACCGCGCGGGCCCTTGCATTCCAAGGGGGCCGGCAGGAAAATGCGAAGTTTGCAAGATCGCCAGGTGTGAGACGCGACGGATCGCTCGGGATTGCTGATCGTTAAGCGAATCAGGCCGGGGAAGTCTGTCTGCGCGGGACCGTGCCGCGCGGGGCGGTGGGGGGTTTGTCCTGCGCCGGGGCGATTGGGTGGCGGTCGGGGCGGAGTTCCATTGTCAAACGCTGAGGGTGTGTGGGATGCAGATCAACTACGTTCGTGACTTCAGCCGATACGGCGACGCCATAGAGGTGCCGAATCTGATTCGGCTTCAGACGGAATCGTACGCGCGTTTCCTCCAGGCGGAGGTTCCGCCGGAGCAGCGTAAGCCGATCGGCCTGGAGGGTCTGCTGCGAGAAGTCTTCCCGATTGAGAGTTATGACGGGAATGTTCACCTTGAGTATGTAGATTACGCGTTGGATCCGCCGCGGTATACCCCGGACGAGTGCCGCGAGCTGGGGCTGACGTACGGGATGCCGTTCCGGATCCGGGTGCGACTGCGTCGGAAGGACGCCGAGGAGGTCCAGGAAGAATCGATTTATCTGGGCGAAATCCCGATCATGATCGGGGGTGGGGAGTTCATCGTCAACGGATCGGAACGGGTGATCGTTTCGCAGCTTCACCGTTCGCCGGGGGTGGATTTCGTCAAGGAGTCGACGGAGGGGGACCGGGCGTTGCACGCCTGCCGGATCATTCCCGAGCGTGGCTCGTGGATCGAGATCAACGTAACGCGGAAAGACGTGCTGGCGGTGCGGATCGACCAGAGCAGCAAGATTCCGGCCACGACGTTTCTGCGGGCCATGGACGCGAAATACGGCAGCACGGAAGCGATCATCCGGGCGTTCTACCCGGTCAAGACCACGCGGGTCGCGAACCTGAAGCCGGACATGTGGACGGTTGGGCCGGTGGTGGACCCGGACACGGGCGAAGAGCTGGTGGGAGCGGGCCGGCAAATCGGGGAGGCGCTGAACAAGATTCGGGAGTCGGCGATCAAGCAGATTGACGTGATCGGGAAGATGAGCGACCCGATCATCCTGAACACGCTGGCCGAGGACGGGGCGCAGAGCCACGAAGAGGCCCTGATGCGGATCTACGCCCGGCTGCGTCCGGGGAATCCGGTGCAACTGGACAAGGCCCGGAAGCTATTCCAGGAGAAGTTTTTCGATGAGAACCGGTACCGATTGGGGAAGGTTGGCCGTTTCCGGCTGAATCGGAAGTTCGAGAAGGGGATTCCCGAGACCGAGATGGTTCTGCGGTCGGAGGACCTGGTAGAGTCGCTGCGTTACATCATGGCCCTGCGGGCCGGGGAGGGGCAGGTGGACGACATCGACCACCTTGGCAACCGGCGGCTGCGGACCATCGATGAGCTGGCATCCGACGAGCTGCGGAAGGGGTTCCTCAAGCTGCGACGGACGGTGCAGGAGCGGCTGAGCCTGAAGAGTCCAGAAGAGATCGGCAAGATCGCCGAGCTGGTGAACACCAAGAGCATCTCGAGCAGCATCGACTTTTTCTTCGGGCGCAGCGAGCTGTCGCAAGTGGTCGACCAGACCAACCCGCTGGCGCAGTTGACGCACGAGCGGCGGCTGTCGGCGTTGGGGCCGGGTGGACTGAACCGGAAGCGGGCGGGGTTCGAGGTCCGGGATGTGCACATCAGCCATTACGGGCGGATCTGTCCGATCGAGACGCCGGAAGGGGTCAACATCGGGCTGATCGCGTCGCTGGGCATCTACAGCTCGGTCGACGAATACGGTTTCCTGACGACGCCGTACCGGAAGGTGGTTCGGGGTAAAGTGAACGGCGAGGTGGTCTACCTCCGGGCCGACGAGGAGATGCGGGCGACCCTGGCTCCGCCGGACGTGGTGGTGCCGGAGATTGACAGTCGGCAACTTCCGCCCATTCAGACCAAGGAGGAATACCTGGTCCGCAGTCGGAACGGCGACCGGGACCGGAAGGCGGCTCCACTGAAGACGGGGACACTGCTGGGGCGGGTGCGTGGGGAACTCCAGCAGGTGACGGCGGAGGGGGTTGACTACGTGGATATTTCGCCCAAGCAGACGGTGGGCGTGTCGGCGGCGCTGATTCCGTTTTTGGAACACGACGACGCCAACCGGGCGCTGATGGGCTCGAACATGCAGCGGCAGGCGGTACCGCTGCTGAGGACCGAGCCGCCGATCGTGGCGACGGGTCTGGAGCGGGCGGTGGCGGCCAACAGTGGGATGGTGGTACGGGCGCGCAAGGGCGGACGGGTCACCTACGTCGACGCGCGGCGGATCGTGATCGATTACACCGATGAATACGTGCTGCGCAAATTCGTCGGGCTGAACGAGCGGACTTGCCTGAACCAGAAGCCGATCGTCCGGCTGGGCGAACGGGTCAAGAAGGACCAGATCATCGCCGACGGGGCGGCCACCTGCCGCGGCGAACTGGCCCTGGGGCGGAATGTGCTGGTGGCGTTCCTCACTTTTGACGGGTTCAATTTCGAGGATGCGATCCTGATTTCGGAGCGGCTGGTCAAGACCGATGCGTTCACGAGCATCCATATCGAGTCGCACGAGATCGAGATCCGCGAGACCAAGTTGGGGCGTGAGGAGTTCACCCGCGACATCCCCAATGTATCGGAACGGGCGCTGCGGAACCTGGACGAGCGCGGGATCGTCCGGATCGGGACGCGGGTGGGTCCGGGCGACATTCTGGTGGGCAAGGTCTCCCCCAAGAGCAAGACCGAGCTGAGCCCGGAGGAGAAGCTGCTGCATGCGATTTTCGGGCGGGCCGGGGAAGATGTGAAGAACGATTCGCTGGAGCTTCCGGCGGGCCAGGAGGGGATCGTGATCGGGGCCAAGCACTTCAGCCGACGGACCCACCTGAGCGAGGAGCAGAAGAAGCAGGTGGATGCCCAGATCCGTGCGTTCCAGACCGAATGCGACTTGCAGCGGGTGAAGCTCTTCCGGCAGATGATCGAGGAGATCGAGAAGGTCACCGAGCAGGTGCAGGTCGATCCGAACACCCGTCAGAAGCTGGGCAAGAGCGAAAACCCGGACGTCATTTTGGAGCAGATCGAGACTTTCTCGCTGAAGTGGATCAAGCCGGCCAGCAAGAGCGACGAGGCCGAGACCATCTATAACCGCTACTGGCCGCGGATCGCAGAGATTGCCAAGGAGTGCAAGCGACGGCTGGAACACATGAAGCGCGGGGACGAGCTTCCGGCCGGCGTGCTGGAGAAGGTCAAGGTTTATGTTGCGACCAAGCGGACGCTATCGGTGGGCGACAAGATGGCCGGGCGGCACGGGAACAAGGGCGTGATCGCCAAGATTTTGCCGGAAGAGGACATGCCGTTTCTGGAGGATGGCACGCCGGTGGACATCGTCTTGAACCCGCTGGGGGTGCCGAGCCGCATGAATGTCGGGCAGATTCTGGAGACACATCTGGGCTGGGCGGCGGCGGTTTTGGGGTTCCAGGTCATCAGCCCGGTTTTCGACGGAGCCACCGAGGCTCAGATCCGGGCCTGCGTCGCGGAGGCTAACGAGCGAGTGCGACAGCGGCGGGATGACCCGGAGGTCATCCGCAGTGCCGGTCAGACCCGCGAACTGCTGGCCGAGATGCCGCTGACCGGGAAGGTGACGCTGTACGACGGGCGCACCGGGGAGCCGTTCGAGCAGCCGGTGACGGTCGGCTACATCTACATGATGAAGCTGCACCACCTGGTGGATGACAAGATTCACGCCCGGTCGACCGGGCCGTACAGCCTGATCACTCAGCAGCCGCTGGGCGGGAAGGCCCGGACCGGGGGACAGCGTTTCGGCGAGATGGAGGTCTGGGGGCTGGAGGCCTATGGGGCGGCGTACATCCTTCAGGAGCTGCTGACCGTCAAGAGCGACGATGTGGAGGGCCGGACCAAGATTTACGAGAGCATGGTGAAGGGCACTCACACGCTGGATGCCGGCACGCCGGTGTCGTTCGACGTGTTGTGCAACGAGATCCGCGGGCTGGGACTGAATATTCAGCTCGAGAAGCGGCGGCTGCTGTGAGGCGCCGGTCAGGATCCACCGTGGAGAGCAGCGGTATGACCGAAGTGGTTTACGGGACGGGCAAAGACGTAACCCCGGAGCAACTGGCAGAGTTCTACCGTCGGCTCAACCACGATATCGCCGCCAAGCCGGAGCAGATTCGGCGGATGACCGAGAACAGTGCGGCGTTCGTGACGGCGTTCGTGGGCGGCAGGCTGATCGGGATCGCGCGGGGGGTGTGCGACGGGCTGCGGGGATACCTGACCGAGTGCAAGCTGGACCCGGCCTATCAGGGGCCGGCGGCGGTCACGCGGACCGACGGGCGCATCGAGCACGATACGCACGGGATTGCCACCGAGATGGCCCGGCGGGTTCTGGACAAGATGTACGCCGACGGCGTCCAGCGCGTCGATCTGGTCGCCTACGGCACCGAGGTTGACTTCTGCGAAGAACTGGGGTTCCGGCAGGCGCGCGGGCTGGTCGGCATGACCATGCGGTCGGAAGACTGGATCGCCAGCGCCGCGAAAGTCCGCCGGGGTTCGGAGTAGGCAGGAAATAGCCCGGCCGGGGGCTGCGGGTTCGCCCGGCAGCCTGGCCGGCCGCGACCGAGAGGTACGATCGCAATGGCTGAAACCGTGTATGACCGGATCAACGACTTCACCGCGGTCCGCATCTCACTGGCTTCGCCCAACGATATCCGGGCCTGGTCGTTCGGCGAGGTGAAGAAGCCGGAGACCATCAACTACCGCACCTACCGGGCGGAAAAGGATGGTCTGTTCTGCGAACGCATCTTCGGGCCGGAACGAGACTGGGAATGCTTCTGCGGCAAGTACAAGGGGACCAAGCACAAGGGCATGATCTGCGACCGGTGCGGGGTGAAGGTGACCCATAGCCGGGTACGCCGAAAACGGATGGGACACATCAACCTGGCTGCCCCGGTGGTCCACATCTGGTTCTTCAAGGCCATGCCCAGCCGCCTGGGGACCCTGCTGGACATGAAGACCTCGGACCTGGAAAAGATCATCTACTTTCAGGATTACGTGGTGGTCGATCCGGGCGGCTCGAAACTGGAACCCAAACAACTGCTTACCGAGGAGGAATACCGGCGGGCGGTGGAAGAGTACGGGGACACGGGGTTCCGAGCCCTGATGGGAGCCGAAGCCATCCGGGAACTGCTGATGCAGCTCGACCTGACCCAGCTTTCAGCGGAGCTGCTGGAGGGGCTGCGGAAGACCAACAGTAAGCAGAAGATCAAAGAACTCTCCCAGCGGCTCAAGCTGGTGGAAGCGATCCGCAAGAGCGGCAACGAGCCGCAGTGGATGGTGCTGGAGGTCATCCCGGTCATCCCGCCCGACCTGCGGCCGCTGGTTCTGCTGGACAGCGGGAACTTCGCCAGCAGCGATCTGAATGATCTGTACCGTCGGATCATCAACCGCAACAATCGGCTGAAGAAGCTGATTGATCTGAACGCGCCCGAGGTGATCATCCGGAATGAGAAGCGGATGCTCCAGCAGGCGGTGGATGCGCTGTTCGACAACGGGCGGTGCCGCCGACCGGTGCTGGGTTCCAGCAACCGTCCGCTGAAGTCGCTGACCGACATGATCAAGGGCAAGCAGGGCCGGTTCCGCGAGAATCTGTTGGGCAAACGGGTGGATTACTCGGCCCGGTCGGTGATCGTGGTGGGGCCGGAGCTGAAGCTGCATCAGTGCGGGCTGCCCAAGAAGATCGCGCTGGAGCTTTATCAGCCGTTTATCATTCGCAAGCTGCGGGAGCGTGGGCTGGCCGACACGATCAAGAGCGCCAAGAAGATGCTGGAACGCCGGGATCAGCCCATCTGGGACATTTTGGAGGAGGTAATCTATCAGCATCCGGTGCTGCTGAACCGGGCTCCCACCCTGCACCGGATGGGCATTCAGGCGTTCGAGCCGGTGCTGGTGGAGGGGAACGCGATCAAGATTCACCCGCTGGTGTGCAAGGGGTTCAACGCAGACTTTGACGGCGACCAGATGGCCGTGCACCTGCCGCTGTCGATCGAGGCTCAGGCCGAGGCCCACGTGCTGATGATGAGCACCAACAACATCTTCAGCCCGGCCAACGGGTCGCCGATCATGTCGGCCTCCCAGGACATGGTGATGGGGGTTTACTATCTGACCGTGGCCCATCCGGGGGAGGCGGGCGAGCGCCCGAAGGGTCGAGAGCGCTCGTTTGCCAGTCCGCAGGAGGCGATTCTGGCCTACACCATGCGGCAGATCGGCATTCACACCCTGATCCAGGTGCGGATCGACCGGGACCGGGTGGTCGACAGTAAAGACGGGCTGGCCCAGCCGGCTCCGGCCAACCGGAGGATCCTGACCACCGCTGGGCGCTGCATTTTCAACGACATTCTGCCGCCCCAGATGGCTTTCTACAATTACACGCTGGGCAAGGGGATTTCGCGGGTGATTGCGGACTGCCACGCGCTGCTGGGGCGGGCCGCGACCATCGAGCTTCTGGACCGGATCAAGGACCTGGGGTTCAAGTACAGCACCCTGGCGGGCCTTTCGTTCGCCCTGACGGACTTGCGGATTCCGGAGAAGAAGCAGAAGATCATCGAGGCCGCCCAGCGGGTGGTCGATCGGGTCGAGCGGAACTACCAGAACGGCGTGATTACGCCGATGGAGCGTCACAACCAGCTCATCGACATCTGGGTGCATGCGCGCGAGCAGGTGACCCAGGAGATGATGAATGCGCTGAAGAATGACTGGCGCTACGCCAACGGGGAGGAGGCCCGTCCGGGCGACCCGAAGGCCAAGCCGTACCTGAACCCGATTTTCGTAATGACCGACTCGGGGGCCCGCGGTTCGGTGGACCAGATTCGGCAACTGGCCGGGATGCGAGCTTTGATGGCCAAACCGTCCGGCGAGATCATCGAAGCGCCGATCAAGGCCAACTTCCGCGAGGGGCTGACGGTGCTGGAGTACTTCAGCTCCACTCACGGGGCCCGCAAGGGTCTGGCCGACACCGCGCTCAAGACCGCAGATTCCGGGTACCTGACGCGCAAACTGGCCGATGTGGCTCAGAACGTCATCGTCAACGAACGTGACTGCGGCACGATCGAGGGGGTCACCAAGAGCACCATCTACCGGGGGGAGGAAGTGGCGGTCAAGCTATCGGAGCTGATCGTGGGCCGGGTGGCCCGCGACACCATCCGCGATCCGCGCACCGACGAGATCATCGTCCGCGAGAACGAGCTGATTACGCCGGAAATCGCCCGCCGGCTGGAGGCCAAGCCCGAGGAAGGTGGTCTGGGCCTGGAGAGCATTCGGGTGCGCAGCCCGCTGACCTGCGAGAGCCGGTTGGGCGTGTGCGCCCGGTGCTATGGGGCCGACCTGTCGACCGGGCAGTTGGTCGAGGAAGGGCTGGCGGTCGGGATCATTGCCGCGCAGTCCATCGGGGAGCCTGGCACCCAGCTCACGATGCGGACCTTCCACACCGGCGGGGTGGCCAGCCGGGCGGTGATCGAAAGCGAAATCACCGCCTTGCAGCCGGGCATCCTGGTCTACCACTCTCTCAACGCAGTCCAGATGCAGGACCCGGAGACCGGCAAGACCATCTGGCGGGTGCTCAAGCGTAACGGTGAAGTGGCGATCAATGATGAGAAGGGCCGCGAACTGGAGCGGTACCGGGTGCCGTACGGGGCGGCGGTGCTCTTCCCGGATGGAGAGAGGGTTGGCGGCCGCACGGTGATCGTCCAGTGGGACCCGCACTTCACCCCGATGCTGGCCGAGAAGGCCGGCTTTGTGCGTTTCCAGGATATCGTGGATGGCGAGACGGTCCGGGCAGAGAAGGAAGGCCAGGAGGGCAGCAAATATGTGGTCGTCGAACACAAGGGCGACAAGCACCCGCGGATCATTATCGAAGACCGACAGGGCGAGATTCTGGACTTCCACCACTTGCCGGCCAAGGCCCGGATCGAGGTGAAGGAGGGCGATCCGGTCACGCCGGGAACGCTGCTGGCTCGTCAGCCGCGGGAGATCGCCGGCACTGAGGACATCACCGGGGGGCTTCCGCGGGTGACGGAGATCTTCGAGGCCCGCAAGCCGCGGGAGCCGGCGGTGATGGCCGAGATTTCCGGGGTGGTTTCGCTTCAGACCGACCGGCGGCGTGGCAAGATGACGATCATCGTCAGGTCGGAGGGCGGGATGGAGCGGGAACATCATGTGCCCCAGGATAAGCAGCTTCTGGTGCACGCCGGGGACAAGGTCGAGGCCGGTACGCCGCTGATCGAGGGCCCGCTGATTCCGCATGACATTTTGCGAATCAACGGCGAAGAAGACCTCCAGCGCTACCTGCTGAAAGAGATCCAGGCCGTTTACCGGCAGCAGAATGTGAGCATCAACGACAAGCACATCGAGATCATACTGGCGCAGATGCTGCGCAAGGTGAAGATCGAGAACGAGGGCGACTCTTGTTTCCTGCCCAATGAGGTGGTGGATAAGTTCCGTTTCCGCGATGAGAACCTGCGGCTGGCCAAGTGCGTCAAGATTTTGGAGCCTGGCAGCACCGACTTCCGGGTCGGTCAGATCGTGACCCGGGAGGAGTTCCAGGCCAAGAACGAGGCAGTGGAGAGCGAGGGCGGGACGCCAGCCAAGGGTCGCAAGCCCAGGCCCGCCAGCGCCAAGACCCTGCTGCTGGGCATCACCAAGGCCAGCCTCCAGAGCGAGTCGTTCATTTCCGCGGCCTCGTTCCAGGAGACCACCAAAGTGCTGACCCAGGCCGCCTTGGCCGCGGCGGAAGACAAGCTGGTCGGTCTGAAAGAGAACGTCATCCTGGGCCGACTCATCCCGGCCGGGACGGGTTTCAAGGGCTATCAGGACCTCAAGATCAAATACGCCGAGGCGCCCGAGGCAGCTTCGGCGCCGCGGACGTTTGTCGAAACCCCGCTGGAGTCCGCTTTCAGCACGCTGACCGACACGGCGGCGCTGCTGGCACGTTCGTCGAGCCTGGCGGCTCGGGAAATGCCCGCCGACGCGCCCAGCGGCGCGCCGGGAGTATGAATGGCTCGGCGGCGTGGACGCGACGCATCAGTCGGAAGACAAAGCACTGGCGAGCGGGAGCCGGTCGACATTGTGGGTTCAGATTCGCGTTTCGGATGGATGCGCCGCGGGTGGTAGCCCGACTGGACTCTGACGGTCGGGGCCTCGGTGGCCGGTGAGCTTGATCGGGCGGGGTGCAGGCCGAAGCGAGGTGCGGTAGGGGGACGCAGCTCGCCGGTCTGAGCGGAACGACTTGAACCGGTGGCCGATCGGGGGTCGATCAGGCCGGTGGGATGCCGTACTTGGCCATTTTGTCGCGGAGCGTGGTTCGGGGGATGCCCAGTCGCTGAGCGGCGCGGGCCTGATTGTTGTCGCATTGGCGCAGGGCGAGCAGGATCATCCGGCGTTCGATGTCGGCGACGGTATCGTTGAGGCTGAGCCGTCCGTTCTCGGCCGGCACCCAGGCCGGGGGCGGCTGAGTGGTATCCGAGCCCAGCGGCAGGATGTGCTGGGGTCGGATCTCCCCGTCGCCGCAGAACGCCAGGGCCCGCTCCAGAACGTGTTCGAGCTCGCGGACGTTTCCGGGCCAGGTGTGGCGCATCAGTTCGTCCATGGCGTGGACGGAGATTTCGACTGGTCGGCCGCCGACCAGGGAGGCGTGCTTCTGGACGAAATGCCGGGCCAGAATCGGGATATCGTCCGGCCGCTCGCGCAGCGGGGGAATGGTGAAGCTGATGACGTTGAGCCGGTAATACAGGTCTTCGCGGAAGCGGCCCTCCTTGACCAGTTTGAGCAGGTCGCACTTGGTGGTGCAGATCAACCGGACATTCACGCGGACCGGCTGTTCGCCTCCGACCCGCTCGAACTCCTGCTGCTCGACCACCCGGAGCAGCTTGACCTGGAGGTCGGTGGGGATGTCGTCCACCTCGTCGACCAGCATGGTGCCGCCGTGGGCCAGTTCGAAGCGCCCGGCCTTCTGGCGAATGGCCCCGGTGAAGGCGCCTTTCTCGTGCCCGAACAGCTCGCTCTCCAACACCGAAGGCTGCAAAGCGGCACAACTGAAACGGACCAGCGGCTTGGAAGCCCGGGCGCTGTGGGCGTGAATGGCCTCGGCGAACAGCTCCTTGCCGGTTCCGCTTTCGCCCAGCAGCAGAATGGTACGGTCGGTGGCGGCCGCGGCCCGGACCTGTTCGAACAGCCGTTTCATCACCTGGCTGCGGGCGACCAGCTTGCCGAATGAGGCGACTTCCTGGGCCTGGGACGACTGCTGGCGGGTGGCAAACAAACGATCGAGCTTGGCCAGCAACTCTTGGGTGGTGAACGGCTTGGTAATGTAGTCGTAAGCCCCGCGTTTGATCGCCAGCACCGCGGTATCCACGGTGGCGTAGGCGGTCATCAGGATGACCTCGACTTCCGGGTGAGCCTGCTTGACGTAGGTCAGCAGGTCCAGCCCGCTCAGGCCGGGCATACGGACATCGGTGACCACCACGTCGATCGGACGGGCGTCAAATATGCGTCGTGCGGCCTGGGCGTCGGCCGCTTCGTAGACTTCGTATCCATGCTCGCTGAGTTCGATCTGCAAGGTGATCCGCTTGAGCGGCTCATCGTCGACCACCAGGACCCGGCCCGCCATAGCGCTCCCTCGTCAACTCGCGGGGCCGACCGGGCCCGGGGCTTCCGGCCGGCCGCACCCATTGCAACCTAAACCGGACCGCCGATCAACCCGCCGGCAAGGGGGTTGATGGTCCGGGCCGGATGTGAGGCGGCGGAAGCTGTGGCCGGGTCTCGGGCCAGGCGCGGTTGCCCTGGTCGAGCCTGCCGCCCGGGGATGACCGGTCCTGATCCCGCTTATAATCCACTAGACTGTGAAGGGGACCAGTGGGAGCCAGTTTTTTCGAGTGACTTCTGCCGCCGAATATGCAGCGTGCCGCCGGGACATTGAGACTTTTCGTCGATGAGGTTCGCATCGAGGTCCGCGGCGGTCGGGGCGGCGACGGGTGCGTGAGCTTTCGGCGAGAGAAGTTCGTCCCCAAAGGCGGACCGGACGGTGGGGACGGCGGCCGCGGCGGATCAGTCTACCTGGTCGCCCGATCCGGCGTGGACACCCTCCTGGACCTGGCCGGGCGACACCATTACCAGGCCGAAGATGGCCGACCGGGGTCAGGCGGCAACCGCACGGGTCGCAGCGGCCGAGACCTGCTGGTCACCGTCCCGACTGGCACGCTGGTATACGACGAAGCGACCGGCCGCCTGCTGAAGGACCTGGTCCACGACCAGCAGCGAATCTGTGTGGCCCGGGGCGGACGACCGGGACGGGGAAATGCGGCGTTCGCCAGCCCGACCAACCAGGCCCCTCATTACAGCGAACCGGGCCTGGAGGGCCAGCATCGCAGACTCCGGCTGGAGCTGAAGCTGATCGCGGACATCGGGCTGGTCGGTCTGCCCAACGCGGGCAAGAGCACCCTGCTGTCGCGGTTGACCAGTGCCCGGCCCAAAATTGCCGACTACCCATTCACTACCCGGCAGCCGCAACTGGGCATCATGGAACTGCCCGGCTACCGGCGGCTGGTGCTGGCGGACCTGCCGGGGCTGATCGAAGGTGCCCACGAGGGCGTCGGACTGGGCGATGAGTTCCTGCGGCACATCGAACGCACCCGGGTCATCCTACACCTGATCGACCTGTGCCCGCCGGCCGGCAGCCCCTCGATCGAAACGGCGTACCGGATCGTCCGCACCGAGATCGAAAAATACAGCGCGGCTCTGGCCCAGCGGACTGAGATCGTGGTCGGCAGCAAGCTGGACCTGACCGGTGCGGACCAGGCCCTGGAGAGGCTGCGGGCCGCGCTCGGGAAGCCCGTGCTGGGCGTCTCAGGAGTCACCGGAGCCGGGTTGGGCGCGTTGGCAGAGCGGATGTGGACCGTCGTCCAGCAGGTCCGCCAGTGGGATGGCCGGCAAGGCCCGCCGCAACTCGACCTGGGCGGCGATTTGGAAAGCTGACTGGAAACGGCGGCCCCGCCTCACAGTTGGGCCGATTGACGGCTTGCTTAGCCATGGTAAGGTGCACGGGTGCAGATCTTTTCTTAGGACCCGGAGGTGCAGCAGATGAGCCTGGTCCAGCCGGTCGACTCGCTTTTGGCCATTGACATCGGCAACAGCCGGATGGGGCTGGCGGTGTGGGACCAGGACGGATTGCATGATACGCGTCGGGTGGGGCTGGATTGTCCGGCGGATTACCAGCGGGTGATCAGCGAGGTGTGGAGTGCCACTGGCGGCGGCCGACGGGCGGTGGTCATCGGCAGCGTGAATCCGCCCATGACTGCGCGGGTGCAGGCCATCGTGGAGGAGGTGAGCGGGCAGGCCGCGCTGCGAGTGCGGGATGACTTGCCGCTGCCCATGCCGGTCGACGTTGACAACATGCAGGAGGTCGGGGTCGATCGGGTGTGTTCTGCGGCGGCGGCATACGAGCGGGTACGAGGTCCGTGTGCGGTCGCATCCTTCGGTACCGCGGTCACGGTGGATTGCGTGTCAGAGCGTGGGCACTTCCTGGGGGGAGCGATTCTGCCGGGGCTCCAAATGAGCTGCGAGGCCCTGCATCGCGGGACCGCGCAACTGCCGCGGGTCAACCCGGTTCGCCCCGGGGCGGTCTTTGCCAAGAACGCTCATGACGCGATCATCAACGGCGTGGTTTTCGGCGCACTGGGGGCCCTGCGCGAGATCGTCGAGCGGTACGCGACCGAGCTGCGCGAGTGGCCGACCCTGGTGATCACCGGCGGAAATGCGGCCCTGGTGGCCGAGCTGGCCGACTACGTGGACGCGGTCGTCCCCGACCTGTGCCTGATGGGGATCGCCCTGGCCTACCGCAAGGCCGCCGGACAGCCGTGACGTCGGAACCGTGGGCCGCCGGCGAGTTCGAACTGCTGACCGGTCCAGGGCCGGCGGCGATCGCGGTGATTCGGATACGGGGCCTGGGGGCGGAGCGGTTTGTCCAGCAGCACATTCGGACCAGGCGGGGCGAGCTGGCTTCCTGGCCGGTCGGTCGGGTCGGGCGGGCAGAGCTGCTGGACGGTTCGGGGGCCGCGATCGACGACATTCTGCTGTCGCTGCACTCGGGTCCGCCGTTATGGGACTTGCGGCTCCATCTGCACGGCAACCCCGATCTGGTGGAGCAGTGCACGGAGTTCCTGCGGGCCTGCCGGCTGGAGGCCAGCCGGGAGGAGCCACGCGATCTGTGGCCGACCGACGACCCGGTGGAGGCGGAAGCTTGGACATTACTGCCACGGTTGCCGACCCGGCGCGGAGCATACTGGCTGCTCGGCCAGGTGGGCCGGTTGCGGGCCGCGATCGGCTCACTGCTGGAGTGCGACCGCCCCGAGCTGGTTTCGCGGACCTGTCGCCAAATCGCGGCCGGGCTGGCGATTGTCGATTGGTTCGAGCATCCGTTGCGGGTCGTGTTGGCCGGGCCGCCGAATGCGGGAAAAAGCACGCTGGCCAATGCGCTGGCTGACCGCAGGGTAAGTGTGGTTTCGCCCGTGCCCGGCACGACTCGCGATTGGGTTGAGGCCAGGGGGGAAGTTGAGGGGTTTCCGATTATCTGGCTGGACACCGCCGGACTCGGCCGCAGTCGCGATGCGCTGGAGGGGGCAGGGATCGAGCAGACGCACCGGGTTATCCGCCAGGCGGACGGGGTGGTGATTGTGCTGGATGTCACCGATGCGGGTAGTGCGACCTTGAGGGAGTTTCTGGCCGGCTACGGAGAGCTTGCGGCCGCCTGTGTTGCTTTGAACAAGTGCGACTTGCCGGGGCTGCCAGATGCATTGCGAGGGCTTTTGCCGCCTGCGTGGCGGGCGATAACGGTCGAGATTTCCGCCGCCCGGCGTTGGGGTTTGGAGCCCCTCTGCAATGGCGTACTGACCGCTCTGGGGCGAACTTCCGCAGCTCTTGCCCAGCCCGCGGCCTTCACCCCGCGACAGGCAGAACTGCTGACCCAGGCAGCGGCCGAAACGGACCTGCAAGCGATGCATCGTCGGCTCACCCAGGTGCTATCGGGGCGGGCGGTTTTCCGTTGACCGGTCGGGACGCGTATACTGGGCGCATGCGGTCGATCGCGGTAGTCAACCAGAAGGGCGGCGTGGGAAAGACCACCACCGCCGTCAACCTCTCGGCCGCCCTGGCCCGGTCCGGCCGGCGCGTCCTCCTGGTCGACCTGGATCCTCAAGCCCATGCGACGATGCATCTGGGGGTCGAGCTGGACCGGCAGCAGCCGAGTATCTACGACGTGCTGGTGCACAGGCGGCCAGCGGCCGAGGCGGCGCGGACCGTGGAGGGGAATCTCACCCTGATCCCGGCTCACGTCGACCTGGTCGGCGCAGAGATCGAACTGGCCGACCAGCTCCGGCGGGAAACACGCCTAGCCTCAGTCCTGGGGCCGTATCTGACCGAGTTCGAGTTTTGCATCATCGACTGCGCTCCGTCGCTGGGATTATTGGCCGTAAATGCACTAGCCGCGGTGGGTGAAGTGATCATCCCGCTTCAGCCGCACTTTCTGGCGCTCCAGGGGCTGGGGCGATTGCTGGAAACCGTTTCGCTGGTGCGGGCGCGACTGAACCCCGCCCTGCGGGTCAGCGGCGTATTGCTCTGCCTGTACGAAGCCGGGACGCGACTGGCCCAGGAGGTCCGCGAGGACGTGGTCCGGTTTCTGGAGTGTGCCGGGCCTGACGCCGCCTGGTATGGCGCACGGGTCTTCGCGACGACGATTCGACGAAACATCAGATTGGCGGAGTGCCCGAGCTTCGGTCAGACAATCTTCGCGTATGCACCAGCCAGCCATGGCGCCAGAGATTACCAGGCCCTGGCAGCGGAGGTCGTCGCGATGGCCACGGATGGGGACGCGGCCGGCGGCGGCAGTCCCGCGACCATTCTCGCCGGAGCGGTCGCTGAGCCGGCCGGCCGGCTGGATAACTCGAAGGCTCAGTGATAGTCCCGGCTACGCCAACCGGCAGCGCGCGGTGGACCGACTGGTATCGGCGGGCGCTGCCCGCCTACTGGCTCAGCCTGTTCTGCCTGACGCACCTTCCCAAGCTCGAGATGCCGGTGAGATTCAGGGGCGGCGACAAATTGGCTCACGTGGCTGCGTTCGGACTGCTGGCGTTCCTCTTCTGGCGGTTTGCCGAGACCCTGCGTCGGCCGCTTTCGGCGCGGTTTGCCTGGATCGCTGGGGGTTGCCTGGCCGCGTATGCCGCCGCCGACGAGTACCTGCAACAGTTCGTGGGTCGCAGCGCCGACGTGGTGGACTGGCTGTGCGATCTGATCGCTATCGGCCTGGTGCTGGCCGGACTGGAATGTTGTCGCCGAAGGCACCTGAATCAACGTGAGCGATTCGGTCGCGTACGGTAGCGGCCGACCGACGCTCGTATTGTCGACTACTCTTCATCCTGACTCGTCGCATGCCCTCCCGACTCGGATCCTTGACCTGCGGGCTCGGCTGGCCGTTTCCAGCGCCCCCCAAGGCCTGTTGATCGCCCGGGGCTGGAGCGATCCGCGCGGGGCCTGGCTGACCTCCGGCAGTCGGGCCCGCATCTTGAGAACTCAAGCGGTTGCCGGCCGTGTGCGTGCGGCGGTTCGGATAGTGCGGTCTGATGCTGGTCGAAGTAGTCGGGCCAGGGCAGGGCTCGTCTGGTCAGGCGGAAGGTTCGCAGCACGAGGGGGTGGGCGTTGCGATCCTGGGTGGTGGTTCCTATACTGGCGGGGGTTCAGTCGGAGAGGCCAGGAAAGTGCCCATATACGAGTACAAATGCGCGAATTGCGACACGACCTTCGAGGAGCTGGTGCTCTCACGGGGTGCGGCTGAGAAGGTGCGCTGCCCGAACTGTGGGCAGCGGCGCCTGGTACGCCGGCCGAGCGTCTTCGCGGCTCATTCGGGCGGGAGTCGACCCAGGTCATCTAAGGCGTGCGGAGAGTGCGACCTAGCCGGGGGGGCATGTCCCTGGTCGGGACGGGATCGGTAGCAGATTGGGGAGCCGGTGGGTAAGTGCAAGACAGCCACTGCGAGCACAAGCAGCCGGGCTTTGCAGGCTGGGGTGTTGACCTGGATTCTGCCGGGCGCGGGGCATTGGCTGCTGGGGCATCGCGGCCTGGCTGGGGTGTGCTTTCTGGCCGTGAGCCTGCCGTACTGGACCGGCCTGGCCTTCGGCGGAATCCTTGATTCGGTCAACACGTGGACCAACCGGTGGCTGTTCCTGGCCGAGCTGGGAGTGGGCGGGTACACGGTTCCGTGCCATTTCATCAGCCAGCAGATCGAGCGCCGGGTACTGAAGGACCTGGGCCTGACCGCGCCACCCGAGCCCAGCGGACCGCAGGAAGTGTACAGCCGGTACCTGAACCACCGGGCCAGATACATGTCGTTCTACCCGGAGTCGGATGTGGCGACCATCTACCTGGCGACCGCCGGGCTGCTGAACCTGCTGGTTATTCTGGACGCGATTTCCCGGGCCACGACTGGCGGTCTGCCGACCTTCTACCGCGAGTCGCAACCGGCCGCGTCCTGGGAATCGCGCTCATGATCGGGGCGGTGCTGGGCTGGCTGTTCGTCGAGCCGGTCAAGCTGCCGCCGGGAGCGCGGATGTGGATGCTTCTGCCGCTGGTGGCCTGCGTGGCGACAGTGTATCGGGCCACCCGGGCCCGGCGTCCGGGAGAGATGCCCCGGGCGACGCTGATCACCTTCGTGAACATCATCGTCGGAATGGTGCTGATCGCGGCCGCGTTTTACGGGGTGCACTGGGCAGTACGCCGATTCTGGTAGGTGCTTGCGCTGGTCGGTGCGGCCGGAGGGAGGGTCAGCTTTCGCGCCGGATGGGGAGGATTATCTCGAATCTGGCCCCGCTGCCGGGCACGTTGGAGGCGGTGATCGTGCCCCGCATCTCGCCCACCAGGCCGTGCACGACGGCCAACCCCATGCCGGCATTGTGGCCGGTGCCGGCTCCGAGGGCGCCTTTGGTGGTGAAAAACGGCTCGAAAATCCGGTCGATGAACTTGGGGTCGATTCCCGGCCCGGTGTCGGTGATTGACAGGCAGACGCTGTTTTCGTCCCGTCGGGCCAGCGTGATCGTCAGTGTCCCTCCGCCCGGCATCGCCTCGACGGCGTTGTCCACGATGTTATTCAGGACCACCATGAGCTGATTCCGCTGGACCGGGATCCCGGGGAGCGGTTGCCAGTCGACGATCGGCTTGATATGCAGGCGGGCCAGGCGCTCCTCGTTCTGGTCGCAGAAGTACAGGACCGTCTCGGTCAGATCGGCCAGATCGCCTTGCTGATGGTCGGCCTGGGCGAAGGCCAGCAACTGGCCGGTGATGCGTGCGGCGCGGGCCACCGCGTCGGCGGTCCGTTGCAGCGCCCGCCGCATGGCCGAGGTGGTGTTCATGTTGATGGCGTACTCGACGCTGGTCGCGATTCCACACAGTAGGTTGTTGTAGTGGTGGGCGATGCCGCGTGAGAGCGAACCCAGGGAGGCCAGCCTTTCGCGCTCCTTGAGCGCCCGGCGGAGCCGCATGCGCTCGGTGATGTCCCGGAACCAGAGTGAAATGCCTTTGAGGCTTCCGTCGGGTTCCAGCACTGGGGCGACCCAGACCGCGAATTCCAGCGGGTCGTCCTCGGTTCCCCCGAGCCGGGTGCGGAGTTCCACGGGCTGCAATGTGGCCCGGACGGTTTCCAGAGCTTGCTGGACTGCGGCCCGATCGCGAGGCGGAAAGAGTTCGGCGACCGGGCCTGCCGGAGGGCCGCTGCCGGCCTGAAAGAGCCTGACTGCCGCCGGGTTCCCGGCCACTATTTCCCCGTCCGTTCGGCAGGCGATTATGGCCAGGCCCGCGCTTTGGAAGAGGCTTTCCAGGTAGGCCGGGTCCAGTCGCCCGGTTCCCGCCGGTGGGCTAGTAGCCGCAGGACACATGGTTCAGGTCCGCCCGCAGGAACAGGTAGGAGTCGAAGCGTTGACCGTCGACATCGCTGGTAAGCAGAGCCCCGCCGATCAGGCCCCATAGATCCGCTCGCGGCCCGGGGGCCAGCAGCAGGAATTCTTGGGGCTCCAGCTCGGCGGTGAAACTGGCGGCCGGAAAGGCCCGGCCGCTGTACCTGGGCTCGCGGGTCAGCTTCCCCGCTCGCTGGACCCAACGCCAACCCTCCAGGCGCTGGCGCACTTCCGGCACGATGGTGAGTCGGACGCGGTCGGGGTTTTGGAGATTCAGGTCGTAGCTGAGGCGCAGCACGGTGCGGGCCAGCGGCCAGGTGTCGCCGCTGAGAATCCCGTCCTCCCCGACGAAAAACAGGGTCTGCTCCCTGGGCTGCTGGTCCAATTCCAGAGCCAGTGGATAGTTGGCCGGCAAACGCACCGGATCCAGCTCCACCGACCGGACGCCGTCGATCGCATCCAGCGTGGCCTTGACTGCGTCCCACCACTGGGCGTTGCCGACGCCCACTCGCAGTCCGTTGCGTCGCAGGCGGAGTACCACCGCGGAGCCGAAAAGATCCTCGCGCAGATGGTTCCACAGCGGTTCGGCCTGCTGGCGATGCTCGTGCGGGATCTGGACGTGGAGGACACTGAGGACGACACCCAGATACATGCCCGCGGTCGCGTGGGGCATACTCGAATCCGCCACCGCCGTCGCCGCCGGCGGAGCGATGGGAGTGGAGTTGGGCAGAGCTGGGGTGGGGGTGGTCGCGGGTCGCGGCACGGTCGGTTGGTGCATCGCCACTGGCAGGGGGTCACAAGCCGCAATCAGAAGGCACAGGCCGGCCAGACATGCCCAGGCGGCCGGTCGATGCTCGCGGTTCAGTGTGGCCCGAAGCTGTAGCTTCATTGCGCTTGCCGAACTCGGTCGCTCCATGCCCGGCTTTCAGACGGCGGACTGGCGCCCCGACGATGGTGCGCATTCTTGCATCCGGAGCCCGTCGCGGGCCGGGTCATGACGCCGCCTCCCCCGCGCGTCGCACATTTCTCCATTATGAGTCTAACGTCCCCGCCCCCGGCTCACCACTGGGCTTCCTCGAACGCTCCCAGGGCGGGTCCCTTGGCCCGGCGGGTCATTTCCTTGGCGATCGCAGCCGCGAGGGTCAGGTCGGCGGGGGTGGTGATCTTGAGGTTCCGGTGGTCGGTCTTGACAATGGCGACCGGGTGGCCAATGCGCTCGACCACTTCGGCATCGTCGGTGGGCCTGCAATCCGGGGGCAGCTCGGCGTACGCCCGCCGAAGAATGTCGGTGCGAAAGACTTGCGGGGTCTGGGCTTCGTACAGACCTTCCCGGGGCACGGTGCGGTCGATGACACCGGCGGCGCCGACCTGCTTGATCGTTCCGGTCAGCGGAGCGGCCAGGATGGCCGCGCCGGTTTTGGCGGCTTCGGCAAAGACCTGATCGATCCAGGTTTCGAGGACGCAGGGTCGTACGGCGTCGTGGACGCAGACCAGCTCGGCGGCCGGATCGACCGCATCCAGGGCGGCCCGGACCGATTCGAACCGCTCGGCTCCGCCTTTTACCAGCTTCAGTCCCATAATCATGATGTTGGCCGCATATTTTTCCTTGACCACCTGGTAGTCTTCGGGGGCAACCGCCAGGATGCTCTGGCACACGTCGGGACGATTGATGAACAACTCCAGGCAGCGGATGAAAACCGGTCGATTGTCCAGCAGTGCAAACGGTTTCTTCACCTGCCCGCCGAAGCGTTGACCCGCTCCCGCGGCCGGGACGATGACGGCTACTTTCGCCATGGCAAGGTTCCTTTCGAGTATTTGCCGGACAGCAGGATGCGGTGTGCGGGGGCCGGGGTCAAGTCAGGCCGCGGATCGGTCGGTCGCTCCGGCCGCGGGATCGACTATACTACCTGGCCATGCATCAGAAGGCGTACACCTGGCGTATGGTCTGCGGGGTGACGGTAGTGTGGGGCCTGGCCGTCGGTTGCGAAAACTGGAGCTGGCGATCGACCCCGCCTGAGCCGGCGCCTGCGCCGCGTCCGCCCGGGGGCGACGATCCTCTCCTGGCGGGCACGATCGGGTCCGAGACGGTGGTGGCCAACGTGAATCTGGAGCCGCTGCGCGGTTTCGGGCTGGTGGTCGGACTGGAGGGTCGCGGCAGCAGCGATTGTCCGACCGTCATCCGCGAGTATCTGATCGATTTCCTCAGCAAGCAGGTTGGCCCGCAGGGGCACCTGGATCGGCGGCAGCGTCCGTCGCCGGCCGAACTCATTGACTCGTTGGATACGGCGGTCGTTCAAGTTACCGCCGTGGTTCCGATCGGGGCCCGCAAGGGCAGTCGGTTGGACCTGGAGGTGACCGTGGTGGCCGGCAGCTCGACGCAATCGCTGGAGGGCGGGTTGCTTTTGCCGACTCAGATGCGATTCTTCGATCGGGCTGCAAGCGGGCGGGGCCTGGTGGAGGGGGTGGTCCTGGCCGAGGCCGGGGGGCCGTTGTTCGTGAATCCGTTTGCCGATGCAACCGGTGGCCAGTCCAAAGTCGATCTCCGTCGGGGGTACGTGCTGGGCGGCGGACGGTCGCTGGAGGACCGCCCGATACGGTTGATGCTGCTGCGTCCCAGCTACCGGCTGGCCCAAGCGATCGAACGGCGAATCAACGAGCGTTTCGGCCAGAGACCCAAGACCGCCGAAGCGGTCAGCGCGGGGTATGTCGAGCTGAGGACGCCGGCTGGCTTCGATCGCCAGCCACTGCGTCTGCTGGCCGTGGTTCAGCAGCTTTACCTGGATAACCGGCCGGCGGCCGTCGATCAGAGGTTGCAGGAGTTGAAGCGTCTGGCCCTGAGCGGGGAGGCCAGCTTGGAGCGGATTTCGGCTGCCTGGGAGGGCATGGGGCGTGGGATCATTCCGCACTTGCGGCCGTTCTATGGGGATTCCAACCCGGCCCTGCAATTTTACGCGGCCCGGGCCGGCCTGAGACTGGGCGACCTAACCGCCTTGCCGGTGATCGGCGGTTTGGCGACCAGTGGCTCGCACGGCCATCGCCTGCTGGCGATCCGCGAGCTGGGCGAGTGCGATTCTCCACAAGCGGGTCTGCAACTGGTCCCGCTGCTGGCCGACCCCGATCAGGAGCTTCGCCTGGCGGCCTACGAGGCGCTGCTCCAGCACGGCTCCCCGGTGATCCAGTCGGTGACCTTTCCCCACCGGCTGGACGAGGGGCAGATAAACTTCATTCTGGACATCGTGGACTCGCCGGGGCCGCCTTTGATCTATGTTCGCCGCACGCGCTTGCCGCGGATCGCGGTTTTCGGACGGCGGATGGCGCTGGCGTCGCCGGTGTTCTATACGCACCCGGATGACTCGGTTACGATTCACACCGTCGATGGGGCCGACGATGTCGAGGTCTATGCCAAGCAGCGTGGCCGGTTATCGGAGCCCATCGTCAAACCGCCTCTAGTGGCGGACTTGATCACCGCCCTGGCGGACCTGCCGCGACGTGACCGGAACGGCCGAGTTCGCGGCCTGGGGCTGCCGTACTCACGTGTGGTGCAGATTCTGGCGGCAATGAGCCGGGATGGTTCGATCCCGGCCCGGGTGGTGCTCGAACAGCCCACGCTGACCGAGCTTTTGGGGCCCGAAGCCGCGCCGGAGCGGCCGGAAAGCGAAGCCCAATAGCCGTTCAGGAACGGGGTCGGGTCATCACTGTGATCGATCGACGGCTGAAAATTGGTTGAAAGGCGACCATGGGGCTGGAATACGACAAGAGCCGTTCGGGGTCACGAACCAGGTCGACCCACACACGCCAGGGCTCCGTGCCGGGCGTGGCCGATGGCTCCCCCCCGGGCGCCGAGACGGGCAAGGTCCGACTCCAGAAGTTCCTGTCCGACGCGGGGGTGGCGTCTCGGAGGCATGCCGAAGAGCTTATTCTCGAGGGGCACGTGCTGGTCAACGATCGGGTGGTGGATGCGCTGCCGGCCTTCGTCGACCCTGGTCGGGATCGGGTGGTGGTGGATGGAACGCCGGTCCGGCCGCAACGGCTGGAATACTTCATGGTCAACAAGCCGAAGGGAGTGGTGTGCACTAATCGGGATCCGGGCGGCCGGGTGCGGGTGGCGGATTTGTTGCCCGATCTGAAGAGTCGCCTGTTTCCGGTCGGGCGTTTGGACGCGGAAAGCACTGGCCTGGTGCTCATGACCAATGACGGTGAGCTGGCGCAGCGATTGACCCATCCGCGATATGGCGTGCCGAAGACTTATCACGCTGAAGTCCGGGGGCGGGTACCCGACGACCTGCCGGCTCGACTGCGGCAGGGGATTTACCTGGCGGAAGGGCCGGCCCGGGCCGACCGGGTGGAGGTGGTCTACGCCGGCAATGATCGGTCGTCGCTGTTGATCACGCTGCGTGAGGGCCGGAATCGCCAAATTCGCCGGATGCTGGCCCGACTGGGTCATCCGGTGAAGAAGCTGAAGCGCATCAGCATCGGGCCGTTGTCGCTGCGCGGGTTGCCTTTAGGGGCGGCCCGACGCCTGACAGCCAGAGAACTTGCCGAACTACGCCGGGTCCTGGTCGAGCCGGATGCTGAGGGGCCTAATCGGGCGCCTGGCCGCGGGAAGGCGTCGGCCAGTCATGCCCGCCAGGGAGCCGATGGCGGGAAACGGGTGACCGGGCGCCGGGCTGCCGGCCCGAGGCCGGATCCCAAGGAACCACGCGGCCGGCGATTGATTACGTGAGGGGCCGGTGACCATCCATGTGCCGGCGAGTCGGTTGCCGGCTGCCGGCGAGTTTATGTCGGGACGGGTAGTGGTTCCCCGGCCTTGGGCGGTCGGGCCTGCGGACCGAGGAAGACCTTGACCGCCTCGATCAGCACCAGAGCGGCCAGCGCCACCAGGACGGTCGCAACCCAGGGGACTGGGTTGGCAGTAATGCCGGCGGCGAAATTGATCCGAATGATTCGAATCAGCTCCCAGACGCTCACGGTGTACATGAATGCCGCCGGCAGCCCGGTTACCGGCCAGACCCAGTAAGCCCGCCGGGTCCGCCAGAGCCAGACTGTTACGCCGAGGAGGGTCAGAGCGGCCAGAAGCTGGTTGCTGGCCCCGAAAAGCTTCCAGTAAACCTTCCAGGCGGCAACCACTTTGCCGGTCTCGTCGATCGGTTCCCGCAGGAGGAAGTAGAGCGGAACTCCGGCGGTGACCGCGGTCGCCAGCAGGCGGCCGAACGAGCCGTGGAGGCCGGTGAGTTCCTGCACGACGTAACGGCCGAGTCGGGTGCAGACGTCGAGGGTGTCGTAGACGAAGGTGGTGAACGCCATCAGGCCGAACGAAACGCCGAAGGCGGCGGGAATGCCCAGCACGCCCAGAAAGCTGCCGATGCCCTGTGCGTACAGGAAATTCGGCTGGGGCTTGGCCACCAGTGGCGAGTTGGCCGCCAACATCATCACACAGGCCAGCGACACCAGCGCAACCATCCCCTCCATGAGCATGGCCCCATAACCGACCAGGCGGGCGTCCGGTTCGGCCCTCAGTTGTTTAGAGGAAGTGCCGGAGGCGACCAGAGCGTGGAAACCCGAGCAGGCCCCACAGGCCACCGTGACGAACAGCAGGGGGAACAGCGGCTCACCGCCCCCAGTCGTCCAGCCGATGAACGCCGGGTACTGGACGGTCTTGCCGCCGAAGATCAGGCCGAGCATTCCACCCAGCAGCGCGGCATACAGGAAGTACCCACCCAGATGACCGCGTGGTTGCAGCAGCAGCCACATGGGTACGATCGAGGCCAGGTAACAATAGACCAGCAGGCCGACATCCCAGCACTTCTGAGCCCGGGCCTCGGAGATGCCGAAAATCGCCGCGATGTCGAGGGGAATGTACTGACCAGCCCAGATTGCCACCCCGACCAGGGGCAGGAAAATCACCGTTGCCAGGCTCAGTGGCAGCCGGGCGAAGCGCATCAGCAGGCCCATCATCACCGGAAGCGCCAGGTACAGCATGGAGGAGGTGGCGATGCCGCCACCGGATACTTCCTGCCCATTTTCCAACTGCACCCGCCCCACGAAGGATGAGGCGGTAATGTCGGCAAAGGCCACGATAATGTAGACCAGTGCGACCCAGATGAAGGAGAGGAACAGCGGGTAGGACCGGCCGGTCATGTGCTCGCGGACCACCTCGGCGATCGAGCGGGCCTTGTGTCGGATGGAAGCCACCAGAGCGGTCAGGTCGTGTACCCCGCCGACAAAAATCGCGCCGAGGAGAACCCACAGCAAAGCCGGCAGCCAGCCGAACATCACGCCCGCCAGAATGGGCCCGACGATCGGCCCGGCGGCGGCTATCGCTGAGAAGTGCTGGCCCAGCAGGAATTTACGGTCGATGGGCACGTAATCCAGGTCGTCCCGCAACGCCACCGCCGGTGTCTTGACCTGCGGATCAAGCCGCAGTAGCCGGGCCAGCAGCCCGCCGTAAAGCCAGTAGGCCAAAATCAGGCAGACGCCACAAACCGCCATCACTAAAAGCAGGCTCATCGGATCACCGGGCACTCGTTGAGTCGGCCTGCGGGCCGGCTACTCAGGCGTGGTCGCTTACCCGGCCGGACTGTATAGCGCTTCGGCAAAATAGCTGCTGCGAACAAACGGACCGCTGGCTACCCCGACAAAACCCATCTCCCGGGCGACCATGGCCAGCTCCTCAAACTCCTCGGGCGGATAAAAGCGTTCAACCGGCACATGATCCTGACCGCGAGACGGTTTCAAGTATTGCCCAACGGTCAGCAGATCGCAGCCGACGGAGCGAAGATCGCGGAAGACGTCCAGCAGTTCGTCGCGGGTCTCGCCCAGACCAACCATGATGCCGCTTTTGGTAGTCAGGTTCGGCCCGAGTTGCTTGGCCAGTCGAAGGGTCGCCAACGAGCGTGCGTACCTGGCCTGCGGCCGAACGAGCTGGTGAAGCCTGGGAACCGTCTCGACATTGTGATTGAAGACCTGCGGACCGGCCCGCGCGACCACCTCTATACATTCGATCCGGGCATGAAAATCGGGTACCAGGACCTCAATGCTGGCCTGGGAAAGCCGGGCGCGAAGCGCAAGAATGCAGGCGGCGAAGTGGCCGGCTCCCTCATCCGGCAGATCATCGCGGGCCACCGACGTGATTACCACGTGCCTGAGTCGGAGCTGGGCCGCAGCCTGGGCTAGCCGCTCCGGCTCATCCGCCTCGGGCGGGTCCGGCCGCGCCGTGCTGACGGCGCAGAACCGGCAGCGTCGCGTGCATCTGTCGCCCAAAATCATGAAGGTGGCGGTGTGGCGCGACCAGCACTCCGTCAGATTCGGGCAGCGAGCTTCCACGCAGACCGTGTTCAACTTCAGCCCCTCGAGCAGACGGCGGGTGTCCAGCGGCGCTGGTCCGGATGGTAAAGGCCGTTTCAGCCAGGCTGGAAGGCGGCGTGTGGGAACGGGCGGAAGCACCCCAGGCGATGTCGAACCTGGCTTCATCAGTTGGATTCTACCCGTGGCCGTGCCGGAGGGAAGGGCCGGACCTGGGCGTACAGAATGCAGTCGGAGGCACTTCCGGGGGCCGGGGTGGACGCGTGCGATCAACTTCGGCGGCCGGGGCGTGCGCGATGCTCCATGAGGAAGGAAACTCGCTCAGCCCATGCTACCGGCAACTCTTTGCGAAGGATGTTCCTGGCCAAGGTAAGTGACGACCGGCGTGAAAGATGGGTCAGGAGCACTTTTTCATTATTGAGTCTGGGCAGTACCTGGGGCAGATCGCTCACGTGGAAATGGTTGCCGGCCCGGGCGCGTTCCCGGTGGTCAGATTCGACGAAGGTGCACTCCAGAAGGAGTATTTTGGCGTTCCGGACGTACTCCAAGTCGAGAAAGGGTCCCGGGGCGGTGTCTCCACAGTAAGCCAAGAGCGGTAACTCGAGCCGCCGCGTGATCTGAATTCCGCGTTTTTTCAGCTCGACCAGTTCGGGGCCGGTGAGATCCTGGTACTGGGGCAGCAGCTTGTTTCGGACCTCGATGGCGGCATATCCAAGGGCCGGGATCACTGAGCGATCGTGGCGCCAGCAAGGGTGGTTGACCTCAAAGGGACGGACGATGAGGTCTCGACGGAGGATTACATCGTTGCCGGGCTGTACGGGGTGAAGGTTGGCGGGGGCCTCATGCCCGTCTATGTCGGCCCAAGCCCGCAGCAGCCGCTGGGCGGGCTCGAGCAACGACCGGGGCAGGTAGAGATGCCCGGGGAGATTGTCCACGAACATCCGCTGGGCGAAGTAGTACGCGAGGCCGGCCGAGTGATCCATGTGTCCGTGCGTGAGAAAGATATGATCGACTGCCACCACCTCGCGCGGGGCGCGGCCCAAGTCGAACGCGAGGTTCAGCTCTGGGGCGACGACGTACGTTTCCTCGCCGGCCAGGGACCAGCCCAGCAGACGAAGGCCGTCGTGGACGAACTCGGCGGGCTGAAGGGCCATGGGGAGGGAGTTATACCGAAACGGTGGGAAAAAGTCTTGCGAGGGTCGCGATTTTTATTTGACATACAGGATGTTGGGGGTTAGACTAAGCGTGGTTACAAGCCGTGGTGTGTGCGCGGTCTGAGGGTAATACTACCCGCTCGCCGATGGCGGACAGGCCGGGAAGTTGGCTGCCCGACTTGGGTGGTGCGACCTGCGGAACCAGGGCTCGATGCGGTGTCCGTTCTGCAAAGAGGACGACGACAAGGTGATCGATTCGCGGGCCGCGGAGGGCGGTCGGTGCATCCGTCGCCGACGAAGATGCCTCAAGTGCGGACGGCGGTTCACAACCTACGAGCGGATCGAAGAGGGTATCCGGCTGGCGGTGATCAAGCGAGACGGATCACGGGTGCCTTACAACCGGAACAACATTCTGCAAGGCATCCTGCGAGCGGCGTACAAACGCCCGATTTCTTCAGAGCGCATCGAGCAAGTGGTGGATGAGGTCGAGGAATACCTGCTCACGAATTTCGAAAAGGAAGTCTCCAGCCAGACGATCGGGGAGAAGATTGCTGAGGTTCTGCGACGGGTCGACAAGGTGGCGTACGTGCGGTTCGCCAGCGTGTACCGGCAGTTTGAGGACGTGGGCGACTTCATCGAGGAGGCGGAAGACGTGATCCGCCGATCAGCTCAGGAAGTTCCCGGGCAACGCAGCCTCTTCGAGGGACGGCCAAATCCGTGAAGAAGAAGACTCGGCAAATCCTGGTAACCAAAGTCGACGGTACGGTGGAGTCGTTCAGCTTGGTCAAGTTGAAGAATTGCCTGGCCAACGCCATGCGAGCCAGCGGGCAGGACCCGAATCTGGCCGGGCCGCTGGCGAAAGCCGTCGCTCTTCACCTGCAAAACTGGCCGGGGCGGCAACCGCCCAGCAGCCACTATATTTACCGGTGCGTGTGTTCGGTGCTCCAGCAGACGGGGCTGTCCGAGGTGGCCGATGAGCTGGCGGCGCACCGGAGGGTGCGGAGCTTTCGCCGGGCGCGGCTCAGGGTGGTTGGCCCCGGGGAGAGTGCGGAGCGCGGCGAGCGCTGGCGCAAGGGTGCGATTGTTGAGACTCTAGAGAACGATGGTCTGCGACACGCGGTCGCCCGGTTCGTGGCCGGCCAGGTCGAGACTCAGGTCTTCGGGCTCGGGTATCGCGTGCTCAGCAAGGCGTTTCTGAGAGAGCTGGTCCGAAACGAAGTATTGGCCTGGGGGCTGGGCGACGAAGCGGGAGCCGGAGGCGGGAAGTCTCCGGCAAGACCGCCGGTCGGCGCCAGCCGGCGCGAGATGGAGGCCTAGTAGAACCGTCGATCGTGTCGCCGGCCGAGCCTGGATCGCGCCACGGCTAGAGCGGCCGATTGATCGATCGATGCAGCCATGATGGCGTGGGGCTTGTAGCGTGCCCAGGGAGGGCATGCCGCGCTGTCTCATCGAAGTGCGACCGGGATGGCAGCGAGGCCGCTCTGGCCCCTCCGATACCCTCCGTTCCCCTGATGAAGGGCGAGTCGAGTCCCACCCTTTGCCCACGCTCGACTCGCCCGCCCTTTTGCACTTCGACTGGCTAGGGTGGACGGAAGGAAATCGCGGCCTGGACCGCGGCCACGCCCTGCGATTCGGATTCGAGGCGGCAGCCGTGGTTCGACGGCCCGTAGTGCGTGGTGCGAGCGAGGATTAGCGGTTCTTCGGGATTGGACGTGCCGCCCAACCGGCCTGTTGAGAAAAGGTGAACCGCCGAGCCTCGCGGTTCCCGCGATTTCACTGACAACGCATAAAGACCGGACACGAAGGTTCGGCGCTCCACACTCATGTGCCACCGACTCAAGCACCTGAGCCCGTTGTCCAATGGACTGCTATGGGTCAGGGTGGGTAGGTGGGGTCAGGCGCTCGAACCGGGGATGGGAGGGCTGGCCGCCCGGGTGCCTCTAGGCCGCGTGGAGCGGAGGAAATCGCCTGGTGACGGGCCGTACGGGACAGGCGGGCGGCCTTTTGGCGAAATGGCGGCGCTGCTTGCCGGTCTGCACACGGCCGCGTGAAAAGAACCTGGGGACTTGACTGGTGACGCCTGTGGGCTTTGAATACAAGAGGTGTGATTGGGCGCGGGCCCAGAAGGTTCCGACAGGTGTGGAGGTCTGTTATGCGCGGGTGGCTACTAGTTACGGCGAACTTGTGTCTGGCGCTGGTGGTATCGGGGTGCGCTGGCGGCCGCAAGGAAGGTGCGCGCCACGCGGCGGGGAGGGAGGAGTCGGCTCCGGCGGCTCTGCCGACTACCACCTACGCCATGGATTATGTCCTGAAGTACTGGGGCCAGGGCGAGTGGGACGAGGCGATCGGAGCTTTGGTCGAGTTGACGGAGGCCGGCGCCACGGATGTCTGCTACCGGCCGTTGAACTTCACCGAGCAGGAGTTCCTGGCGCTACCCTACCGCGAGCGTGAGGGGCTGCGGGAAGAGATGCTGGAGCAGCTCAGAGTGCTGCGCGAGATCGCCAGCAAGCTGCAAGATAAGGCGCAAGAGGCCGCCGACTCGGGCGACCTTGAAGGGGCCGCCAAGTTTCTCAAGACCATGAAGCGGCTGGGGGAGAGTAATCGCGGCCCCGAAGTCACCCTCTTGGTCGATCTGGTAGGCAAGGCGATCGAGCGGCGTGCAGACGAGAAGCTGGCGACCCTGCGCCGTTAGTTGCGACCGACGACGCCGGCTGCTCCGTGGGAGCGGGCTGCGAAACGGGATTGGAGAGGGGCCGGCGCGGCATGCGGCGAGGGCACTCGGCTCTTGAGGAGCGCCGGTCGGGTTTGCCATTGGGATGTTTTCTTGGCAATCCGGGGTAGCCGCGCGCTGGAGCGCGCTGCGGGGGCTGGTCGGCTCGGCGGAATCCTGCGCTGGCGAGGGTTTACCTCGTCGCCGGGGTCCTTGACGAGGCCCGATCGCGTCCGCCGACCGCGACGACAAGCAGATTTTCAACTTCGCGTTCGGTGCATCGTTCTAGTAGCCGACGCCTCGCGCAGGCCTGAGCCCAGGTGCCACGTCCGCCGCCGTGAGCGAACATGCTTCGCCAGGGGAGCCCTCATAGGCACGAACCATGGGCACCAAGGCACGCCCAAGGCATTCAGGCGCGTCTGACCCTGCGGGGGTACAGCGCGCAGGCGAGCGTAAGTCCATAGGCGCCAGCATGTTAGGGTTTTTTGGGTTCCGCCACTTGACAGGGGGGGCGGTAAGCTACACGTGCGCACGTAAACGCCGGTGCGAGGGTCGATCGGCGTGCAAGGGCCAAACGAGTTTCGCAGAGGGCGTGTACAGCGATGAGTAAGGTGCGCGATTGTTTGTGGTGGGTCTGCACGGCAGGACTGTTGGTCGGGGCTGTGTTGCTCCTGACGGTGGGAGCGGAGCGCGCAGGTGGGGCGCATCACCTCGGTGGGCCAACGCTCTGCGACGCCAATGACTTATTGGACAAGTCGTGCGACTTCCCGGGGGCATGCGTCAACGCTTGTGCCAATAAGTGCGACGACTGGACATCCTGCAAGAAGTGTTGTACCGCGTTCCTGAGGAGTTCAGCCGCATATAAGGCCTGCCGCGATGCGTGCGCCGACGTGTGGGATCCCAACGCTGCGGCGGAGCCCTGAACGTCGAGGAGTGGGTCTGCTGGGCAGTTGGTCGCTTTGCGAAGGGTGCTGGAGGCCTGGTCGGGGCCGAAACAGGCCAGGGCGCGCCGGGCCGGAGGGTTTGAGGAGAACGCGAATGGTCCCTCCAATTTTTGCTGCCTCGCCAATCGACGCCATAGACCATCGGGCGCGCGCGTCCAACCCGCCCGGGGCCGGCGCGCTCTTTTGCTGCCTGTTGGCGGGAGCTGTGATCGCTTGTTTGGCGGGAACGTCAAGTGTCATGGCTCAGGAACGTCGGATTCCAGCCATGGACGTGTGGCCCCGAACTCGCACGGAGTGGGACGCGCTGGAAGCGGAGCGTGATCGGGAGCCGGCGCACTTCAAAGAAGCAGAGCCCGAATACGCGGCGGAGTTCGACGCGCTTCAGCATTGGCTGGATTGGCTTCGCGAACGGTACTTGGCTCCGGATCTCGTTTACGACGAAGTGGTCGCCGACCAACTGGTTGGTGAGTTGTACCATGATGCCGGCCATCCCGTCCTTAACAGCGCGGGGCCTGATTTCGTGAATGACATTCTGTTGGAGTTGGCGGCCTGGCCGGAGGAGCAGTTGCCGGGTTCGGTCCGGCGAAAGCTCGTGGACGGCTTCCTGGAATATATCGCCGCAGGCGGAGGCCGGTGCTCACCTGCCCAACAGGCGGAGTCGGCGCGGGCGCTGGATCGCTTGGCGCCGGATGATGCCGCGGCGCAGGCGGTGGTCGAGGAACTCTTGACCGACGCCCTGGAATGGGCCTACGCCGTCGGCCGCGAGTACGAGCTGAAGCCCGTCAAGCGCTGCTGCCGGGAGCACTGGGGCCCATTGTTCGAGCTTCGTTTGCATGAGCTGGAAACGCGTGAGGCGCTGGCCGGCGTGGAGCGCCCGGAGAGTTACCGGCAGGCGGTGGAGTCTCTGGCGGACCTGTTGACGGCTCCGGTTGCGAATCCGGCCGAGCTCGAAAAGCGATTGCGCCAGGCGACCGAGGCGGCGCTGCATGACTTCCAGGTCGCCGAACTTGAAGAAGATGCCCTCAGCCGGCTCCTGATTGTCTACCGCTGCTTGCTGACACGCCGGCCGGAGATCGCCCCCCGGGTGACGTTTTACATTGACAATCAGCTCCTGAGGTTGGCGGTGAAGGACCAGGTCAGGAGTGCTCGGCACTGGCGGCAGTGGTCGGCGGCGGTCAGCGCGCTCGGGCCGGAGCGTATCTCGCAGCGTTTGAGGCGGTATGTGTCCAGTCAGCTCGATCGGAGGGACCTGCCTAAAGCCAAGCAGGAAGCGATGGACCGGCTACGGGGGATGGTCGGTTCGGCGGAAACCCGCCCGACCCTGCGACCGCCGGCTGCCAGGGTAGGCTAGTCCTGGCCCGGCGGCCACGTCGCCGGGGGACCCCCGGCTGCGCCTTTCGAGACCGCGCACGGGCGGGAAGTCTAGCCGCATGCACGCCGGCAAACCCGGAGCGCGCAACGCGTAACTCCATGTGACGGAAAGGATTATCGTTTTTTTTGACTTGCCTTTCGGGGAATTGTGGGTGATACTTCTATTGTGGATGTGGGCCGAAGAGTCTGCATCTACTACGCGGACCGTTGTCGAGATGACCGGGCCGAGGGGCTGTTCATGTCATGGGAGACACAGGTGAGAGCGATACGGCGAGCGAGGACTGACTGGGCCGTGGCGTTGGCGGTGTTCCTGATGGCGGCGCTGGGGGTCGTTGGCGCTTGGGGACGGCCGCTGTGGACGAAGTGCGGGTCACAGATTCACGCCGGGTGCGACCCTGGTAGCTACAACTGCTGTAGTTGGACCGGGTTTCCGTGCGCCGCGGGAGGCCAGTCGAAGAGTAAGGAAGGCATCATCTACACGTATAACTTGTGCCAATCAAGCGACGATCCAAACGACGTCTGCAACCAGCAAGAGGTTGTTTGTCAGCAGGACCGATATTATTACTACTCCGGGTGCTACCAGTGGTGCAACAACTACACGCGTTACGTGTTGGGATGCTACTCGGGCGCGCAGCCGGGCTAGGTTGACCTGTTGACGGTTAACCCGCCCAGCAAGCTGGATAGAGCCGAAGGAAAGCAAAGGCGCGGAGGCCAGCCGTGAATGAGCAGAGACACAATTACTTCTGGAAACTTGCCGGGCCCTGTAGTGGTCTGCTGGCGGCCGCGTTGGCGGTAGCCCAGCAGCCGAGTTGGCAGCGGGTGGTGAGCGAAGGGGCCCCAGAGGCTCTCCTAACGCGACAGCAAATCGATCAGATCATGGATGAGGCGGCGGAGACCCAGCAGACATTGCGGCAGGTTTGTGGCGCCTTTCACGTGAGGTACGAGCTCGACCTGGAACAGCTTCCGGCGACGGTGCCGGAGCTGCATGTTCAGAGAGACCGCATCTACGAGTACACCGAGGGCGTCGCAAGTGGTGTCATGAGCTGGTGGCGCGACGGCGTAGCCGAGCGGGTCGAGATAGTCTTCGACCTGCCGGAGGAGCTGAAGAGGTTTGAGTATGAGGACGCTATCGTCGTCGACGACGGGCAATTTCAGGTCCACCAGGTGACGCGCACCGGGCAGATCGCGATACTGCACTCCGGGCCGATATCCTGCCCCACGCCCGCGGATTGGCTGCTGCCGGCTTTCCGGCGGACCTTCGCTGAACTGGCCGCCGACGAGAGCTGGGGGCTGGCTGCTTGGCGCCGTGACGACGGCTGCATCGGCGTTCGCATCGAACTCGCTGAGGGAGGCGACCAAACTACCACGGTCGGTTGCGTGCTGGACCCAGACTCCGACTACGCCGTCGTGGCCTGGGCCTGTCCTCAGTGGGGGACGCTCACCAACATAGAGTACGAACGTGCCACGGACGGAAGGGTCGTTCCAACCTACGCCCTCCAGACAGTGACCACGCCCGGTTCTGCTAGGCCGGTACGCCGCGCCGAATTGTGGGTTGAATCGATCAGAGTCGGACCAGTGGAGCCGGAAGCGCTGCGGTTCCACTTCAAGCCCGGAATGGTGGTCGCAGACAACCGTCCCGAGGTGGATGGAAAACGGACGGTCAAGGCCTACCGCGTCAATGCTCGGGGCGACTTTGAGGAAGTGCCCATCAACAGCTTCACGCTCGAAGAAATCTCCGGCCCAACGATCGCGCTGGGGGCGACGGGCGTGCTGGCGGTCCTCGCCGTCCTAGCCCTGAGAGCCCGCGCCGCTCTGGCGCCCGCGCGCGAACCCTGACGGTGCGTGCAGACTTCGCCACTCAACCTTCACGACCTGGACCAGAGACGCGGCCGGCATCGAAGCGATTCTGGTTGACGCTCGGCGTGCAGGGGGCTCTTGGCGCTACACTGGTAGTTGGCGCACTGCTGAAACTGGCCGGTGGTCCCGCACACGTGACCCGGGTACTGAACTGGTTGGGGTGGTTCCCGCCCCAGGCGCGTCCCGCAGCGGCCGCCGCCTTGCCGTGGGCCGAGCTGCTATTGGCGGCCTGGGTGGTCAGTGGCAGGCGCCCGCGGTGGGCCGCGATGGCGGTGGTCGCCGTGCTGACCGTCTTCATACTTGCTCTGGTGCAGGTGGGGCTGTCGGTAGGGTGGTCCAGGGAGTGTGGCTGCCTGGGAAGTTGGGACGGGTCGTCCGTCGCGGTGGCGGTCGTACGGAACGGGGTGCTGCTGTGCCTCGCCATTGGCCTGGCTGCCATTGCTGGCGGCGGGGGGAATCGGTCGGGGCTCGGAACCGCGCGGCCTGACGGCGGCAAGCAAGCGCTTTGATGCAAGCCGCTGGGAGACCAGCACTTAAGGCGCTTTCGGTAATAGGTGGGCCACCCTATGGACGTGTCGGATTTCCCGAGCCTTATGGGTTGACAAGCGCCGCCGGTACGATAAAGTACAGTGCTGGCCCCGCTTGCGGGCGAGGTCTGCGACTGCCCGGCAGGGCGGCCGGCGTGCCGGGGATACCGTGCATGCTGGGCCTGTGCGACCGGCCGCCGGGACCGGCGGCGGGCCTCGGTGTCAAGGGCTCGTAGCTCAGTTGGTTAGAGCGCGTCCCTGATAAGGACGAGGTCACAAGTTCGAATCTTGTCGGGCCCAGTGAGCAGTCGACGGACCGGCGAGCCGTGGGAGAAAAGATGGACCCTGCGGTGTTGCTATACGCAGCCGTCGCGGCTATATTGGGTTTCTGCGTCTGGCGGCTGATCCGCGGCGGCGGGACCTGAGGCGCCGGGCGATGTGACTAGGCGTGGCCTAGCTAGAAACTGGAGACTAGCTGGAAGCGAGAGGCGGGTCGGGGTTGGCTTACAAGGGTCGTCTCTAGTTGCCAGTGCCTAGTTTCTAGCTTCTAGACGGGGCCGTAGCTCAGTCGGGAGAGCGCCGCGTTTGCAACGCGGAGGTTGCCGGTTCGATCCCGGTCGGCTCCAGTCGGACGGCAGCCACTAAGGCGGGCTTCGAGCTTCCGGGGACCGCAGAGGTGCGTGGAAGCCCGCGGCTCGCGGGAGCCAGTCGGAGGCCGGTCGGCGAAAAGCCTATGGCCGAGAGCCGACTGTCGATCTGTGACAAGTTCATAGGTGGGTGTGTTTAGGTATCCTAGCCGGACAAACGAGTCGGCGGCCGGCCGCGAGCAGATTGGATCGCGGTGCGGCCGGGACTCCGTTCTCTCTTGGGCTTGAGTGATCTCCTTCAAATGGAGAGAAGGTGCGGCTTGGCCGCAGCGTGTCATAAATGCGGTCAAGCTACTAAGGGTGTATGGTGGATGCCTAGGCGTGCAGAGGCGATGAAGGACGCGCCAGGCTGCGATAAGCTCCGGGGAGCCGCCAAAGAGGCTTTGATCCGGAGATCTCCGAATGGGGCAACCCGGCTCCACTGGGCAACCAGATGGTGCCACCGGCGGCTGAATGCATAGGCCGTCTGGAGCGAACCCGGGGAACTGAAACATCTCAGTACCCGGAGGAAAGGAAATCAACCGAGACTCCGTTAGTAGTGGCGAGCGAAAGCGGACTAGCCCATGGCCTCGAGCCATACGCCGTCGCAATCTGAGTCGAACGCTCTGGAAAGGGCGACCACAGAAGGTGACAGTCCTGTAGGCGGTAGGAGCGCGACGACGGTCGAGTAGGTCGGATGCCGTGGAACTCTGACTGAAGATGCGGGGCCCACCCTGCAAGGCTAAGTACTCCTGCACGACCGATAGTGGAGAAGTAAGGCGACTGAAAGGTGAAAAGAACCCCTTCTAGGGGAGTGAAAAGTACCTGAAACCATATACCTACAAGCGGTGGGAGGCCAGTGTCCCGACTTGTCGGGACCGGCTGACCGCGTACCTTTTGCATAATGGACCGGCGACTTGCCGCATGCGGCCAGGTTAAGTGCTTCCGGCACGTAGCCGTAGCGAAAGCGAGTCTGAATAGGGCGAATCAGTCGCATGTGGCAGACCCGAACCTGAGTGATCTACCCATGGCCAGGTTGAAGGGACGGTAAAACGTCCTGGAGGACCGAAGCCGTGAACGTTGAAAAGTTCTGGCATGAGCTGTGGGGAGGAGTAAAAGTCTAATCAAACTCAGAGATATCTGGTTCTCCCCGAAATGTCTTTTGGGACAGCCTCGGGCCACTACGTCGCGGGGGTAGAGCTACTGAATGAAACGAGGGCCCTACCCGGGTACCTCCTTCAATCAAACTCCGAATACCGCGATGACTACCCCGGGAGTGAGAGTGTGGGCGCTAATGTTCATGCTCAAAAGGGAAAGAACCCGCACCGCCAGCTAAGGCCCCCAAACTGCGCTGAGTGCATAAGGAAGTCCGTTTTCCGTGACAGCCAGGATGTTGGCTTAGAAGCAGCCACCATTTAAAAAGTGCGTAATAGCTTACTGGTCGAGAAAATGGGCACCGATAATGATCGGGACTAAGCGTGGTGCCGAAGCTGCGGGGGCTGGAAACTAGAAACTAGATACTAGAAACTGGAGGAGACATATGCCGTTCCACAAGCTGGACGTTTTTCGCAAGGCGTATGCCCTTTCGTTGAGAATGCACCGTGCAACGCTGGGTTTTCCGCAGTTCGAGCAGTTCGAGTTGGCGTCCCAGTTGCGCCGCTCGACGAAATCGATCTGCGCGAACATCGGCGAAGGCATGGGTAAGCAGGCATCGCCGAAGGACGTTGTTCGATTCCTGCGGACAGCGCTGGGGTCGTGCGACGAAACACGGATCTGGCTGGAATATGCCCGTGACCTCCGATATCTCGAGCCGACCCGGTTCGCAGAATTTTATGATGGGTACTGCGAGGTGGGGCGAATGCTCAACGGACTGGTCAGTGTGTGGTCCGCCCGGGCGGACCACGTGCGTCGGTGACGTGCTTTGAGTCTCGAGTCTCTAGTTTGTAGTCTCTAGTTTCTAGTTTCTGGCCCGGTAGGGGAGCGTACCACCGGAGATACAAGCCATACCGTAAGGAGTGGTGTCGGCCGGTGGTAGTGAGAATGCCGGTATGAGTAACGATAAAGCGGGTGAGAATCCCGCTCGCCGTAAGCCCAAGGTTTCCTGGGGAAGGTAAATCCGCCCAGGGTTAGCCGGAACCTTAGTCAAGGCCGAAAGGCGTAGACGATGGACAGCAGGTTAATAGTCCTGCGCTCCGTATGCGGTTGAACCGACGGGGACGTTGCCACTAAGTGGGGCCCACGACGAGAAGTGAGGGTGCCCGAAAGGGCGAGGCCACTGCGTTGCCGAAGCCCATGGCGTGGCAACCTAGAAAAACCGTTCGGGGACAAAATGCGGATCCGTACCAAAACTGACACAGGTGGGCGAGGAGAGTATCCTAACGGCGCTCGAGAGAACGGTCCTTAAGGAACTAGGCAATTTGACCCCGTAACTTCGGGATAAGGGGGCCCTCGCTCCTTCGGGAGAAGGGCGCAGAGAAACGGCTCTGGGAACTGTTTATCAAAAACACAGGTCTGTGCTAACTCGTACAGAGGACGTATACAGACTGACGCCTGCTCGGTGTCGGAAGGTTAAGGAAGCCGGTCAGCCGCAAGGTGAAGCTGGCAACCGAAGCCCCGATTAACGGCGGCCGTAACTATGACGGTCCTAAGGTAGCGAAGTTCCTTGTCGGGTAAGTTCCGACGTGCATGAACGGCGTAATCACTGGAGCAGTGTCTCAAGGACCGACTCGGTGAAATTGAAGTCGCGGTGAAGATACCGCGTACCCGCAGCAAGACGGAAAGACCCCGTGAACCTTTACTGCAGCCTGGTATTGGTAATTGGTATCGCATGCGTAGGATAGGTGGGAGGCGTTGAACCGGCGGTTCCGGCCGTCGGGGAGCCACCGTTGAAATACCACCCTTGCGCTATTAGTTACCTAACCCCGTCCCGTGAAGCCGGGCGGGGGACCGTGCTAGGTGGGCAGTTTGACTGGGGCGGTCTCCTCCCAAAAGGTAACGGAGGAGTGCAAAGGTCGGCTCAGCACGGTTGGCAATCGTGCGTGGAGTGCAAGGGCATAAGCCGGCTTAACTGTGAGACATAAGGGTCAAGCAGATGCGAAAGCAGGCCCTAGTGATCCGGTAATCCCGTGTGGAAGGGTTATCGCTCAACTGACAAAAGGTACTCCGGGGATAACAGGCTGATGCCTCCCGAGCGTCCATAGCGGCGGAGGCGTTTGGCACCTCGATGTCGGCCCATCGCATCCTGGGGCTGAAGGCGGTCCCAAGGGTTCGGCTGTTCGCCGATTAAAGCGGTACGCGAGCTGGGTTCAGACCGGCGTGAGCCAGGTCGGTCCCTATCTGCTGTGGGCGTAC
>CAYZXK010000206.1:0-1932 GCA_964482395.1 uncultured Planctomycetales bacterium | reverse complement strand
GGTAACTGGCGTCCGCTCCAAATCCGCCGCTACGATCCTCATGGGCGTGTCCTCCTTGTCTGTTAATTCAATATGGGCCAGAGGATACGCCCTTCCTACGCCTCGGCAACGAGATTACACACGAAAGGATACGCCACCGGCGGTCGGTTGGTGGTTGACGGCGGCTCGGCCGGCGGCGCCAATATTGGAAGGCCGGGCAAAAGCCGGGGCGTGGTAGCTTGGGCCCGGTACCTCCACGGCGACCTAATCGGGTCGACGATGTTGACCACGGATGAAAGTGGCGCTGCCGTGTCAGCGGTGAGTTACACGGCTTTTGGCGAGTTGGTCACCCAGTGGCTGGACGGCCAGGGGCAGTTGCACTGCCAGGTCGGCAGCGAGTTGCCGGCAGGGTTCCCAAGGTACGGCTATGCGGGCTCGTGGGGCTACGAGACCGGCGGCTTGCCGACCGCGGGCGGTCCGCCCGGCTCGGACCCCAACCGGGGCATCATCGCGCTGTACGGTCCGGATCCCGACCTGCCGCCGATCACCTTGATGCACGTCGGCTACCGCTGGTACGACCCGGCCCTCGGCCGCTTCATCCAACGCGACCCCATCGGCTTGAGCGGCGGACTAAACGTCTACTCCTACTGCGGGGCCGAGGCGCTGACCCGCATTGATCCGGACGGCAGACTGTTCTGGGCGGTCGTGATCGCGGCTGCGGTGGTGTTCACTCTGGCAGAGGGGTATATTTGGTGGCAGGCGGGCGAAGCCGTGGCGTGCCAGCCCCGGCCTGATCCAACGGCGGACCCGGAGTCCGGTTGCGACCCCAGGAATGACGGACGCATGCGCGAGTGCGTCCGGTTCCTCGAGGCGAGCATGAAGTTACCGGGTACGTCGGTGACTGGACCACCTCCGAGCAGCCCGGAGGACGCCGCTGCGGACCTGATCAGGCGTGCAATCGAACGAGGTCTGCTTTACTGAGGAGCGCGTTTATGGTTCATGAGACTAACGATGGGCTAGCCGAGCGCCCGCGCTGGCGGCGCGCCGTGCTGCCAGCACTATTGGGGCTAGCGGCTGTCGCGGCGATCGACGCAGCGTATTGGTTCCTCGACCTGCGGTCCGTCCCGGCAGCAACAGTCGTGGCCGTCGTTGGAGTCTGGACCGGGTTTGGCGTAATCTGGTGGGCTGGCCGGAGGATCTACGGAACGTGGTCGCTGGCGTCCAGATTAGACAGGCTGGCGCTGAAGCTAGTCGCAGCTCTTATGGTGGCCTTTTCGCTGGCCGTGATAGGAGGTTGTGTCGCCTTCCGCCTCGGGGTCTTTAGATTCGGCGTGGGCGGTTGAGTGTCCAGGCCGGGGTGCCGCGCTAACGCGTCCCGCCGTCGGCATGTCATCACAGCATGGTGGCTCTGAGGGCGGTCGGCGTGGCACCCCGCGCCCCGTGCTGGCGGTCGGCTCTGGCTCGCTTGGCGCCGGCCCTGTGCTGCCCGTTGACTCTGGCTCGGCCGCCGGCGCCAATATCGGAACCCCCGGCAATGGCCGGGGTGTGGTACCCTGGGCGCGGTACCTCCACAGCGACCTGATCGGCTCGACGCTGATGACCACCGACGAGCTTGGCGAGCCGGTGAGCTATGAGGTTGGCGGGCAGGGTGGGGTGGCCGTCTCGGCCGCCAGCTACACGGCCTTCGGCGAGCTGGTCGTGGAATGGACCGACGCCCAAGGGCAGTTGCATTGTCAGGTCGGCGGCGAGTTGCCTATGGAACCGGGTGAGGCGGGCGCCCCGGCCGTCAACCGGTACTGGTACGCCGGCTCGTGGGGCTACGAGACCGGCGGTTTTCCGCCCGACGGTGGCGGTCCGCCCGGCTCGGACCCCAACCGGGGCATCATCGCGCTGTACGGTCCGGATCCCGACCTGCCGCCGATCACGCTGATGCATGTCGGCTACCGCTGGTAC
>CAYZXK010000205.1:0-10715 GCA_964482395.1 uncultured Planctomycetales bacterium | reverse complement strand
AATAACCAGGTCGAAATCCTCCCGGACCGCAGCGAGGTCCAGATCGGGCAGCGAGTGATCGTGACCGGTGCGTGGCGGCTGGAAGAGGGGATGCCGGTGCGGGTCCTGCCGGGCGAAGCCGGTGAGGGGGCACCGTGACAGCCAGCCAGTTCTTCGTCTATCGGCGGCCGGTCGCCTGGACCGCCCTGCTGGCCACGCTGGTGTGGGGTGCGCTGGCCTACCTGGCCATGCCGCAGCGGCGTGATCCGATCATTCCCGTCCGGCACGCAGTGGTGATCACGCCTTATCCGGGGGCGGCGGCCGAGAAGGTCGAGCAGGAGGTGAGCCGGAAGATCGAGCGCAAGCTGGCCGAGAATCCCTCGGTCGAGACGGTCAGCTCGCTCAGCCGCCCCGGCTTGTCGGTGGTCTACGTGGAACTGCGCGAAAGCGAGAAGAACGCCGCCGCAGTCTGGCAGGATCTGCATTCCAAGCTGGACGAGCTGACCGACCTGCCGCGCGTGGCCGACCTGCCGGTCCGGCCGCAGTTGAACACCGACTATGGCGAGACGGTGGCCCTGATGCTGACGGTCAGCAGTCCGCCGGTGTCCGACCTGGAGATTGAGTTGCGGGCCCAGGCCATCCGGAAGGTCCTGGAGCCGGCCCGGACGGCCTGCCGGCCGGAGTATCGGGCCAACCGCGTCAGCGGGGTGCTGGTTTACCCCAGCACGGTGGCTCGCAGTGCTATGCTGCGGCTGGGCCGGACGCTGTTGCAGCGGCTGACCGAGACCGGCCTGATTGCGGACGGTCGCATTCTGGAGGCCGCCAGCACCGGGTGCGTCGATTTCCAGCTCCGGGGCGGGCCGGAGGAGTTCGACCGGGTGGTCGAGACCTGGGCCCGTCAGACGCAGGCCGCTGGCCAATGGCATCCGGATGTATGGCCGGGCTTCTTCATCCGTGAGCTGGACGAGCTGGAACCTGCTCTACGCCGCAACGCCCGCGAGAAGTACACCTATCGCGAGCTGCGGGAATTCGCCGACCAGATTCGCGACCGGCTGAAGCGCTTCCCCGCCGTCGCCAAGGTGGAGCAGGTCGGCCAGCAGGAAGAACAGGTCACCCTCGGCTACAGCGGCCAGCGGTTCAGCCAGTTCGGCATCCGGCCGGAATTCATCATCAGCCGACTGCAACAACGCAATACCAATCTACCCGGTGGGCGGCTGGACCTGCGGGAGCAGAACCTGATCGTCCGGCCTTCGGGCGAATTCAAGAGCGAGCAGGAGATTGGGGACGTGGTCGTCGGCATCTGCCAGCCGCAAGCCGAAGCGGGCAGGCTGGCGATCGGCACCGGCGCCCTGGCACACGACCAGTCAGGCGATGTCGGCGGGTACCCGTTGTACCTGCGCGATCTGGTCGAGATCACTCGCGGATATGTCGATCCGCCGGACGTGCTCAACTTCCGCACCATCAAGGTCCCGCCTGGTCGCGGCAAATCGCAGACTCCGATGTATCGCTGGCTGACCGAGCGGACGCTGGGCATAAGTACGCAAGCAGCGCCGGGGGAAACCGTCGAGGCTGGGGATGGGTTGCCAGTTGGACGAGCCGCTTCGGCTTCCGGGGCCAGCGGGCAGGCGTCCGAACTTCAGACCACGCGGGCCATCACGCTGGTGGTCCGCCAGGTAAAGGGCTCTCACATCCGTGATTTCGCCCGACAGGTGGATGCGGCTCTGGCCGAGCTGGAGGGGGTTTTGCCGGACGACTTGCGTATTGACCGCACCGCCGACGAGCCGGCTGAGGTCCGCCACAAGCTGGCCGAGTTCAACCACTGCCTGATCGAGGCGGTGGTGATCGTGGTGGTCATAGCCGTGTTGCTGATGGAATGGCGGAGCGCGACGCTGGTGGCGATCTCGATCCCGGTCACGATCGCCCTGACGCTGGGCGTATGCCAGGCTTTGGGCATCGACCTCCAGCAGGTTTCCATCGGGGCCCTGATCATCGCCCTGGGGCTGCTGGTGGACGATCCGGTGGTCGCGGCGGACGCGATCAATCGCGAGCTGGCCGCGGGCGTGCGACGGGACGTGGCGGCCTGGCAGGGGCCGCAAAAGCTGGCTCGGGCGATCCTGTACGCCACGCTGACCAACTGCGTCGCTTTTCTTCCTCTCCTGCTAATCCGTGGGGTCACCGGGGAATTCGTCTACTCCTTGCCGATCGTGGTGGCAGCGTCCCTCATCGCCAGCCGGTTCGTCTCCATGACCTTCATGCCGCTGCTGGGCTACTACCTGTTGCGAGGCCAGCCCGGCCTGGAGACCTGGGTCGCGCACTCGGCCGCTGGGGGCCAGACGGGCCAAGCACCTGTCCGACCGCCCCGGCCGGTCCCGACCGGCTTGGGCAGCGACGCGTTGTTTGCCCGCCTGGCGGCAGTATTCAGCCGTTTCACCATCTGGTCGCTCAGGCGTCCGTGGCGTGTGCTGACCATCTGCGCCGGGCTGCTGGCCGTGGGGGTTGCCCTGACGCGTTTGATAGGGACGGCCTTTTTCCCGAAAGACCTGCACGGGGTCTTCACGGTGAACGTGTACCTGCCCGACGGCACGCCGATCTGGCAGACCCAGGCTGAGGCCGAGCGGGTGCTGCGATGCATCGAGTCGCTGGAGGGGCAGTTCATCGACTCCTATACGACTTTCGTCGGGGCGGGCGGGCCCCGTTTCTGGCTGTCGGTGGTTCCGGAGCAGCGGGCCGATAACTACGCCCAGATCTTGGTGCATACCCGCGACCAGCGGCAGACCGGGTCGGTGGTTGCCCGGCTCAAGCGGGCCTTGCCGGCGCAAATCGCCGGTGCCCGGCTCACCATCCAGCAGTTGGAGACCGGGCCGCCGGTGGGCCTGCCGGTGCAGGTGCGGATCCTCGGCCCGGACACCGAGCAGCTCCGCCGACTGGGTGGACAGGTCAAGAACCTCCTCCGTGGCATTCCCGGGTCGGACGATCCGCACGATGACTGGGACCCCGAGATTCCCCAGGTGTCCCTGAATGTCAATCCGGACCGGGCCAGCCTGACGGGCATATCCAACCAAGATGTGGCCGGGCTGCTTTTCGCGGGTCTATCCGGCTATGCGGTCACTCAGATGCGCCAGGAGGATCGGCTCATCGACGTCAAACTGCGGCTGCGTAACGAGGAGCGGAGCGGCGTAAACGACCTCTACAACATGTACGTGATCAGTTCGCTGACCGGGGCGCGAGTGCCTCTGCGGCAGATCGCCGACTTCAAGATCGAATCGGTTCCACCCAAGATTCGCCGCCGCGACCACCAGCGCTGCCTGACCGTCAAGTGCGACGTTCTGCCCCCCGTTCTGCCGAGCCGGATCGTGGAGCAACTGCGCCCGCGGCTTGAGACCTTGGACTGGCCGCCGGGCTACCGATACGAGCTGGCCGGGGAGTACTACGAGCAGCGCAAAGGGTTCAGAGAGGTGAGCCGAGCACTGGCGGCCTGCCTGGCCGCGATCTACCTGATGCTGGTCATCCAGTTCAACAGCACCATTCGGCCGCTGATCGTCCTGGCCGCCATCCCGTTCGGAGTGGTCGGCGGACTGATGGGCCTGCTGATCTTCAAGGCTCCCTTCGGCTTTATGGCGTTCCTGGGGGTGGCTTCTCTGACCGGGGTGATCGTAAGCCACATCATCGTCCTGTTCGACTGCATCGAGGAGCTGCGCCAGGCCGGCAAGCCCCTGGGATGGGCCCTGACGGCGGCCACCCTGGTCCGAATGCGCCCGATACTGGTGACCGTGCTGGCCACGGTCGGCGGGCTGGTGCCGCTGGCCGTGCGGGGCGGACCGCTGTGGGAGCCGATGTGCTACGTGCAGATCTTCGGTCTGCTGGTGGCCACTCTGGTGACCCTGGTGATCGTGCCGGCGCTGTATGCCACAATGACACGCGAGTATAAAGCGCCGCCTGGGCCCGGGGGGTGAATCCGGATGCGCCCTTCCATCGGTGCATTGCAGCGCCGCGCCGGCTTTCTCGAACAGGTCGAAGAAGGCCGAGTTTCGCGGGATGATGCCCAGCATGATTTTTTCTCCGTGGCTTATCGGGCTGGCAGGAACCTCCCGTTCGGCGCCCGCCAGGTCGTCGCCCCAGGCACCTTTGCACCGGCCGCCGGCTGACCGGCTAAACTGTCAGCGGCCCCGGCGGGTCTCGGGAAACGGCTTGTGTCCGTCGACGATGCGAGATTCCAACTCGACGACTTCCGGCCGGCGTACCTGACGCTGAGCCCCGGGGAGCTGCGCCGCCGAGCCGAGGCGGCGACCCAGTCGCTCCGCTCCTGTCAGGTCTGCCCGCGCAACTGCCGGGTCGATCGGCTGGCCGGGCAGACCGGGACCTGCCAGATCGGCCGGCATGCTCGAGTCAGCTCGGCCTTCCCGCATTTCGGCGAGGAAGACTGCCTGCGCGGCAGTCGCGGGAGCGGGACCATCTTCCTGGCCGGCTGCAACTTGCGGTGCGTCTTCTGCCAGAACTTCGATATCAGCCAGTTGGTGGAGGGGCGGGAGTATGGGCCGGGTAAGATCGCCGACATGATGCTCGCCCTCCAGGCCGAGGGCTGCCACAACATCAACTTGGTGACCCCCGAGCATGTCGTGCCCCAGATGCTGGAAGCCCTGTATCTGGCGGTCGACGCCGGCCTGCGGCTGCCCATCGTCTACAACACCAGCGCCTACGATTCTCTACAGTCCCTGCGGCTGCTGGACGGGATCGTGGACATCTACATGCCAGACTTCAAGCTCTGGACCGAGCCGTGCTGCCAGCGGTACCTGGGGGCCCGCGACTACGCCCATCACGCCCGGGCGGCTATCGCCGAAATGCACCGGCAGGTCGGCCCGCTGCGTTTCATGCCCGATGGTGTGGCCGCTCGTGGCGTTCTAATCCGCCACCTGGTGATGCCCGGCCTGCTCGAGGAGAGCGCTGCCATCTTCCGCTGGCTGGCGGATAACCTCTCGCCGGACACCTACGTGAACATAATGGCCCAGTATCATCCGGCCAACCGGGTGGGGACGCGGACCAGCGACGGCGGGCCTGGCTTTGTCGAAATCAACCGGCCGGTGACCATGAGGGAGTTGTCGGAAGCCCACCGCCTGGCGCGCCAGGCCGGACTGTGGCGATTCGATTGACCCAAGCCAAGTGCTTGAGTCCCATGGCGGTCAGGTTCCGGTGCGACGCCAGCCAAACTGCTGGGCCGCCTGAAGAAAGTTGCCGGACTCGGAGGTCCGGCGCTATGCGTTTCCGACAGCATGCATTTCGTGCAGACTTGGCCGCTACCCCCGGTTGGCGAATCGGGCGAGTTGATTCAGCCACCCTCGTTAGCGATTTGGGCCGGTGGGCCCCGGTGCCGCCCAGCGTCGTTGGAGCCGGGTCGGATGAGGTTGAAAATCCAGGCCGACAGCAAGCGGCCCAGTACAGAGCCCGCAGCGACGTCGCTGAGGTAATGTGCTCCGCTTACCAGTCGAGCGCTCGCCGCCAATGCGCCGGCGGCGTAGAAGGCACCTTTCCACCGGGGCAGCAGGCGTCCCAGCACCCAGGCCAATGCCATCGCGGTCGCTGCTTCGCCCGAGGGAAACGAGATGCCCTTCCTGCTGACCAGTTCGGCAAGCGGACGGGCGAAGGTCAGGTGAGATTCCGCCCGGTTGGGGCGGGCTCGCCCGACGGCCCGCTGGACAACATTGGCCGACAGTGCGGTCAGCAGGACGGCGAGGAATCCCGCCAGCACGGCCCGGCTCCGACCGGAATCCAGGATCAGGAGGGAGATTCCGATCGCGATCCCGGCCAGGCCGTAGCCGAACGCGCCACGACAGACGTCCCAGAACAGGCGGCTGACGTGGTAGAAGTCACGGTCGATGCCCTCGGTATTCAGTCGCAGGGAAACCTGCTCATAGAACCAGCGATCCAGTCCCGCGAACCCGACCCCGGTCAGCACCAGCCCCGAAATCACCCACGCCCAGGGCACCGGCCGCGGCAGCGCTCGCCAGACCCGTGCGACCCATGCCTGCTGACCACCGCACGGCGGGTCACTCGCGGCCGGCGCCGCCGGCCCGACCGGCCGGGGTCTGCTGACCATGCTAGAACCTCCCGGCCCGGCCGGTCAGCTCCGCCGGCAGCCCGGCGAACTCTCCGCACACGTAGACCGGCCAGACCTGCACCAGATGCCCGCCGACCCGGTGCTCCACGGTAGCGGCCAAGCGGATCTGTCGCAGTGCCGCGTGGGGCAAGCCGCCCTGGCCGGTCAATTCCGGCTTGAGCGAACCCACATAGATGCAGGGCCGGCCCAGGAAACCCTCCGGCTGGCGAATCGGGTTGGGCCAGATGTCGTACTGGCTTTGCCGATCGCCCAGGGCGGCCTGGAAACAGTAAACCGTGGGTTGGCCGGGACAGTAAAACGCTATCTCGCTGGCGCTCTGATAATCGTCGGTCGCGATGAACGGGTCGCGCCCCGCAGCCTGCTCACCCCGAAGAATCTCGCCTACCGCGGCCCCCAGTTGCGACCAGCCCCGCAGCCGGGCGGTCGGATCGAACTTGGCGACCGGTGTCAGGTTCCAGGGCGGCTGGTTACGGGCCAGCCAGGCGAAGACCGGCATCAGGAACTCGCTGTAGTGCACTGCCACCACGGTTGCCAAGCCGGCCACGCTCCCGGCCACCGCCAAGGCGCGTCCCGCGCGCCGAACCCGGTGATCCGGCCGGTTCCACAGTCGTGACAGCCATAAGGCCAACAGCATCGTCCCGGGCAGGAGGGCCACCGCCGGCCAGTTGGGCTGAATCTTGGTCAGCGGGCTGAATGCCAGAAACCCCAGCCACGGAACCAGTGCCGCCACGCATAGCAGCCGGACCGAACCGGCCGAATGCCGCTCTAAGGGCTCCCGGGGCCTGCGCCACAGACTGACTACGGCATAAAGCATGCCGGCCAGCCAGATCGGCCCGATCACTGCCGCCTGACCGGCCAGGTAGCTGACCGGGCCGGACAGATCGAAAGAGCGTCGGCCGGCCAGGCCGGCCTGCCCGGCAACGTGCCGGAAGCTCACCCAATCGTGCTTCGCATTCCACAGCACGATCGGGACCAGGCCTAGCAGCCCGATAGCCCCAGCCAGGTACGGACCCGGACGGCGTAACACCGCTCGAAAATCAGCTTCAACCAAAATGACCAGCGCAACCGTCGGGACGATCAGGAGCATCGTGTATTTGGCCAGCACTCCCAGAGCGACCAGCAGCCCGGCCAAGACCCACGGCAGGGTGTGCCCGGCGCGCAGCCCGCGTTCGACCGCGACCAGTGCCCACACGTACAGGAAAGCCAGCGGGGCATCGATGGTCATCAAAACCGCCCCGACCGCCAGGATGGGTATCGTGCAGGTGATCGCGACGCCGGCCAGTGCCAGCCGGGGGGAGCGCAGGGTCGCCAGTCCCAGAGCGTACAGGCCGAGCCCGGTGCCGACCGAGAGCAGAATGGCCGGCACCCGGACTGCCAGAGCCTCGCTGCCGACCAGCCGCTGCGACCAGTCCGCCAGCAGCACTCGCGAGCCGGCGATGATGTAGGCGACCAGCGGACCTTTGCTGTAGTAGCTGAGATCCAGCCGTCGCGACCACTCCCAGTAGTGGGCTTCGTCGCCGGAAAGGTCGAGCGGGCAGTCGTTGATCAGATAGATCAGGTGGGCTAGCCCGCCGGTCGCCAGCAGTAACCAGGCCGCCAGTCCGTACCTGAACCGCCCTCCAGCGAGCGATTCCCGGCCTGGCTGGTGGGCGTCCATTCGGTTAATGATCGCCCGCCTCGCCGGCCTGGGGAGCAGGCCGGGTCGTGCTGGTGGCCCGGGTCACGTGCAACCATCGCGGACTTACGGTGTGATCGGGATAGATCAGGCCGCCGGCCGACACCGTATCGCCCACCCGCACGTCGGCGAGCGTGGCAGGCCGACCGTCAACGGTGATTTCGCACTCAGCGGGGATATGCTCGGCGGCAATCGTCATCGGCTGCCCACTGCGCGGGTGAACGAAGCTGATCTCTCCGCTGCGACTGGCCACGTCCAGCTTGGTAACCGTTGCCAGTCTGAGTACCCCTTCTCGGGGACGTGTCAGGCGCATCGCCTGCCACCCTATCGCGGCCAGCCCTGCTGCAACCAGGACGGTCCACGTCACTATTCTTTTGTTGCTCGGCTTCACGGTCAGCTCTACCACATTCCTCCGCTCGCCCTCGCTCATTCAGGCCTGGCGGCCGCATCTTGCCCGGGGCGGCGCCGACCGTCAAGGTGGAGCGGCGGTCGTGTGACTAGCCGGGCGGCTTGCCGGACCGAGCTTGAAGAGTCCGGAGCATCTGGCGTGCGGCGGCATTCTCTGGCTGAATCGCAAGCGCGTGCTTCACCGCGGCAATGGCCTGCTCAGTTCGCCCAAGGGCAGCCAGGGCGGCGGCCAGGTTGTAATGGGCCTCGAAACGCTGGGAATCGATCGCCAGAACGTGTTCATACTGCTCGATGGCCGCCTCGAACTGCTGCCGCTCGGCCAGCACGGTGCCGAGATTTATCCGGGCTTCAACAAAGGCCGGGTTGGCCTGGACGGCGGCCTGGTAGGCCGCTTCGGCCCGGTTCAGGTCATGTTGGGCCTGGTATGCTCGCCCGAGCCCGTAATGGGCCTCAGCCAGGTTGTGCTGGAGTTCCAGGGCCCGGACGTACTGGGCCGCCGCCAGGTCCGCCCGACCCCACTCCAGATACAGGTTCCCCAGGTTCAGATGCGGTCCGGGCGACTGCGGATCCAGTCGCTGGGCCGTGCGGTAAGCCGCCTCCGCCTGCTCAAACAGGCCGCGCTCCGCCAGCACTCCCCCCAAGGCGTGGTAGGCGTCAGGGTCCTCCGGCGTCTGCCCCACCACCGCGCGATACTGGTCGATAGCCTCGTCCAACCGGCCAGCCTGAACCAGGACGGCGGCCAGACTCCGCCGCGCGGCCACATAGCCAGGTTCAGCGCTCACCGCCCGGTAATACTCTTCGATCGCGCGAGGCCGATCGCCACGTAGCAGGTATGCTTCCCCGCGACCAAGGTGCCAGACCGCCAAGTGCGGCTCGTATCTGGTCCAGCGGATTTGGGCTGCGGCGAACAGCGCCGTCCCGGCCAAACCCCATACTATCAGGCGGCGGAATTCCCGCGCCCGGGCCAGGTCCCACAATCGACCCATACCGTAGCCGCCATACAACAGCAGAAATGGCACTATCGGAACCCGGAAGCGCTCAGCGGCCAGAAACGGCACGAATGAGGCCAAGTAAACCGCGACAAAAAGCAGCACAAGCAAATGGAATTGAACATCCACTGGCGGGCCGCCGGCCGCCGGCAGACCCGTGGGCGATTTGCCCCAACGCTGCCTCGCGAGCATCGCCAAGCCCAGTACCCCGGACGCGAGAGCCAGCGAAAACCCGGGCAGAAACCTCAGGATCGCGGAAAATCGGCGCTCGAAATGCACCTCCTTGTTGTTGGCCACCTCGGCCGGCCCGAGCAGCAGCAACAGACGCTTGACCGCCAGGGCCAAACAGTGCCCCGGGTTCTGGCACATGTATCGCCAGGCCCGGTCGCGAAAGTAGGCCGATACTTCCGAGTGCTTCAGTGGCCTTCCGACTTCCGCCTCGACCGCCCGAACGATTCGATTGTAGATGAACCAGCTCCAGACGGTCTGTCCGGTCCAGGCGCGGAGTTCCGGTATCCGGGCGGTATAGCCGTCGCTGAGGGGGTTGTTTCCGATGTATAGGTTGATGGCACCGTTGCCGGAGATCAGAACCAGATCGCGGGACACGACATAGTTCCGGATCGTGGCCGGCACCACCGCCAGTGCCGCCCCCAGCAGCAGGGCACCCGCGGACCGGACCGACTGCGACAGCCCAGCCCGGCGGCGTAGCGCCCAGAACATCCACAGGCTCGCGACCGGGACAAAAGCCAGCGCGTTGGGGCGTACCAGAGCCATCAGCCCCAGCAGCAGGCCGGCGGCCAGACCACGCAGGACCGTGGCCCGCCTAGCCCATCGCTGCAACAGGAGCAACGCCGACAGCGCGAGCAGCACCAGCAGAAACGGTTCTTGCAGTTCTCCTTCGTAGTAGATAAATGCCCAGTGGACGGACAGAAGCAGGGCGCAGATCAGGGCCGCTCGGTGCCCGAATAGCGACCGGGCCAGAGCGTAGCCTAGGCCGACGCTGACCAAGCCCAGTGCCATTTGGGCTACCCGCACCGCCAGGTAGTTGCCCGGGCCGAACGCCCAATACAGGAAGGCGAGGAAATAGGGGTATCCCGGTGGCCGTAAATACGGCGAGCTTCCAATTCGTGGATCGTCGCAGCCCGAGGGTGGGGTCCAGTCGCCGGTCACCAGCCCGCGAGCCCAGTAATCGTGAAACGCCGCATCCGCCAGGGGCACCGAGAAGTCTGGCGTTCCAGCTAACTCCCTGAGGTATGCGGTTCGCAGCAGCAGGCCGATCAACAGGGCGGCAGACAGCCCGATTCCTTGCGCCAGCCGCGAGCGACCACGTCCGGGTGAGCCGAGTTTGCGCCGGATTTGAGCGGCCGGATCCATTGACCATCGCTACCCAGGGTGGGCCATTCGACGTCCAGATCGCGCCTCAGACCGCCCATAATAACCTATGCCCGCGGGGCCACGTGTCCTTGACCTGCGACCGGCGAAGCGCCGGCCGCCAAACCCGGTGAGCTGATATACTTATAGTGAGAGACCACAGGAGGACCAGCCATGACCG
>CAYZXK010000204.1:0-3307 GCA_964482395.1 uncultured Planctomycetales bacterium | reverse complement strand
GTACGATTACCCGTCTCATGAAAATCTCCTTTGGAGCTTTGTTTGCTCATGGATGAACAGGTTCCAGTCGCGCGCCGCGATCGGCAAAGTATTCGGGACAAATGCCGCTCTCGCTTCGGCATACCTGCATGGCAGCCTGGGCGAAAGCCCGAAAGCCGGCGCGCGAACCCAGTTGGCAGGTTCGCGTCCTGGTTTATTTCAGCCAAATCGCGAGGTGTGCTTGCCGCCGGTTATGGGAGGTCAACTCCGCCGGCGGATCGTGCCCCCAGCGAAGCAAACCGAACCGAGCATTCCGGCCCAGTTCGGTATTGGGAGTTCCCCCAACGGTCGCGGCCGAAAGCTGGGTGGTCCGCGGGATGGGCCCACTCGACCCGGCCGTGGGGGGGTCTTTGGGTGCATCCCCGGGGCAAGCTTTGCACTGGCAGATCGGGTACCTGGAAAGCTGGGTCCAGACGGCCTTCCCGGCACCGCACGCGCCCACCCCAGGCACGCATCCGCCGCGGCTACAGGATACTTGTGCCGGTTGGTGACAGCCGCTGGGGCCGGCAGGGCACCGCTGACCTGTGCAGCAACCCAGCGCGCACAATGGCAGCAGCGGGTAGCAAATGATGCCCAAGGCTGCCATTAACCGCCAAACCATGTACTGGAGCCCTGCTCGTAAGCTTCCGGCGGCACGCGGAGTGTTTCCCCGGCCTTGCCGCACGGGGTGAAAGGGGCAACTCTCCACAACCGTCTGTCAACCAGGCAATCATTCTAGCGGCTTGAGGATCATAATGCCAGCCGAAACGCGCAAGCGGCCGTTGCGCGGTTGCGGGAGTCCGATAAACCCGGCCACAAGGTGCGTTCCGGCGTGAAAAGCTAGGTGCTCGCGACCCGACCGGCGGCACGGTAAACTCCCGTGCGATGGCCAAGCCGCGTCCTGCCAAGCCCGTCAAGCTGCTGGCCGGATTGCTGGGCAGCGATCCGGACCTGCTTCAGCGTGCCCGACAGCTACTGTCGCGGCGGTTTGGACCGATCGACCTGGAAAGCGACCATTGGTCGTTCGATCACACCGATTACTACCTGGAGGAGATGGGGCCGAACCTGCTTCGCCGATTTGTCAGCTTCCAGCCGCTGATTCAGCCCGATCGACTGGTCGAAATCAAGCTGGAGACCAATGCGCTGGAACAGGAGATCGCCTACCAGTGTCTTTTGCCGGAAACCCGTCGTCCGGTAAACATCGACCCGGGCTACCTGGACCTGACCAAGCTGGTGCTGGCAACGACCAAGGATCGGGCCCACCGGATCTACCTGGGACACGGCATCTACGCGGAGGTCACGCTTCAATACGCTAACGGGGCCTGGCAGGTTCTGCCGTGGACCTACCCGGACTATCGGCGGCCGGAATACCACGCGTTTTTCGACCGGATGCGACAATCCTACCGGGAGCAACAGCGGGATTGGGGCCGGTCGAACGGTGACAACTGCGGCCAGTGATGAGCTCCGTCCTGCTTGTTTCACTGCTGGTGGGCGCCGCGGGCCTCGTGTTGGCCGGTTCAGCGGGGCTGACGATTCTGGCCCGCAGGGTTGCCAGTTATCTGAACTTCGTCGATCAGCCTGGTGGGCACAAGTCGCATTCGGCCGCGATCCCCTATGGGGGCGGGGTCGCGATATTCCTGTCGGCCTGGCTGGCACTGGGCGTGGCCGTGGGCGTGTCCCAGGCAGTCCCGGACACCTGGGTGATTAACCGCTTGGGCCAGGTTGCGCAGGCTTACCTGGGCGGGATACGTGACCGGGCCTGGCAAATGGTCGTGATACTGGTTGGCGGCGTCATCCTTCATGTGGTCGGCCTGCTGGATGATCGGCGTCCGCTGGCCGCCGTTCCGAAGCTGCTGGTCATTTTGGCGGTCGGCCTGCTGGTTGCCACGCTGGGCAAAGTGCGAGTAGCGGAGTTCGCCGGTCCGGGCGTGTCCATAGCGCTGACCACGATCTGGTTTGCGGTGATCGTCAACTCGCTGAACTTTCTGGACAACATGGACGGGCTCAGCGCGGGGGTGGCCTGCATCTGTTTGTTCTTCCTGGCGGTCTGCGGGCTGATGGCCGGTCAAGTATTGGTGCCGGGGCTAGCCTGCGTGTTTGCCGGCGCGGTCGGGGGATTTCTGATTTTCAACTTTCCCCCGGCCCGAATCTTCATGGGGGATGCGGGGAGTTTGGTGGTGGGCTACATGCTGGCGGTCGTGTCCACGCTGACCACTTATTACCACAGTGGACACGGCACGCCTGCTTACGCCCTGGCCACGCCCCTGGTAGTCCTGGCCATACCTCTGTACGACTTCGCCAGCGTGGTCATCATTCGGCTGCTGGAAGGGCGCAATCCGATGAAAGGGGACCAGCGGCATTTTTCGCACCGTCTGGTTCAGCGTGGGCTGAGTCGACGGTTTGCCGTCCTGACCATCTACCTGGCCACCGCCACCACGGGCCTGGCCGCCACTCTGCTGCCGGGCGCGGGTTTGCGGCAGACGATCACCATCGGCGTGCTGGTGCTGGCCGTGCTGTCGATCATCGCGATCCTGGAAGCCCCGCTGCGCAAGGTCAGATGAGCCGCGTTTTCCCTCCAGTGCCGGATTCACGGGCCGGCACGCCGGCCTGTGATCTGGTGTTGCTGACCATTCTGTCGGCCGGGCTGTGCGCTCGGCCCCTGGTCGGGGAGAGTTTCGAGCGGCTTCAGGTTTCTTTTCTGACGGCGTTGCAGGCCGACGCCGGTCCGACGCCGGCCGGCACCGCCGTGCTGGATAGTCTGCTGCTTGCCGCCGCGATCGCCACACTGGTCCGCTTTCGGTCCTGGGGGGGTTGGTCGGTCTGGTCGGTGGCGGTTGTGCTTTTGGCGGTGGCGGTGGTGGTTTCGAGTATCTTCGCGGCCGACCGGCCCCTGGCCCTGCTGGCTGGGTCGAACCTGGTGATTACCGTCCTGGCGGGAGCCGCGCTGGCCGCCCTGTCGCGGCACCCTGGGGCACGACGGGTTGTCCTGGCCGCGGTGCTGGCTACCGGCGGGGCCACCGCAGTCAAGTGCCTCGCTCAGCGTTGGTACGAGAACGAGCAGACCCGCCGGCAATGGGAGTCGCAGTATAAGCCGGAGCTGGTCCGGCAGGGTTTCGACCTGAGCGATCCGTTGCTGGTCAACTTCGAACGCCGGATGACCGCCGGCGAATCCCATGGCTTCCTCGGCCATCCCAACCTTACCGGTTCATGCTTGATGATGTGGCTGCTGCTGGTGGGGGGGGTGCTGATCGGCGGCCGGCGGAATGGGGCCCGACCTCCTCTGCATCTG
>CAYZXK010000203.1:0-7147 GCA_964482395.1 uncultured Planctomycetales bacterium | reverse complement strand
AAGATCGAACGCACCATCGCCTGGCTGGGCTACTACCGGCGGCTTCTGATCCGCTGGCAATGCAACCTCAACATGTACCGGGCATTCACGCATGTGGCGTGCCTGATGATCGCGGTCCGATGGTTATGAAACAGGTTCTAGTTCGGGGCCGGGTCAGTTGGTGCTCAAGCGGGCGCGAATAAATGCGGCGCGTTCGATGCTGCGTTGTTCGCCGCTCAGACGCTGGCCGTGCAGCTTCTGCAAATGGGCAGGCTGGACCTGAAGAAACAGCTCGTTGAGGGTTTGCAGATCAATGCCGGTGAGTCGTCGGGTATGCAGCCCCATTCGGACATGCGAAAGGTACTGCATAGCCTCGCTGGAGCTGATCAGGCGGGCATTCTTGAGCACTCCCACCGCCCGCCAGACCTTGTCATCCACCGCGGCCAAGCGGTTCTTGAGGAGGGCTTCGCGGGCGGCATACTCATAGTCCACGATCTTCGGAATCACCACCCGGGCGAAGTCGTCGACGATTTCCGCCTCGCTGCGGCCCAGGGTGATCTGATTCGAGATCTGGAAGAAATCGCCCAGAGCCTCAGTGCCCTCCCCGTGCACGCCGCGGACCGCCAGCTTCAGGTCCCGGGCCGCGTGCCCGACCTTCTCCAGTTCGTTGGTCAGTCGTAAAGCCGGCAGGTGAAGCATAACCGACACGCGGATGCCGGTGCCGACGTTGGTCGGGCAAGCGGTCAGATAGCCGTACTGCGGATGAAACTCGAAGTCCACCTGTTGCTCGAGCGAGTCGTCGATCGCGTCGATCTCCTCCCAGGCCGCTTCGACCTGCAAACCGCTGCGCATGACCTGAATGCGGAGGTGATCCTCCTCGTTGATCATGATCGAGGCCGCCTCGTTGGGCTGAAACACCACGCCCCGGGCACCGGTCCCGTCCGCGTGCTGGCGGCTGATCAGGTGGCGTTCGACCAGGAGCATTCGGTCCAGCTCGTCCAAGCGGTCCACGTCGATATGGATGAGATCCTTGAGGACTGCCGACCGGCGGACCGCCGCGAGCACCAGCTCGCTGATCTCCTCGCGCGTCTCATTGCTGGCCCGGGGCAGGAAGCGGTAGCCGCGGAGGTTACGGGCCAGCCGGATGCGGGTGGAGATGACCACATCGTGCATCGGCCCCACGCCGCGGAGCCACTCGCTGGGCCGACGCACCACTTCGTCCAGAGTCGAGTTCATGCACCCTCCAGGGCCCGAATCCGGTCCCGCAGGTCGGCGGCCCGCTCGTAATCCTCCGCCGCCACGGCCTCGTCCAGTTGTCGCTTGAGTCGTCGGATGTCGTGCTGGGGCTTATTGGCCGTGCCGAGCGATCTGGGCGTCTTGCCGGTGTGGTGGGTGGCGCCATCGTGGGTGCGCTCCAGCAGCCGGGCGATCTGCTCTTTAAAAGCCTCGTAATCATTGGCGCAGCCCAACAGCCCCTGGTTGCGGAACTCCACGTAGCTGATCCCGCACTGGTCGCAAACCAGTCCGGTCAAATCGGCTCCCCCCGCCTTACTGCTGGCTACGAAGCTCTCCAGCAACTCGTTCAGGTCCACCGTGGCCTTGGCGGTCTGAAGCAGGCCCTCCTCCGCGGCACACTTGTCGCACAGGTGCCGTTCGGCCCGGGCTCCCGACCGCTCGATGTTGGTCAGGTGAAAGGTGGCCTTGGCTTTCTTGCAGCGCTCACACAGGCCCATTACCCGGCTCCACTGACTAATCCGCTCGTAAAAATGATGGTAGAATTACCCTCTGGATCAGTCAAGTGAGCCCGCCAGGCGACCGGCTGCCGGTGTCGGTCCCTCACCGGAAACGTGAACCTCGACGGCAACCGGCGTCCCGGCCAGCCGCGCCAGGTGGAACAGCAGATTATCGTCCGCGTCCCGTCCGACCTCTTTCAGCAGCCGCCCGCGGGCGTACACCCAGCATTGGCGGTCAGCGGTCGCCTGAACGCGGAACACCGGGTCGAAGCGCAGATGCGGCCCGGGATCCAGCTCGAAGCGCACCACTCCACCCTCGCAGGCCAGTTCGTAACAACCCTCCGACTCGTTGTACCCATCGTGATCCAGATCGCCGCGAGCATCCATTATGAGACGCCCGGCGGTCAGCTTCAGCTTCGCCGGATTCCGGTAGTCGGCCGCCAAAGCGACCGCCTCGAGGGTGCTGTCAATATCCGCAGGCCAGATGCGCAGCAGATGCGCCAGGTCCACGGTCTGGGCAGCCTCCAGATCGCCGGCCAGAGCTGCCAGCCGTCGCTGGTCCGCGCTGGTCAGGACCCGTTGCCGGTTGAACCGGGTCGGGCTCGCCCAGGTCCATAACAAGTCCGCCCGCTGCCCACCGGGGCGGGCCATCAAAATAAAATCGTCCCGGCCGGTGCCCTCTGGATGCTGAAAGTCCCGACGGCCATCCAGCCCGATTGCATATCCGAGACGTGGGTGGGCCCAGCCGGAACCCGGGGCCCGGGAGCTTACTTTCACGTACACCGCGCCCCAGGGGTAGATCACATATTGCCAGCTATGCCCCGGGCCGGGCCCGAGGTCACCTTCCGCCGGGAGCGGTTGCGGCGGGTCGGCAAACCTCCAATTCACCATGAGAACCACGCGAAACGGCGTGGCCTCCACGACCCGCTGGCTGGTGGCTACCGCGTTGCCCCAACCGCTAAATAACTGTGGATCATCGTAGGCGACCGGGCTGGTTTGGCTGTCAGCCCAGTCTTCCGCCAGGGGAACTGGCCATGGTCCGAGCCCGCTAATATCGGCCAGGTTCTCAGCCCCCTCACCTCGCCAGCTCACTATTTGCCCGTCGGCGAAGGCCAGCTCGAATCGCTGCCGAGCCCCGACCACGATCCGGCGGCCGCGGGTCAGCACGTAGAGTTCGCCAGGCCCGGCCTGCCGGCCGAGCTGGTACTGGGCGTTGTCCGCGATTATGAGATCGTCCAAATACAGGTCGACCGGGCCGGTCAGGTCCGGGGCACGCCAGGAAAGGGCCTGCACATCGGACAGGTCGATCCAGTCGCCCACGCTCTCCAGGTCGAACCGGCACAGGTTCCAGCCGGGATGGACCTGGATGGTCCGATGCCAGCGCAGGGGAACTGACCGACCACTGGTGATGGCCATTTCCAGTTTGAGTCCCGTCGGTGGTCCATAGATACTCACCAGCAGCAGTGAGTATTCGCGCCAGTCGCGGACCAGCACATATTGTTTAGAGCGCTTGCCGTCGAGGACCAGCTCGTCGTCCGGAGCGGTCAATCGGACCTTCAGTCCGCCGGCCCCGGTTTCTTTCCGGCTGCGCAGGATGGAAAGAGTGGGCTGTGGTCGCTGGCCCTCCGAGCCGTCAGGTCCTATGCAACGGAACAGGGTTTCTTGACCCGGACTTTCGAAGTCCGCCAAGCTGATGAAACGACCGGAGGCCAAGTCGGAATACACATCCTTCATGCGGGCAAGCACGGGTCGAAGGTGCGGCCCGGCATCGGTTTTTTCAACCCGAGACTGAAATGAATCGCAGGCCGCGATCGCACCGGCGGCCAGCAGGATGCACAAGAGGCAAATGCGGCGGCCGAAACACGCTTTGCCAGCCCTGCCGACTTGCGGAAGAAGAAAGCAGGTTGGAGCCACGGCGGCCGATCGGCCGTCGCGGGCCCCGGCGCACTTCCCCCAGCGTTCACTTTCGGAGCATGTGGATTGCGGTGCCCAGGACACTCTCGGCCGCCTCCATCAGAGTTTCGGACGCGGAAGGGTGAGGATGGATGGTCATTGCCAGGTCTTCGGCTCGCGCCCCCATCTCGATGGCCAAGGTGGCTTCGGCGATCAAATCGTCGGCTCGCTGGCCGACGACGCCGACTCCCAGGACCCGGCCAGTGCCGGCGTCGGCGATGACCTTGGTCAGACCCTCGGGTCGACCCATCGCGACGGCCCGGCCGGACGCGGCCCAGTTGAACTTGCCGACCCGGATTTCCAGCCCCTTTGACCGTGCCTCTTCCTCCGTCAGCCCGCACCAGGCTATCTCGGGGCTGGTGTAGACGACGGCCGGAATCGCCCGGGCATCGAATACGCTGGGTTTGCCGGCGATGGCTTCCGCCGCCACCAGGCCCTCGTGGCTGGCTTTGTGAGCCAACATCGGGTTGCCGGCCACATCGCCAATGGCATAGATGCGTTTGTCGGCGGTACGTCGGGCCTCGTCCACCTCGATAAAGCCGTTCTGGTTGACGACCACCCTGGTTTTCTCCAGGCCGAGGTCATCCGAGTTGGGCTGGCGGCCCACGCAGACCAGGACTCGTTCGAACATCCGGGTCTGCGGTTGTCCGTCTTTTACAAAGGTGACTTCGATCTCCTGCCCGACTTTTCGCGCCCCTTGCAAGGTCACGCCGGTCAGGACGTCGTCGAATTGCTTCTTGAGCCGGGCCAGCAGCGGTCGCAGCAGGTCCTGGTCGGCACCGGTCAGGATGCGGTCCAGGACTTCCATGATGGTTACGCGGCTGCCCAAGGCGGCGTAGACCTGGCCCAGCTCCAGTCCGATATAGCCCCCGCCGACCACCAGCAAAGTCTTGGGCACCGTCTCCAGCGTCAGGGCCGCGGTGGAATCCATGCAGCAGTCGGTCGGTATGATGCTCTCCGGCAACCGCTTGGCTCGTGAGCCGGTCGCGATGATCGCATGGTTGAACCGCAGTATCGTCACCCCGTCTCCGTCGACTCGCACCGTCCGGGAATCCTCGAAACGCGCCCGGCCGCGGATCACCCGCACGCCGCGCTTGCTGGCCAGCAGGTTGATGCCCCCGCACAGCCGTTCGACGACCGACTGTTTCCAGGCTCGCAACTTGTCCAGCTCGACGCGTGGCGGGCCGAAGGTGACGCCGAACTCGCCGGCCAACTGAGCGTCTTCCATCAGGTGAGCCACGTGCAGGAGGGCCTTGGAGGGAATGCAACCTTCCCGCAGGCAGACCCCCCCCAGAACCGGGGCGACGTCAACCAGGGTCGTTTGTAGCCCCAGGTCGGCGGCCCGGAACGCGGCGACGTAGCCGCCCGGTCCACCGCCGATAACCACCACTTCGGTTTGCTCTGCCAATTCGCCGACGACCATCTTAGACTCCCAGGTTGGCTGGCCGGATTACATCAGACTGATCAGCCGCAGCGGGTTCTCCAGTGAGCGGATCAGGTCCGCCACGAAACGGGCCGCATCCGCCCCGTCCACCACGCGGTGATCGAACGACAGCGAGATCGGCAACATCAGCCGCGGCACGATTTGGCCATCTCGGACCACGGCTTCCATCCGGGCCCGACCCAGACCGAGTATGCCGACCTCTGGGTAGTTGACCATCGGCGTCACGAAAGTCCCCCCCAGGGCGCCAACATTGGTAATGGTAAAGGTCGCGCCGCGCAAATCGGCAATCTCAAACTTGGCCGCCCGGGCCCGCTGACTCAGATCAACCAACTCGGCCGCGACCTGCGGCAACGACTTGCGGTCGGCGTCCCGCAACACCGGCACGACCAGACCGCGCGGCGTATCCACCGCGACGCCGATGTGCACGTAGTCCTTGTAGATGATCTCCTCGGCCGCCGCGTCGTAGCTGCTGTTCAGCATCGGGAAACGCCGCAGACCAGCGGCCACCGCCTTGATCACGATCGCCGTCAGGCTCAACTTCGTTCCGTCCGGGCCGACAGCTTCGTTGTACTGGGTGCGATTGCGCTCCAGCTCGGTTATGTCAGCCTGGTCGCAATGCGTCACCCGCGGGACGTTGACCCACGCCCGGGTCATCTGCCGAGCAATGGTCTTGCGAATCTGCGGCACCACTTCCCGCCGAACCGGCCCGTACTGGCTGAAGTCCGGTAACTCCGCTCCAGCCACGCTCGTGTGGGCTAATCCGACCGCGCCCGGCACCGCCGCGGCGGGTGCGGCCCGTCCGGCGGCAAACCGCTCTACATCCTCGCGAAGCACCCGGCCGCCAGGACCCGTCCCAGGTACCTGAGCGATGTCCACGTTCAGCTCGCGGGCCAGCCTGCGGACCGCAGGTGCCGCGGCGACCGGCTGTGCCGGTTCAGTTTCCACGCTGGTCGGCTTCGGGCCGACAACCGTCGGTGCTGGCGGACCAACCGCCACTCCCAGGGTCGCTTTCCCGGCAGGCGGCACGGGTGCCGCAGTGGCCGGTTGCTCGGCCGCGGCCACTGCTCCCGCCTCATCTATACTGACCAGCACCTGCCCCACCTTGACGACCTGCCCGGTTTGGACGTGAATCTTGGCCACCCGACCGGCCTTGGGCGCAGGGATTTCTACCGCGGCCTTGTCCGTCTCCACCTCCAACATCGGCTGGTACTCAGCCACCGTATCGCCTTCCTTGACAAGGACGTTGACAATCTGACCCTCGTGCACTCCTTCACCCAAGTCCGGCAGCTTGAATTCGAACATCCTATCCGTCCCTTCGCTGGACCTTCGAGCGGCCCGATTGGATCCACCCGGGCGGCACGGCCCAGCGCAGTCCAGCCGGCATCGCTCGGTTGACGCCCAGGCGCTGTGACCACGTATTCTACCCGGTTGGGCCCATCATGAAAGCTTGCGACCAACGTTTGGCATTCTGAGCAAAGGTTCTCGCGACCGCAGCCAAGTCGACCGTTACCCGCGTCCCGCCGCCGGTTCGCACGCCGGGCGACGATAAACTCCATGATGAGCTGCCCCGAACCCGACCGGCCGCGCACCTTACGGCCGAGCAGCGCTCCAGCGGCGGCCGAAGCGGAGCTGCGGGCCTTGGACAGCAGCCTGGAACTGATTCAGGCCCTGATCCCGCTGGGGCTGGAAGCGGTGAGCGAGCTGCTTTAGCAGGAGGTTACGGCGTTGGCCGGGGCGCGCTTCCAACGCCACGGCGGCGTGCGGCTATCGCGCTGACGCCCGGGCTGGTGGAAGCGTTCGAACAGCGCGCCGCGATCATGGAATACGACGCGGGTCTGGCGCCGGAAGACGCCGAACCCGCGGCGGCCGCCGACGCACTCACACTCTTGAAGGGGACGAGGTAACGTCAATTCCCGTGTGTAATTGTTGCGGGTTAAGAAGGGCATTTCAGGCCACACCGCGGACCTCCCGGAATTCTTTGCAGACCCGCGTGGCGTACTTGGCGTTGTAGTACGCCACCAGACCGTACACGATCCGC
>CAYZXK010000202.1:0-3628 GCA_964482395.1 uncultured Planctomycetales bacterium | reverse complement strand
CTCTTGTAGGCCCAGACCACGTTGCGGAAGTCCGGGGCCGCGTCCATCCGCAAATGCTGGTAAGCAACTGTGTCCGGAACCAGCACCTCACGCCCACGCCGCCGAAGCTCGCGGTTGAGAAACGGCTCCAGCCAGCCGGCTTCCACCGCCTGACAGAAATAGTCGACCAGACTTTCCGGCACCAGTTCCGGAAACCGCCGGCCGACGGTCAGCACGGCGAGGGCGTCGTACGTCCGGTAGCGCGGGATGGCGATCGCTGACTCGCCTTTCCAGCGCGGGGTGTTGACCGAGACCTCCTCCTCAGCGGTCCAGCCGGCGGAAGCCTGACCCCACCAATAGCGCCAGCGAGCCTGGGACGGCGGCGGATAATCGAGGAGCCCCTCATTCTCCAGAAGCAGTTGGATGACATCGCGAGCCACCAACGCGGGCCCGGTATCAGCGGCGGTCGGGTCGAGGTCATAGGTCACCGCGGTCGCCCAGATGTTCTGGTGGTTGTAGGGGACGCCGACGCCGTCGAACGGGGCCGGGCAGCCTTTGGGCCATTTCAGGTAACGCCGGCCGGGCTTGACCCAGCGATCATCGGCACCCCCGGCCGCCACCACCTCGATGTGGCCATCCAGCTCGGCGGTAGCTCGCTGGAGCCGCTCCAGGTTTCGGAGGGGGATCGGGTCGGGCAGCTCGTTCCGGTACCGTTTCATCAGCAGCAGCACCTTGCCAGTCTGCACCGCCCAAATGACCGGCTCGCGATTGGCGGAGTAGACCTTGCAGATCAGTCCGGGATTGCCTTCGTCCAGCAGCCGGTCCAGCAGCGTCATCTCCCAGTCCAGGCGGGCCTTGACCTGGGGGCGGATCGGCGCGAACGGGTCGTTTTCATCCGGCCAGTCCCAGGCGCTGAGCAGGTCGATGAAGGCGTTCAGGTAATCCACCTGGGCCCAGGGCACCCAGCCCTCGTAATTGTTGATCCCGGCCTGCAACAGCCCCGAACTGGCCGCTTGCCGCATGTCCAGCAGGAAGATGCGAGCCAGGTCGGCCGGCTGACTCAGGGAATCCATCTCCAGCCGGCCTTGCCGGTAGCGCAAATTGAAGGGAATCCGCGCGTCGGCCGGTAGCGGCAATCGCTTGCGGTCTACCAGGTCGTACAGGAAGAACGGGGCCTGGCTTTCCGGCTCGTTTTTCCCGCCGGGGCAGGCTTCGCGATCGTGGTATAGGCCGACGATGCCAGCCTGGTCGCCGGCCAGCTCGATCAGCCGGACGTCCCCCGGGACCGTCCAGCGCTCGACAGTCGGCGGGCCGGCATCGGCGACCGGGCTGCGGCAAGCATAGCACGCGTTGCCGCTGGCTATGTAAAGTGTGTCGTCGCGGACCGCGGTGAGGACGTTGGACTCGTACTCATAGCCGTACTTGACCCCGAACTTGAGTTTGGTCGCGAAGCTTTCATCCCAGGCCAGCCGCCCCGCGTCCGCGGGCCGCAGCCGGCCGAGCAGGTTGGTCTTCTGCCGCACGTCATACAGCACCAGCCAGACCTGGTCGCCATAGCGGCAGGCCTGACGGAACAGCCCATCCTGTAAGTTTTCGGGAAGCTGAACTTCCTGCCAAATCACCGGCACATCGCAGATCACGTACAGGTGCAGCCGGCCGATCCACAGCTCCCGAACCGCCACCAGCAGCCGGTCGCGATCCAATTCCAAGACCTTCAGTGGAACCGTCCTGGGCGGCAGGTCCAGCGGTCGGACGCCGTCCAGAACCAGTCGGCCGCGCAGCTCCGAAGTATCGAATTCAAAGGCCACTTGGTGGCTATCGGTGTCGAAGAAACAAAGCGGAATCTGCATCCAGGACGCCCGAGCGGCGTTCGGGGCCGTGGCCAGGCAACCCGCCGACATCAGCCCTGCGACTGCTGAGCAGAGCCCAACCGGCCAGAGGAAGTGGCTGGTTGACCGGGCGGGCCGTCGTGAAAGCTGAGCGAGAGTTCGCATGGCTACCTGTCAAGAGGTCTTTCGCGGCCGACGCGCCGGGCAGACTTCCGCCGGCTATCGGGCTGCCGCCGAGACCGGTCCGCTGTCAACCGGCCGGGCAGGCGACCGCGACCTGGGCCCTACCGAGCAGCAGCGGCTCCAACTGGGGCAGAATCACGGCGGTATCGAAGCGCTGCCGGGCTTCCTCCCGGGCCGCCTGCGAAAAAGCCCGGCGGCGGGTCGGGTCCAGATGCTTCAGGATGCCGCTCACTGCCTCCTCCACCGTGTCGAAAAGCAGACTGTTGGGGTACATTTCCGCGGCCCCGCGCCAGCGTCGGACGACTGGGATGCAGCCGGCGGCCATCCCTTCGGCCACAACCTGATGACTGCCCTCCAGGTCGCTGCACGAAAGGATGAATCCGACCCGGCGGTACCAGGCGGGCGAGTCGTCGGTCCAGGGCTGGCGGATCAGAAAGGGCTCCAGCCCCCGACCGACGATGTATTCCTCCAGTTCCTGGTAGTAGGCCCGTTCTTCAGGGCGTCGCCAGAGCCACTCGTAATCCTGCGGGGGTTTGCCTGCCAGCACCAGTCGCCAACGCTGGTCGCCGGCCAACAGCCGTTCCAGGATTTCCACCGCCAGCCGCGGGTTCTTGAGCTTCGGGCAATACCCCAGCATGCCCAGCCGCAGCTCGGACCCGGGCTCCTGAGGCTGATCGAAGCGGTCGCAGTCGAGAGTGTTGTATATCAGATGTGCCTGCGGGGGCATCGCCTGACCGATCTGTTCTCGGGCGGCCTCCCGCACATGCGGGGCGATGAAGATCAGATGCCGCACACTGGGCCACCAGACCTGCTGTGGGAAACTGGTGGTCAGCTCCTGCCGGTGATACCGGACGATCAGGCGTTGCCCGGGTCGCACCCGCTGTGAGTACCAGACCGCGGCACCCAGGCACCACTCGCACCAGATCGCGTCGGCCCAGCGTAGCAGTTCTTCACTGGCTCGCTCGTCATGGAGGGCGTGTCCCCTCCATTGATCCAGGCGGACTACGCAGTCCGGTCGGCTCTGAAAATGCTCGATGATTTCATGGCAGAACTTGAAGTCGTGGCCGGCGAACAGCACTCGTTGCGGCCGACGAAGGCCGGCCCGGCCCCCGCTCGGCTGCCGATATGCCTCCAGATAGGGCTGAAGCCGCCGGTTGACGGCGGCGAACGTGTAAGCCCGGCAGGTCTCCAGGGCCATTCCGGCCGCCCGGGCGTACACGCTGGGGTCCGATAACGCGACGGTCAGACGCTCCAGGCACGTAGCGGCCGAGTCGACGTAAAGCGGGTAGTCCCGGCCGAATACCAGCCGATTGATCCCGGTCGGGTTGAGCAGCACGGGCAGGCCCGCCGCCGCGTATTCCAGGGCCTTGGTGCTCAGCTCGAGCGAATCGTCATAATGGCTTGACCGCCAGCAACTCCCGACCGCGCATTCGGTCAAGAGCGGTTCAAGCTGCTCGCGGGGCATTCCCCCGCGCCAGATCACGCCCGGCGTGTGCTCCAGCAGGGGGGCAACTCGCCGCTGGTACTTCTGGCCGGCCTGCGGATCATGGAACTTGTCGCCGGCCAGGATCAGCTCCGCGGCCGGGAAACGCCGGCGTAGCTCGCCCAGAACCGCGATCAGCTCTTCGATCATATAG
>CAYZXK010000201.1:0-9172 GCA_964482395.1 uncultured Planctomycetales bacterium | reverse complement strand
GTCCGCATGGTGCTCGGCGAGGTCTACCAGGCCATGGACCTGCACGAGGAAGCACTCGGGCAGTTTGAACTGGCACATGAGCAGGTGCGCCACTCGGACGACCTGCCCGGGCAGTTCACCTGCCTGCGCCAGATCGCCGCCACCCGAATGAAACTGGGCCGGCGCGAAAAAGCCATAACCGCGCTCCAGGCCGCCATCGACATCGCTCATGTGTTGGAACTGCGTGAGGAGCAGCAACTGCGTGAGCAACTGGAAGACTGGAAGCGCGGCGGCACGGAATCACAGCCGCCCGGCCCCCCGAGCTGACAGCCCTCTCCAAACCACAGCCGGCCGCCGCGACCGACCAGCCGGTGGGAGCCCGGAGCAAGAGCGACCAGCCGACGATCAGAGCTTTAAGCATGAGCCTGGGGTTGGGGGTCCAGACGTCACACCCGTCAGCGTGAGGATGATCCGGGCTGACTTTCGCGTTCGCCACTCAGTTTGGATTCCTGGGACCGGCCGGACGCCGCAGGTGAAGCGGTTGGCGGGCCAGCCAGGGCGCGGAGTCGTCGACCGACCTGCTCGAGAAGCTCGGCGTCATCACGGGCGACCTGCGACCTGAGCGTGGGCTTGCCGGCCGCGTGCTCGGCCATCCATTGGCGGGCAAACAGGCCGGACCGAATCTCAGCGAGTACCTGGCGCATTGCTTGCCGCGTGGCCGGCCCGATGATCCGCGGGCCGCGAGTAAGGTCCCCATAGGCCGCGGTGCTGCTGATCGCCCGGCGCATGCCGGCAATCCCACGCTCCTGGATCAAGTCGGCAATGAGCTTGACCTCATGCAGGCACTCGAAATAGGCCAGCTCGGCGGGATACCCAGCCTCGACCAAGGTCTGGAAACCGGCCCGGATCAACTCGGACAGCCCCCCGCACAGGACCGCCTGCTCGCCAAACAAGTCGGTCTCGGTCTCCTGGCCGAAGCTGGTCTCCAGGATACCGGCTCGCCCGCAGCCGAGTCCGCCCGCATAAGCGAGTGCTACCTGACGGGTATCCCCCGACGGATCCTGGTGCACGGCGACCAGGGCCGGCACGCCGAAGCCGGCCTGGTACTGCCGCCGAACCATCGGCCCGATGCCTTTGGGAGCCACCAAAAACACATTGGTATCTGCGGACGGGCGCAGCAGGCCGAAATGGACGGCGAAGCCGTGAGCAAACCCCAGGTATCCGCCGGCGCGGAAGTGCGGCCGGATCTCACGCTCGTACACCTCAGGTTGCACCTCGTCCGGAATGAGCAGCATCAGCAGGTCGGCCCGGCGGGCCGCGGTCGCCAAATCGCAAACCGCAAGGCCGGCCGCGTTGGCGGCCTGCCAAGAGTCGCTGCCGGGCCGCAGTCCGACCACTACGCTCAGACCACTGTCCCGGAGATTGAGCGCCTGAGCACGTCCCTGAGAGCCAAAACCGATAATCCCAATCAGTCGGGATCGCAGCACCTGGATGGAAAGATCCGACTCGCCCAGAACATCCATCTGGCGGGCTCCCTCGACCGTCCGGCTCGGAGCGGCCGACGCCGACTACTCGACCAGTAGTTGCTTCAGCTCCGCGACGTGCTCCGATTCCACCACGATCTGCGAGCGGATGAATTCCTCGAGGGGCACGTCGCCCTCGATCCGGCGGAGCGTGTCCTGGTAGGCCTCCAGGGCGGCTTCCTCGAAAGTAAGGGCGATCTCCAGGGCCTCCTTGGCATCGACCTTGTCGGGGCCAAGCGCGAGATTGAGCTTCAGGCTGGGCACCGCCCCCAGGGCCCGGATCTTGTGAGCGATCACCTCGGCATGCTCGATGGTCTCCTGAAACCCCTTCTTGAGGACCGGCTCGACCAGCAAGTGATTTATGCCGCGTACCGCATGAACCAGGTAAAGATAGCGGAGGGCCGCCTCGACCTCCTCCGCGAACAGTCGATTAAGTTCCGCAACTAGCTCGCTCTTGGTCAAACTGCTCACCGGGTGATCCCCTTGTTCGGCTCAGCGCTCGCCTTCTGGCCCGGGAGTGAGGAATCCGCAGCCGGCCGCGAGCCGGAGCCGCGCCCGAGTTCCGGTGCGCTGGCCCGCCAGGCTTCGACCAGCTCGCGGGCCCGCCCAGAGCCCGAGTCGAGGAATTGGAGGAACGACAGGATCCGGCCCGCCGTTTCGTTGCTGAGGAGGTGTTCGAGCTTGCAGGCATCGATCTGAGCCTGCTCCGGCCCCACGCCGAGCACTTCCGTCAACAGCCGCTGCATCAGATCGCGCTTGCTCTTGACCCCCGCGACCAGAGCCTGTCCGGCCGGCGAAAGCCGCAGATGACGGTTCTCGTCCTGGACTACCAGGCCGGCCTTCTTCAGCGGCCCCAGCGAGATGGAAACGCTCCCCCGGGTGATATTAAGTCGGCGGGCAACGTCCGACACCCGGGCATACCCCAGCTCGCCGACCAGGTCGTCAATCGCCATCAGGTGGTGTGCGGCACTGTGGGTAATGACGTTCTGGTCGAATTCCTTCCAGGTATCAAGCGTGCTTCTGACATCGGGCTGCCAATCGGACATGGCTTCGAATTATACGTCGCCCACTCTGGTCCGGCAGTCACGCGCGTCAGCAGGCGAGCCAATTATCGAGCGCCCATCGCCAGCCCCGGGTTTATCGCTCCACCGGCCGGCACGGAGCCCGGCCGCCCACAGTAAACAACGAGGGTTGAGCGACCAGGCATCCTTTTCCGGCCGCTCAACCCTACGCCCCCGTCTTCCTCCACCTCCAGAGCACGCACTGGCTGGTCGCGACCGTCCGGACCGGTCGCTTCCCAGCCGCTCCTCCTCACCCAGATTCAAGAGGCGTCGTCCGCCTGGCTGCCGGGCGCTCACCGCCGATCGGATGCACCTGCCGGACGGACTCAGGCTGGCGGATCGGTCTGCGGCACCGCCGACAGCCCGGCTTCCGGCGAGCACCGTTCAAGGAAATCATAGGCTTGGCCGCTGGACAATGCAACCGCTCCCGGCCGTTCGATGCCAAAGTATCGCAACTTTTCCAGGCCGGCGCGGTACGATAACCGTGATGGCAGGCACCAAGGCCCGGATAGTCAGACCGATACCTGCGGCCCGCAAACGGCTTGCCCCGGTAAGGGAGCAGGTCAGTGCTGCGGTGTGGCTGGCCTTGGCTACCGCTCTGCTGGCGACGGGCTGCCAGCCTTCGTCGCTGGCCAGTCGGCGGGTCCAGGCCCGGCTGGAGAGAGTCAGCGACACCGCCCAGACCTGGGCCGCCCGGGAGCAAAGCCGGCCGGACAAGCTCCAACGTGCAGCCGAGTTCATTGACCGCGACCTGCGGCAAAACGCGGAGCGCCTCCGGCGGGACGGTCAATATGTCGTCCAGTGGCAGGCCCGGAACGTGACCCACTGGCGTGCCCGCCAACCCGTCTACCGCGACAAGGCCGCCCAGCTTTTGTGGGGTAAGCCCGAGCGGATCGAACGGTCCGCGATCATCCTGTTTTTCTGAATGGCCCTGCCGGGCGTGTGTACCCGAGGGGGCTTTCTGTCAGGCAACCAGCCGGTAAACGGCTGCGAGAGAGTCGGGCCGACTATTTCCAGATTCCCGGCAGCTTACGGTGACAGTTCGGGCAGGTTCCGTCTTTCAGCTTATTCGACAGCACCTTCAACCCCAGTCGCTCGATCACCGGCTGCGCGCAGTCGGCACAGGTCGTATTGTTGGCCGGGTGCGGGGCGATGTTGGATGTGTACACATATCTCAGGCCGGCCTGGCGGGCTATCCGGCAGCCTTCCTCCAGCGACTCCACAGGCGTCCGCGGCAAGTTGGTCAGCCGGTACGTGGGTACGAAGCGGGCCAAATGCAGCGGCACATCATCCCCAAGGTGCTCATGAATCCACCGGGTCGTCTGGCGGACCTGCTCCGGGTCGTCGTTGTAGCTGGGCACTATCAAATTCAGCAGCTCCAGCCAGCAACCGCTCCGCTGGTGCAGGGCTTCCAGTGCCGCCAGCACCGGAGCCAGCCGAATGCCGCACACGCGATGGTAGAACTCCTCGGTGAACCCCTTGAGAGAAACGACGAACGCATCGACATGCCGAGCCAGCTCCAGCAGCGGCCCCGGCTCGACGAACGCGGCCGTCGCCACCACGACCCGCAGCCTGGCCGCCCGAGCGGCCTGCGCGATGTCCTTGGCGTATTCCAGAAAGGCGACCGGCTCCGTATAGCTCAGGGCGAGCGTATCGATCTTCTTCTGCCGGGCCAGCGAGACCGCCTGCCGGGGCGTCAGCTCGAAGGTCTTCAGCTCATCCGGCATTCTCTGCGACTGCTCCCAGTTCTGGCAGTAAAGGCAGCGGACATTGCACCCGCCAACCCCAATGGTCAGGGTCTGAGTGCCGGGACGGAAGTGATGCAGCGGCAGCTTCTCGACCGGGTCGACTTGCAGAATGCAGGGATTGTTGTACGCGCGGGTGAACAGCCGGCCGCCGACATTGGTCCGCGTGCGGCAGAAACAGGTCTCGCCGTCACTCAGCACGCAGTGCAGCGGGCAGACGAAACACTGAATCTTCTGCCCCGGCAACTGGATGTAGCCATCCACCTCGCGAACCCACCGACCCGCTTCCTGCGCCTGGGCGATCGGACCGGGGATCAGCGATGCTCCCAGGCAGGCCGCCCCAAGACACTGCCCGGCTGAAACCAGGAAATCCCGGCGCGTAAGAGCCCGCTGGTCCATGCAAGCCCTACCGTTCAGGCGGTTTCTGGGCCGCTCCCCGCGGTTTGATCGCGCAGCCCTTCTCGCAGTTCTCGGCCTGCGGCCCGGCCGCCAGGTCGGCCGATCGGCGTTCCGGGCCGGCGACCAACTGCTCGCCACGCTGCCGAAGCTGACCGATGAACTCCGGGTTCAGCATGAACCGGCTCAACCGCCCCGGCTCGCCCAGCGCCCGGGCCAGGCGCTCGATCTCCGCCCGAAGCTCTCCAACCCGGTCCGGCGGCGTGAGGCGAGCGGCCAGTTCCGACTTGCTGATCTCGAACTCGACGTCCGACATGGCGGCTGCGCGTCGGACAGTTCGGCCTAGCAACGCCGCTCGCTTCTGCCGCTCGGCCCGGCTCAGCTCACCCAACCGCTCACTTTCCTGCTGTAGCACCTGGTCGATGGCCCGGTCCAGCGCCGGTCCGGTTAATCGACGGCTCCGCTCCAACCATCGCTCGTAGGCCGAATCGTCATTGGCCTGGCCGACCCGCACCGGATCCTTCAGGTTTTTCGGCGGAATCAGGCATGCCTTGTATTCGGCCAGGACCTGGAGCTGTCCGGGGTTGAGCAGTTGCTCGATCGATCGCTCAAGCTCGACCAGCTCAGCTTTGCTAAGGCGCCGCGGCCGCTCCAGGTCCCCGACCGCGGCCTGGTACAGGCTGACGATCCGCTGGATTTGGTCCTGGTCCAGGTACAGTCCGTTAATAAGGTTCCAGTTGTTGATTTCTTTGCGCAGCCGCCGGACTTCCTCCCGCTGCTGCTGCACCCGCTGTAAGGGGGAGTCGGGGCGACCGGTTTGGTAGACCTCGACCGCTTCCAGCAAGGTCGGGGACAAGCCAGTCCCAGCCAGTCGGCAAACCGACTCGAAGGCGGCCGGCACCAGCAATTGGCGCCCCAGCCGGCCAAGCTGCCGGTGTTTGCGAGCGTTCAGCGCGTCCAATTCCGCCCGCAGCACCCCCAGTCGCCACCGCTCCAGCTCGGCAGCATCATCCGGCGGCTGGCCGCCACTAACCGACCGTGCCCCGTCGCCGGGCAAGCCGGGCTTGTCCGTACCACGGGCCGGCAGCCCGATCGCCTGCCGCTGGGCCGAAGTGAGGATTCTGGCGGCCTGCCGCTCAAGCTCGGCCAACTCCTCAGTCGCGGCCTCGCGCAACTCCTTTTCCTCACGACCGAGCTGACCAGCCCGTCGCTCCACCGTCGGGGTGAAGCCCCGATTCAGCCGGTCCTCAGCGGCCAACGCCGTCAGAGCCGAATGCAGCTCGGGCAGAAGCTTCGCCTCCCGGTCATAGCTCTCGATGTAAAGTGCGCCCGCCTTGTCCAGGATGGGAAGCAACCGCCGGGCCTGGCCGCGGGTCAACTTCAGCTCATCGAGGAGCTTCTGGCTGGCGGCCAGCTCACGTTGCTGTTGACTTTGGATCTTCCTGGCCAACTCGCCGCCCGGATCGTCCTGGCCGATGCCCGGCTCGACCCCCAACGCCCACCCAACCAAAACCGGAACCACCACCCGGACGCCCCAGCCACCTGGCCAACGCGACTTCGGGCGCCAAGCGATCCCGCCCAGGAGGACCGCCGTTGTACGAGCGGCGCGTCGATCCTTGGACCAGTTTCCGGCATGAAACATTCGGTCCAGCGACGCTGGCGACGGCGACCGAAACGGCATGTTGCGCCTCCGCAAAAGCCGCGTCTGTCTGACATGGAGTATAACGCTCGCGGGTGCCGGCATATTCAGCGCGTCTGGGCGGCGTGGGGCCGGCCACTTGGGCGCGGATGTTGGTGATGGTCCGATAAAAGGCCCTCGAAAATGGCTTGCACGCCATCAGCCCGAGCGAAGGCTGGTCGCCTGCAACGCCCGGCGGGCCGTGGCGAAAATGGCGTCCAGCATCGGTTCAGTCAGCCGCCCGGTGAATGTGTTCTGCTGACTGGGATGGTAGCTGGCCAGCAGCAAACGCCCGTCTGGGAGGCGGAATGCGACTCCGTGGGCGAATCGCGGCAGCCGGACGCCCAGCGTCTGCCCGCAAGCCTGCCAGGCCAGGCCGCCCAACGCGACGGCCACTCGCCAAGGCAGTCGCTCCATGATCTGGTAAAGGTACTGGCGGCAAGCCAGCAGTTCGCTTCGATCGGGGCGATTGGCCGGAGGAGCACACCGACAGGCGGCGGTCACCAGACAGTCGATCAGCCGAAGGCCATCATCGCGGCGAGTCGACAACGGCTGGCTGGCGAACCCGCCCCGATACAAAGCTCGAAACAGCCAGTCCCCGCTCCGGTCACCGGTAAAGAGCCGCCCGGTCCGGTTGGCTCCATGGGCCGCGGGCGCTAGCCCGACCACCAGCAGGTGGGCGTCCGCCGGGCCGAAACTCGGTACCGGTCGGCCCCAATAGATGTCGTCCGGGAACGCAGCCCGTTTGGCCTGCGCGACTTGCCGACAATAGTTTCGCAGCCGGGGGCACCGGCGGCACGCGATCACCCGGCGGTTCTGCTGGGCAAGCCAGTCCTCGGGCTGAAGCCCAGGCCGATTGCCCCTGCTCATCGGAGCGTCCTGTCCCAGCCTGCCGGCGCGAAGACTTCTCGGGCCGGCCCTGCTGGAGCAGGTTCCAGGCGGCGAGCAAGCGCGCGGGCGTTACTCAGTCGGGCGACGTGGAACGCCGTTGGAAGACCGGACCGGGCACAAAGTGAATTCGGCCCCACAACCTGGGTGGCTGCACCGCACGGTAAGAGTGGGGACGGCGGCAAACTCGCCCGGGTCAGTATTCTGGATGGCCAACAGCGTCGGCAGCAGGGCGTAGGCAGCATGGATGCACAGACCCGCCGGCAGACTATTCTCCACCGTGAAGACCGGTTCTGGAACTCCGCCGGCCGGACAGCAACCCGGCAGCGGGTGACGTACCAGGGTAATGCAGACTGCTCTCCGCTTGGAACCCTCGCCGACCGTTTCCGCTGGCCGCCGGGTGGCCGCCGGCCGAGGCTGGTCGGCGGCAATCTCGCCGGCGGCTGACTGAGCCGAGTCAGGCTCAGGCGGCCGCACCGCAGCCACGGACTGCGGCTGATCAACATCGAAAAGGATGATATCCCGCTGCTGATCCATGGCCAGGTTGGCCAGCCGATCGGCCCGCTGGTTCTGCTCGCGTGGGATGTGCTTGATGGTCCAACGCGGTCCCCGGACCAGAAGTAGCTGGGCCTGGTTGAACAAAGCCATCAGTCGATCACTCCTGACCTGGTATTCGCCAGTCAGTTGGCGGACCAGAAGTTCACTGTCGCAGCAGATGGTCAGGGCCTGGCTCTGGACGCGGGCGGCCCGCTCCAGCGCCCGCAGAAGGGCGTGGTACTCGGCCGCGTTATTGGTGTGGCGCCCGAGGAAATAGCCGGCCTCGTGGATCAGCCGCCCCTGCTCGTCCTCAATGACCACGCCCGCCCCGGCCGGTCCCGGATTTCCGCGCGCCCCCCCATCCACATGGATTATCAAATCCACCGCGCACCTTCCGGCTAGGAACCTTTCTCCAAGTGCAGTATGCGGCCGCAGTTATCACAAGTGATGACCTCGTCGCGGGTCATCAACGAGTTGGCTCGCTCGGCCGCCAGAGACATATTGCAACCCTCGCATAGGTACTCCTGACGACGGGGGTGGACCTGTATGACCCGAGCCATGACCTCCCCGTCATATCGTTCGGAGATGCGGTTGAACAGTTCTAAGGTTTTTGGGTCCAGATTTCGCGACGCCTGCTCGCGCTGCCGCTCGAGGCTGGTGAGTCGGTCGGCCAGCGAACCCTGGGCCTCGGCCAACTGACTTTCCAGGATGGCCAGCCGTTTGGCTTCTTGCTCCAGCGTTTCCTGATGTTCGGTCAGCGACTTCTTGCGGGCCTCCACCGCCGCCATCAGCTCATAAGCCCGGCTTTCCAGCCGCGAGAGATCCGCTTTTTCGTTGTTGAGCTGGGACAGGACGGCCGCGTATTCCTTGTTGGTCCGGACCGCGTTGAGGTTGTCCCGGAGTTTGCTGATGTGGGCGTTGCGGGCCTTGAGGTCCAGGTCCACCTCGTCCATCTCAATCTGAGCGCGCTGCAATTCCTCGCGCTGGGCCAGCAGGGCCTGTTCGGCCGCTCTGACCTTGTGGGCCTGACGGGCCACGCTATCCTGCTTGGCGGCTAGCTGGCGGCGGATGTCCACGATTTGAAGCTCGATTTGCTGCAAGGCCATCAAGGATTCGAGCATTGCTCGCATTCGCGCTCTCCGCCGACCTCACCTCCCGAGGGGATCTCCCAAAACCATGAATTATGATCGCCCGGCCCCGCGATGGCAAGCCTCCGGCCGGCTTGGGTAACGTCAATTCCCGTGTGTAATTGTTGCGGGTTAAGAAGGGCATTTCAGGCCACACCGCGGACCTCCCGGAATTCTTTGCAGACCCGCGTGGCGTACTTGGCGTTGTAGTACGCCACCAGACCGTACACGATCCGCT
>CAYZXK010000200.1:0-9965 GCA_964482395.1 uncultured Planctomycetales bacterium | reverse complement strand
TGGTAACTGGCGTCCGCTCCAAATCCGCCGCTACGATCCTCATGGGCGTGTCCTCCTTGTCTGTTAATTCAATATGGGCCAGAGGATACGCCCTTCCTACGCCTCGGCAACGAGATTACACACGAAAGGATACGCCACCGGTTTGGGTTGCATTGACCTTTCCGGGCGGCGCTCATAGCATATTTGGTTTGTGGGTGGAAAGTTGGCAGCGCTGAGTAAGGATTGCAGGCGGCAGGCAGCTTGCAGATGCTGAGCGAAAGGCTGGCTGAGTTCGCAATCGCGGCTTACCTGGCGGTTCTAACCCTGATTTGCATCTACGGGGCCCACCGCTACTTCCTGGTTCTGCTCTACTACGGGGTCCGACGCAAAATCCCCCGGCCACGGGGTCAGTTTGCCGACTTGCCGCCGGTGACGGTGCAGTTGCCGATGTACAACGAGAAGTACGTCGCCCGCCGGATCATCGAGCGAGCCTGCGCCATCGACTATCCGCGGGACAAGCTCCAGATCCAAGTCCTGGACGACTCGACTGACGAAACCCGACAGATCGCGTCCGAGACGGTCGAGCGGATGCGGATCGCGGGGCACAACATCATCTACCGTCACCGCGACAAGCGGGTCGGTTACAAGGCTGGGGCCCTGGAGGAAGGGACGCGGGAGGCGACCGGCGAGTTCATAGCCATCTTCGACGCCGACTTCCTGCCCCCGACGGACATCCTGCGCGAGACCATCCATTACTTCACCGACCCGCAGGTGGGCATGGTCCAGACGCGATGGGAGCACCTGAACCGCGACCTGTCGCTGCTGACCCAGGCTCAAGCGATCTTGCTGGACGGCCACTTCATCATCGAGCACACCGCCCGCAACCGGACCGGCCGCTTCATGAGCTTCAACGGGACCGCGGGCATCTGGCGGAAGTCGGCAATTGCCGACGCGGGCGGCTGGCAGCACGACACGCTGACCGAAGACCTGGACCTGTCCTACCGGGCCCAGCTTCGCGGGTGGAAGTTCATCTTCCTGCCGCACCTGACCAGTCCGGCAGAGCTGCCGCCCGAGATGAACGCTTTCAAGGCCCAGCAGCATCGCTGGACCAAAGGTGGGGCCCAGACTTGTCTGAAGGTTCTGCCCCGGGTGCTGAGCAGTGACGCGAAATGGTGGGTGAAACTGGAGGCGTTCTTCCACCTGACCAGTGGGGCAGTCTACGTCCTGATCGTGCTGCTCAGTTTGCTGGTCGGTCCGGCCCTGCTGGCCAAGCTCAGCCTGACCAAGCCCCAGTCGCCATGGGTGCTGTGGTTCGAGCTGGCCCTGTTCATAATCGGGTTCGGCTCGACCACGGCGTTCTATGTGGTCAGCCAGCAGGAATTGCTTCGCGGCTGGTGGTACGGCCTGCGGCACGTGCCGACTCTGATGGCGGTCGGGATCGGCATCGCCCTGAATAACGCGGTCGCCGCCCTGGACGGCTTCTTCGGTCGCACCGGAGAATTCGTCCGCACGCCCAAGTTCGGCGACGCCGTCCAGACCACCCGGGATTGGCGCTGCCGACTGGGAGCCTTTCAGCTAAAGCGGAACTGGCAAGCCTGGGCTGAGTTGAGCATGGCGCTCTACCTGGCCGCCTGTGCCGGCCTCTTGCTGATGTTTGACCATTGGTTCGAACGGGTGTCGATGGCCCTGCCGTTCCTGTTGATTTTCATCGTCGGCTACTTCTACGTTTCCTTCCAGACTTTCTACACTCGCTGGCTGTCGCGGCGGCGGGTGCCAGCCTGAGCCACAGTGCCAAACCAGAGGGCAACCCGGCCGCGGAGCCGACTCGGGCCATGCGGGCATCGCAGCAGGACGACATCGACCAACGGTACATGCAACAGGCCCTGGACCTGGCTCGCAAAGCCCTGGAGAGCGAGGACGTGCCGATCGGGGCCCTGGTGGTGCATGAGGGGCGGGTCATCGGCCGCGGCTACAACCAGCGCGAGAAACTTCAGGACCCCACCGCTCATGCCGAGATGATCGCCATAACCGCCGCGGCCGAGTATCTCAAACAATGGCGGCTGGAGAGATGCACTCTGTACGTCACGCTGGAGCCGTGCGCCATGTGTGCCGGGGCCATGGTGTTGGCCCGCATCCAGCGCCTGGTCTATGGGGCCGCGGACCCCAAAGCCGGGGCCTGCGGTTCGGTGCTGAACGTCGCGGACGATCCGCGGCTCAATCACCGAATTCAGATCGTGGGGGGCGTCCTGGCCGAGCCGGCCGCAGAATTGCTACGGGCTTTCTTCCGCCGACGTCGCGAGCTGGGGGAAAAGTGATCTCTCCAGTACGGGTCGACCCGGTCCTTTAGGCCGGCCAGTCGCACATTCCCCTTTGCGCCCACCGTTCGGCCAGGTGGCTTCGGTCAGCAGCGCCGTGACCCAGGAGGTCCGAGCCTGCTTATGGTGGGTGCCCTGCCGCGCAGCGTGCGGGTTGAAATGTCCCGCCCGCCTCAGCCCACGCGGGCTGAAGCCCGGGTCTGGTCCGGCAGCGGCGTCCGGGCCAGTTGCTTGCGCAGCACCATCAGCAGCGTCTTCGGTTCCAAGTAGCGCTTCGGCAGCCGCCAATGGATGGTCTGCGGGTCGGGCACCCGGGGCGAACCGGGACCGTCGGCGAACAGCGGTTGCACTTTCTGCAAGTCGTCGATCGCAAAAACCACGTCTGGCTCGACGAGCACAATCGAGCGGATCCCCCACGGCCCGGCCAGTACCCGAATCTCGGCCAGCTCCAGCAATGTGTTGACGCTGTCCGGCAGCGGACCGAAAGCGTCGCGGATGTCCCGGTGCAGGACTTCCAGCTGGGCGACCGTGCGACAGGCGGTCAGCCGGCGATAGACCTCCATCCGCTGACGATCGGAGTGGATGTAGCGGCGCGGAATGGTCGCGGAAACGCCCAGGTCCAGGTTGACCTGCCGGAAAGTCTCCGCCGGCTCGTTGCGCAGCCGACGCACCGCCTGCTCGAGCAACTGGCAGTACATCTCGTATCCGACCGCTTCGATGTGCCCGGACTGCTCCGCCCCGAGGATGTTGCCGGCCCCGCGGATCTCCAGATCGCGCATGGCAATCTGGAATCCTGCCCCCAGCTCGCAGTACCGCTCCAGGGCCTTCAGCCGACGGGCCGCAACGTCCGTCACCGGATGCTTCGGCGACAGCAGCGCATAGCAGTATGCCCGGTGCCGGGAGCGCCCCACCCGACCGCGGAGCTGATGCAGATCGGCCAGGCCGAACCGGTCCGCCCGGTCGATGAAGATGGTGTTAGCGGTCGGGATGTCCAGACCCGACTCCACGATGTTGGTCGAAACCAGCACGTCCGCCTGCCGCCGAAGAAACTTGAGCATCACCGCTTCCAGCTCCTGGGCCGGCACCTGGCCGTGGCCGACCACGAACCGGGCCTCCGGGACGAGGGCTCGCAGGTGGTTGGCCACCTGGTGGATGTCGCGGACGAAGTTGTGGACGAAGTACACCTGTCCGTCGCGGTTCAGCTCGCGCAGGATGGCCTGGCGGATCAACTGGTCATCCCACATTCGCACCTGGGTGACGATCGCCCGCCGATCCAATGGGGGGGTGGCCAGCGCAGAAATATCGCGGATCCCCAGCATCGCCATGTGCAGGGTCCGCGGGATGGGCGTAGCCGTCAGGGTCAGCACGTCGACCGTGGCCCGCAGCCGCTTGAGGCGTTCCTTGGCTTCCACCCCGAAACGCTGTTCCTCATCTATGATCACCAGGCCCAGGTCGGCAAACCGGACATCCGGCGACAGCACCCGGTGCGTGCCAATCAGGATGTCGATCTGGCCGCGGCGGACCTCCTCGACGATCCGGGCCTGCTGGGCCTTGGTACGAAAGCGGGAGAGAACCTCGACCCGGAACGGGTAATCCGCCAGGCGCTCGGAGAAAGTCTGGAAGTGCTGCTCGGCCAGCACGGTGGTGGGCACCAGGACCACCACCTGCTTGCCGTACTCAATCACCTTGAACGCCGCCCGCAGGGCCAGCTCGGTCTTGCCATAGCCCACGTCGCCGCAAAGCAACCGATCCATCGGCCGCGGCCGACACAGGTCGCCCTTGATCTGCTCCAGGGCGGCAAGCTGATCCGGGGTCTCCTCATAGATGAACGACCCTTCGAACTCGCGTTGCCAGTCGGTGTCGGGCGGAAAGGCGGTGCCGGCTTCGGCCTCCCGTCGGGCCTGGATGGCCAACAACTCGGCCGCCAGGTCGCTGACCGCCTCGGCCACTCGCTGCCTAGTGCGTCTCCAACCCGCCCCTCCAACCTTGCTGAGTCTGGGGCGGCGGTGGAAGCTGCCGATGTACTTCTGAACCAGATGAATCTGGCTTACCGGGACGTGGACCACCGCCCGATCGGCGAATTCTATGGCCAAGTACTCATCGGTCCGCTCGGCACGCTGAATGCTCTTCAGACCCAGGAAGCGCCCGATTCCGTGGACCGCGTGCACCACGTGGTCGCCGACTTCCAGATCGAAGAAGCTGTCGATGGGCCGGGCCGGCTGGATGCGTCGCAGAGTTCGGCGTTGGCGATACCGGGAGAACAGCTCGTGGTGAGGGATGAAAGCCGTGCCTTGCAACTGGAAGCCGTGATGAATGACGCCGATGACCGTTCGGATGACCGGGCCCGGGCGGCTTGCCAGCCCCCTCCCGATCGGGCCCGCGTCGTCAGGCTGCGCCGGCTGGGTCAGGTCGGGCCGATCGCATCCAGCGGACCGGCCCGAGGGCTGCCAGGCAGTCCCGGGCGATTCCTGAAGCTGACCCAGCAGCTCGAGGAACCGCTGCTCTTCGGGCTGATTATCGCACAGCACTATGACGTTGACGGTGCGGACCAGCTCGCTGAGCGCTCTGAGCGCCCCGGATGAGCCAGGCTCGAACTGCGGCAGGCTGGAAACCTCGAATCGCACCGACCGCTCGGCCAGGCCGGCGAAGCGATGCAGGTGCAACTGGGTGAACTGAGCGGCCTGCTGGAGCAGAGTTTCGACCGGGATGAGTCCGGCCGCTTCTCCGAGTCGCCGCCGATAAGTTCGGCCGAGCTCCTGAATCTCCCCCGGCTCGTGCAAAGCCACGATGGTCCCGGGAGGCAGCAAGGTCAGGAAGCTGGTGGTGGCCTGGCCGATGCCGCTGTCGGCGACACTTAACGACCAGGCCGGAACCCGCAGCCCATCCAGAGAGTGCGAAGAACGCTGGGTGCCGGCCTCAAACTGGCGGATCGAGGCAACCTCCTGGTCGGCAAACTCGATGCGGACCGGATCGGCCTGCGCGTTCGAATAGACATCGACGATGCCGCCGCGCCGGGCGAAGTCGCCCGGCAGCTCCACCGCGTCACAGCGTCGGAACCCGTGCTCGATCAGCCAGCTCGTGAGCCTGTCGGGATCAAGCTGCTGCCCGACCGAAACCGACAATGATCGAGCCGCGATCGCCTCGGGCGACGGCACGGGCTGCATGAGCGCCATGACCGGAGCCACGATACGCGGGGGGTGATCACCCGGCAGCGGAGAACCGCTGGAAGTCGACCGCCCGCTGGAAGTGGGGTTGCCTTCTCGGAGATCCCGCGCCGGGCCGTCATCAGCTAACGCCCGCCGGAACTGGATCAGGTCCAGGCACAAGCGCAGTCGCTCGCCGGCCAGTTCATCGGCAGCAGCGGTATCCTGGGTAAGCGTGTCGAGTTGAGGCAGGAGTTCGGGCGGCCGGCCCAGCGCGGTCTGAAGATCGTCCAGCGCCTCATCGGCCCGGTCGGGGTGATCGACTACCAGCAACAACGGGCGACCAAGGCTTTCCGCAGCCAATCCGGCCAGAATAGGCGCAGAACTTCCCCAGAGCCCCTCGGCCGCCACCACCCCCTGCTCGCCTGCCAGCAGCCGGGTCAGTTCTTTGAACTGAGGATTGTCGCGGATGGTCTCAAACACATCCACCGTCTGATTCTATCGGGCCAAGAGCCCATCCGAGAAGAGCCGGTCATCACGCACGGCGTCAGGGGCTTTAGCTACCCCCGTCCACCCCGGTTCGCCCTCCGCTGCTGACTGAGGCACGGACGCAGAAGCGCCGAAGGCCCGTCGACGCACCGACAAAAAGCACCCGCTAACAGCACGCCGCGGCCCGCGCTCCGTAGCAAATCGCAGTAACATGTTGCTTCTGGCCACTAGGGTCAGGTATGATGCTATTCACTAAGGAGGCATCTCGGCTGATCCGCCGGGTCGGGGGCAACCTGGCGGAGGCAAGTGGAGGAGGTTGAACTCATGTACAGGACGATGCTCTGTATCGCGCTGCCGGCGGCTCTTGGCTGGCTGGCGATGCCAACCGTCGCGGCGACCCTCTGGACAGACGTGCCGAGGCCGGACGACCCGGAGGGCCGCCAATGGATCGCCTGGTTCGACTCCAGCAGCCCATGGGACCTGCACTGGGTCGGCCCCACCGGCGTGTCTTTGGAGATGGACGGTCTGGACTTCGCCGGCAACGGGCAACTCTATGGAGTGATGGATCAAACTTTCTTCCTGATCGATCAACAGACCGGCAACGCCCAGCCGCTGGGCTACGTCATCCCGCCCGACCCGTGGGAGATCCTATTCGACCTTTCCTGGGACCCGGTCACAAACACCATGTTCGGCCTGAGCTGGCGGGCCACCGGCAGCAGCAGCGAGCACCGGCTCTACACCATCGACCTGGAAACCGGTCAGGGGACGCTCTATGGCTTGATCGACGGCTACACCGAATGGATGCCGCCTGGAGGACTGGCGACGGATGCATCCGGGGTGCGGTGGATTGATGACAGCCGGCACTTGTACTACCTGGACCCGGTGGACCCGGAAGGCTGGGTGGTGGCGAATCAGTTCCCGATTTACCACAGCCCCGACGCGTGCTTTATTGGCGGCATGACCATCGACTGGGCCGGAAATGGACTGGCCTATCACGCGACCGTCAACTTGGATCATAACCAGGCCGAGCTTTGGATCTATGACCTGAGCGTCCCAGGAGGGAACGCGTACTGTGCCGGAACAATCGGCGACGGCACAAGTACCCTGCCGCTGGACGTGGCCATTCAGATACCGGAGCCCAACACTCTTGTGGCAATGGGCTTGCTGCTGGCGACCGCCGCTCGGCGCCGAGACTGAGCCGCGCTGCTCACAACTGACCGGCCCGGTTCAGGACCAGCAGCTTTCGCTCGGTCATCTCCTCGATCGCATAGCGCACGCCCTCCCGGCCGCAGCCGCTATCCTTCACGCCCCCGTACGGCATGCTATCGACGCGGAAGCTGGGCACGTCGTTGATCACCACCCCGCCGACCTCCAGCTCGTGATAGGCGTACATCGCATGGTCGAGACTGGGCGTGAAGACGCCGCATTGCAGGCCATAGCGACTATCGTTGGCAATCTGAACCGCATCCTGGAACCGGTCGAATGGCTGGAGCGTGGCGACCGGGCCAAACACCTCCTGACAACTGACCTTCTGCCGCGGATCAACGTTCTCCAGCCAGGTGGCCTCGAAGAACACGCCGTGCCGATGCCCGCCGCATAGGAGCCGCGCCCCGGACGCGACTGCCTCGTCGACCCACCGCTCAATGCGGACGGCGTCGGCCTCACTGATGAGCGGCCCCAGGAAAGTCTGCTCGTCGAGCGGGTCGCCGGCCCTGAGCTGGGTGGCCCGAGCAACCAGCCGGGTCTTCAGGTCCGGGTACACGGATCGATGGGCGATGACCCGCTGAACGCTGATGCAGCTTTGGCCCGACTGATAGAAGGCGCCGGCGGTGATGCGGTCGGCCGCGTAGTCCAGGTCCGCGCCCTGGTCCACGATGCAAGCCGCGTTGCCCCCCAGTTCGAGCGTCACCCGCTTCTTGCCGGCTTTGGCCTTCAGGGACCAGCCGACCTCGGCCGAACCGGTGAAGCTAAGCAGTTTTATACGCTCATCGGTGACCAGCGGCTCGGCGTCCTGGGCCCGGCAGGGCAGAATGGAGAAGGCTTGGGCCGGCCACTCGGTCTCGGCCAGGATTTCTCCCAGCATCAGGGCTCCCACCGGCGTCGCGGAAGCCGGCTTGAGCACCCAGGAACAGCCGGCGGCTATCGCCGGCGCCACTTTGTGGGCCACCAGGTTCATGGGAAAGTTGAAAGGGGTGATGAACGCACAGGGGCCCAGCGGAAAGCGACGGACCAGGGCCTGATAGCCCGCGGCCCGCGCCGTAACGTCCAGCGGCAACCACTCCCCGATTATGCGAACCGCCTCCTCCGACGCGATCCGAAAGGTATCAATCAACCGGGCCACTTCCGCGCGAGCGTCCCGAATCGGCTTGCCCGCCTCGATCGCCAGCACGCGGGCCATTTCCTCCGACCGCTCCGCGACCCGCGCGGCGACGTGCTGAAGGATGTTCTGCCGCTGGTAGGCGGGCATCCGGCGGGTGACCGCGAATGCCTCGGTCGCGGCGACCACCGCCTGCTCGACGGCCGACCGGTCGGCCTGAGCCACCCGAGTCGCCACCTGCCCGGTGTACTTGTTGGTTACGGCCAGATCAACGTTGGGCCGCCGGGCCCGCCCCGCCAGGTAGTAGGGATAACTCTCAGCCAGCATCACCGGTCGTCAGGGCGCCGATTTGGTCTTCTCAAGCAAAGCCTTGACCGGCCCGGGCAGCTCAAACTTCTCGGGCGGAATCTCGACGTTGTGCTGGATGCTCTCCCACACGGTCACCGCGGTCTGGGGTTGCCCCATGGTGCTAAACCTGCGAACCATCTTGAAAGGAAGACGGATCCCGTCCACCTCACGGTAGTCCTCCAGCAGGATTTCGATCGGCGTATCACCCAGCTCGGTCTTCCGCACAATCTCATGCTTGATCGGCAGGCCGGTCTTCCGCTCGTAGTAGACGGTCTCCGGGGGCCCGATCTTGGGCGTAAGCACCAGCTTGTAGCAGGACCGACCCTCTACATCCTCGTCACCCACGCACTCGACCTTCTCGTAGTGCTGACGCCAATGCAAAGCGGCGTAGAAGTCCGCCTGCCGCTCGGCCACCGCCTTCTCTTCGCCTTCGCGGAGCCTGGGGTTCTGGGCGTGGTCCAGCTCCCAATAAACTTCGCCGTCGGTGCCGACTTCGCGGGTGAGCTGAGGCAACTGGACGACATACCGGCGTTTGTTGGGGGCGGCCTCATACAGGGTCACGGTGCCTTTGGTGGCCGGACCCGGCCCGCCGGTGAACTCCACCGTGCCTTTCGACACCCGGCAGGTAAGCTTCTTAAGCGCCTCCTTCCCGCCCAAAGCCTCGATGGACTTGTCCAAAACCCACTCCGCACTGGGCAGCTTCTTTTCCTGGGCCGCGGCCGGAAAAACGCCGAGGATCAGACCGATTGGCACCAGCAGCGCCAGGCCAAGCCTGGATTTCGATTGCCCGGACCACAAGCAGCTATCCATGTCAGGGTCTCCAATGCATGCTACGGCAGGTCGCGTAGAAACCGGCGTGCGGGCCTCACTCCCCACCGCCCGTCCGCCAAGGCCAGGTCCGGCCAGCCGGCAAACCATGACCAGCGCATTGTGCCGCACCGCCCCGGCCGAAGCAATGACCCGGTCGCCCGGGCGGCCGGTCGGGCCGTGCAAGCCCGGGGCTTTCAGGGTAGACTCCGCTTGTATTACGGTGCGCCAACCCGCAGCGCTGAGAGCAGGCAGCGCCGGCAAAAACCGGATCGGCAGCGCGCTTCGGTTCCGCGTTCAGATGCTCCGCGCGGGCTGGCGAATGGACACCTGACGCGGGCTGGTCGTGAGCGTACGGAACCTGGACTCTCTGTTCCGACCCACCTCGGTGGCGGTGATCGGGGCGTCCAATAACCCCCGGAGCATCGGCGGGGTGGTTATGCGCAACCTGCTGAAAGGGGGCTTCAATGGGCCGGTGATGCCGGTGAATCCAAAATACCCGGCGGTCGCCGGCGTGCTGACCTACCCGGACGTCGCCCACCTGCCGGTCACCCCCGACCTGGCGGT
>CAYZXK010000199.1:0-5637 GCA_964482395.1 uncultured Planctomycetales bacterium | reverse complement strand
GGATCGTGTACGGTCTGGTGGCGTACTACAACGCCAAGTACGCCACGCGGGTCTGCAAAGAATTCCGGGAGGTCCGCGGTGTGGCCTGAAATGCCCTTCTTAACCCGCAACAATTACACACGGGAATTGACGTTACCCGGGGCCGGTGGGCTTGGTGCCAAACCCGCGAGAATCGCGTAAAATCCGCCTAAACCGGCCGCGGCAGGCTCCGCTCGGGATTCAGGTCGGCCGGGCAACGGGATCAGTATGAGTCAGACGCCAGTTTTGCGGGACATTCCCACGCCGATCACGCAGGAGATGCAGGAGTCGTATCTCACCTACGCCATGAGCGTGATCATGGCCCGGGCTCTGCCGGATGTGCGGGACGGGCTGAAGCCCTCGCAGCGCCGCATCTTGGTGGCGATGCATGATCTGAATCTGCGGCCGACTGCCAAGCACCGCAAGTGCGCCAAGATCTGCGGGGACACCAGCGGCAACTATCACCCGCACGGGGAGGGCGTGATCTACCCGACGCTGGTCCGGATGGGCCAGGAATGGAACTTGCGGCACCTGCTGGTGGACCCGCAAGGAAACTTCGGGAGCATCGACGGGGACCCGCCGGCGGCGATGCGCTATACCGAAGCCCGCCTCACGGGGCCGGCCGAGGAGATGCTGGCGGACCTGGACAAGGACACGGTCGATTTTCAGGACAACTACGACGGGACCCGGCAGGAACCGGTGGTTCTGCCGAGCAAATTCCCCAATCTGCTGGTGAACGGGGCCGAGGGGATCGCGGTCGGGATGGCGACCCGGCTGCTTCCGCACAACCTGTGCGAAATCTGCGATGCCATCATCGCCACGATGGATAATCCTCAGATTACCGTGGACGAACTGATGAAGATCGTTCCCGGCCCGGACTTTCCGACCGGCGGGGTGATCTGCGGCCGCGAGGGGATCCGCCAGGCCTATCAGACCGGTCATGGGTCGCTGATCGTCCGGGGCAAGATGCACCTGGAGGATTCGCGGTCGGGCCGAGTGCACATCGTGGTGGATGAGATTCCATACGGCGTCTTGTTGCCGACCATCAAGGACCGCCTGCTGGAGGCCATCCAGGCCGGCACGATCAAGGGGATCGACGACGTGCGGGATGAATCCGGGCGTCAGCAGCTTGTTCGCCTGGTGATCGTCCTCAAGAAAGATGCCAATGCCCAGGTGGTCATGAACCAATTGTGGCGGTACACGCCGCTGCAAAGCACCGTGCATGTCCTAAACATCGCTCTGGTCAACCGGGTGCCGCGGACCCTGAATTTCAAGCAGCTCATCGAGCACTTCATTCGGCATCGGGTGTCGGTGGTCCGGCGACGGACAGCCTTCCTGCTCCGAAAGGCCCGGCAGCGGGCCCATGTGCTGGAAGGGCTGATATTGGCGGTCGCGGACATTGATGGGATCATTCAGGTGATCAAGGAGTCGCCAGACCCCGAGACCGCCCGACAGCGGCTGATGGACCGACCGCTGCGTCTGAGCGAGGCGGCCGGCGTGCGTCGCCTGCTGCCGGAGGGGTTTGTCGAGCGGGCCGGCGGCGACCCCCAGCACCTGACCGGAACTCAGGCCGACGCGATTCTGGCCATGCAGCTTCGCCGACTGACCGGGCTGGAGATCGAGCAGCTTGCCGGGGAGTACTGCGAGCTGGTCCGTCAGATCGCAGATTACGAGGCGACTCTTTCCGACGAGCAACGAGTACACCAGATCATCGCGGCCGAGCTGCGCGAGCTGAAGGACAAGTACGGCCAGCCGCGCCGAACACAGATCAGCGGCCCGGTCGGCACCCTGGCCATGGAACAGCTCGTGCAGCGCGAAGATGTGGTGGTCACCATCTCACACGAAGGTTACGTCAAACGGGTGGCGGTCGATACCTACCGGGAACAGGGGCGGGGCGGCAAGGGCGTGCGCGGTACCGAAACGAAAAGCGGTGACTTCATCGAATTACTGAGGGTCTGCTCCACCCACGACTACCTGCTGATCTTCACCAATCGCGGACGGGTCTACTGGCTGCGGGTCTACGATATTCCCAGCCTGTCGCGAACCAGCCGGGGCCGCTCGCTGGCCAACGTCCTGACCATGCAGCCCAACGAGCGGCACATGGCCGTGCTGGCGGTCAAGGCCTTCGAGGAATCGTTCGTGTTCTTCGCGACCGAAAAGGGGATCGTCAAGAAAACGCCTCTGGCCGCCTTCTCCAATCCGCGCCCCAGCGGCATCCAGGCCATCACCCTGGCCCCGGACGACTCCCTGGTCAAAGTCTCCCTCACCACCGGCAACGACCAGATCATCCTCGGCACCCGGCTGGGGATGGCCTGCCGGTTCAAAGAGGACGACGTGCGAGCGATGGGTCGGACGGCCCGCGGCGTTCGCGGCATCCGTCTGGGGCGCGACGATTCGGTGATCGACATGATCGTGATCCAGCCGGGGATGAGCGTATTAACCGTCTGCGAAAACGGTTACGGCAAGCGGACCCACGTCGAGGAATACCGCCTCTCCCACCGCGGGGCCAAGGGAGTCATCAACATCCGCACCACCCAGCGCAACGGACCGGTCGTCGCGCTGCGGGCGGTCACCGACGAAGACTCGCTCATCATCATCACCGCCAAGGGGAACCTTCTGAGAATGCGCCTGTCCGAGTTGCGGGAGATCGGTCGGGCCACCCAGGGCGTCCGACTGATCCGGCTGGAAGAGGATGACAAAGTCGTCGCGGTGGCGAAAATGGCCCGGGACGACGACGAGGAAGAGGCTGACCAGGCCGAACTCAATGCATCCGATCAGGCCGGTCCGGCCGCCGTCCCGCCGAATCTCCCCGAAGTAGAGTGATTACCGGCCGCACGAGCGCCCGACGCCGCTCTTGGCCCGCCCAGCTCGGGTTTAAAGCGGTGGAGCAAGCCGCGGCGACGGAGCGTGTTCGGCGAAGCCTATACTCGCCGCGAGCTTGCGTGAGCCGGACGTTTTTGGTTAGGCTTTGCGTTTCGTTGGCGACGATGTTGCCGTTCTGCGGCGTTTCTGCTTGATCGGAGGCATGCTCATGAGCCGTTACCTGACCGCGTTGATTGTGCTGCTGGTCGTACCGGGGCTGCCGGCCCAGGAAGGCAAGACCGGACAGGATCAGCCCATCCCCCAGGCCGCCACCGCTCCGCAGCCGCCATCGACCCAGCCGGCTGGCGACGCGGCTCAGTATGCCAAGCTCGAAACCACCCTGGGCGATATCGTGCTGGAGTTGGACGGACAGAAGGCTCCGGCGACGGTCAAGAACTTTCTGGGGTACGTGGACTCGGGGTTCTACAACGGCACGATCTTTCACCGGGTCATGAGCAACTTCATGATCCAGGGCGGCGGCTATACCCCGGAAATGGATGAGAAAAAAGAGGGCCTCCAGCCCCCGATTAAGAACGAGTGGCAAAACGGGCTCAAGAACGTCCGGGGGTCAATTGCCATGGCCCGGCTCGGCAACCAGCCCGACTCGGCTACCTGCCAGTTCTTTATCAACGTGGTGGATAACCCGGCCCTGGACCAGCCGCGGGACGGAGCCGCGTACGCGGTCTTCGGGAAGGTCATCGCCGGCATGGATACGGTGGACAAGATTCACAACACAGAGGTGGGCACGCACCCCAAGCTTCCGATGGGGGCGGTGGTCCCCAAGACGCCGGTGATCATCAAGGCGGCCAAGCGGCTGACCCCCGAAGAAGCCCAGGCTGCCGCCAGGCAGGCGGAGGCGGCCGCAGCCGAGGCCCAAGCCGAGGCCAAAGCCGCCGCGGAGAAACAAATGCAGGAGATCGTCGCCAGATACGAGCGGGCCTCGGGCAATAAGATGCAGAAAACCGCTTCCGGACTAATGTCCATCGTGCTCCAACCCGGCGACGGACCCTCGCCGCAGCCAACTGATGTCGTCGAGGTCCACTACGTCGGGACCCTGCTGGATGGGAAGGAATTCGACAGCTCACTTAAACGCGGCCGGCCCGCCAGGTTCGGCCTCAATCAGGTCATCAAGGGCTGGACCGAGGGGGTTGGCCTGATGAAGGTGGGCGAAAAACGCGTCCTGATAATCCCGCCGGAGCTGGCGTACGGCCCGCAGGGACGCCCGGGCATCCCCCCGAACTCGACGCTGGTGTTTGAGGTCGAGCTATTGGCCATTAATCCGCCGCAACCATAACCCGGCCCGACCGCAGAGCCGATAAAGCAGATAGTGAGCTGTGGGTCCGCCTTGGGCGAGATTCGCCGGGGTGGGTCGGGCCCGCGTGTCACAAGGCTCCTGGCCCGGGCGGGACGACATGGACACGGATCGACGGGGCCTGTCACCCGACATTTACGCGGCGTGCTTCAGCGACGTCAACGGCTGGGGCGGGGGGCTGACCGCGGCCCGGGGCGTGGTGCGGGCCGGCCTGGATCACGGATTGCGAACGCTGCTGTTGGGAGTGAGTTCCAGTGGGGTGGATTTACGCCGTTCCAGGCCGCAGCAGTCGGTCGTCAACCTCCGGATCCGGACCCGGGGCGGCCTGTGGCGAGTGCGGAATTGGCGGCTGGCCGGTCAGCTTGAGGCCCAGCTTCGTCGGCTGCCGCCGCCGACCCGAGGCTTCGTGGGCGTCAGCCCGTACTGGGTGGTGGCGGCCAAACGGGCTTGGCCCAAGACGCCGGTGACCTACCTGTTCCCATGCCTGCTGAGTAATTGCCTCCCGTTCACCTGGCCGAAGCGGCGTCCGAGCGGGCTATGGCAACGGATCAACTTCGCCGGGATTCGTCATGCCGAACACCTGGCATTCTCACTGGCCGATCTGACGCTGACGCCGACTGAACTGGCACGCCGGGAAGTGGTCGCGTTTCATCCCGCAGCCAGCCCGCGACTGGCCGTCTGCCCCTACGGGTCGCAACCGCGGGAAGTCGATCCGCATCTCCGGTCCGCCCAGCGGCAGCGTCTGGCACTGGATCGGGCGGTGGTGTTCCTGGCGGCGGGCGTATGCGACCTGAATAAGGCTTTCGATTTAGCGATCCGCGAACTGACCAGCGTCGACTCGTCCGCCCACGTTGTGATAGTCGGTGACGGTCCCGAGCGGAACCGGTTGCGGCGACTGGCCGCCGATTGCGGCGTCAGCGCCCGAGTTCACCTGGTCGGTGCCCACCCCGACATGGAGCCCTGGTACGCCGCCGCCGACTGCATCATTTCCACCAGCTTCTACGACACTTTCCCCAACGCGGTCCTGGAGGGAATGTCTCACGGCCACCCCGCGCTGGTACCCCAACATGCGCCGCCGCTGGTCTATTCCGGGCCGGCGGAAGTGATCGAGCAAGCCGGCGGCGGCCTGCTGTATGACCGGAACCAGCCCGGAAGCCTCGCCCAGTGCATGAACCAACTGGTCCGCAGCCCCGAGCTGCTGAGAACCCTGGGCCAGCAGGCCCGACGGATCGCCCAGCACCAGTTCCGATGGGACCGGGTGCTGGAGCGAATCCTGAATTGGACCGACCAACCCGCCCGGACCGCGGTCCGCTCGGCTACCATGGCTACCGCGATCCCCAGCCACCCCGCCGTTACCTGACGCGAACCGACATGGCTCTGAAGAAAGCCGCTCGCCTGCTGCTGAGAACCCTGACCCGACGCTGGGGCTATGATCTGGTCGAGTA
>CAYZXK010000198.1:0-12826 GCA_964482395.1 uncultured Planctomycetales bacterium | reverse complement strand
CGGATCGTGTACGGTCTGGTGGCGTACTACAACGCCAAGTACGCCACGCGGGTCTGCAAAGAATTCCGGGAGGTCCGCGGTGTGGCCTGAAATGCCCTTCTTAACCCGCAACAATTACACACGGGAATTGACGTTACCCGGCCCGGGTCTGGTTTTGCATTCCTCAGGCAGCCTTTCTAGAATGCATCCGGTCAATGTCGATCGGCCGGTCGGCCGGGAGCGCGGGAACCGGTATGGAGACGACGCTCGGCGAGCTGTGCAGCGTGCTGGAGGGGCACGGGATGAAGCCGGTGTTGAAGGGGGACGCCGGGCGGGTGATCCGTCGGGTGGCGACGCTGGAAGAGGCGGTCCAGGGGGACCTGTCTTTCCTCTCCAACCCCAAGTACGAGAAGATGTTGCAGACCACCCGGGCCTCGGCGGTGGTGGTCAAACCCCAAGTCAGAGCTCCGGAGCATCTGGACTTGATACAGGTTGACGACCCCTACGCCGCCATCACCGCTTTGATCGTCAAGCTCCACGGCTACCGCCAGCACCGACGGATATCCCTCGATCCGACGCGTGTTACAATCCACCCCACTGCCCAGATCGGTCCGAACGCGACGATTCACCCCGGCGTAACCATCGACGAGGAGGTGATCATCGGGCGCGACGCGGTGATCTATCCGGGCTGCTACATCGGCCCGCGTTGCCGGATCGGCGACCAGGTGCTTCTCTACCCCAACGTGGTGCTCTACGAGGAAACGATCCTGGGTCACCGGGTGACGATCCACTCCAACACGGTGGTCGGCGAAGATGGCCTGGGCTATGCCCCGGTCGGCGGGGAATGGGTCAAGATTCCGCAGATCGGGCACGTGGAGATCGAGGACGATGTGGAGATCGGGGCCGGCTGCGCCATCGACCGGGCTACCCTGGGAAGGACCCGCATCGGCCGCGGCAGCAAGCTAAGTAATCTGATCGCCATCGGCCACGGTACCCAGATCGGCGAGCATTGCCTGCTGGTCGCCCAGGTGGGAATCGCCGGCTCGGTTACCGTCGGCGACCACGTGACCATGGCCGGCCAGTCCGGGGTGGTCGGGCATATCCGCATCGGCGATCGGGCCACCATCGGAGCCAAGGCCGGCGTGACCAACCATGTGCCCGCGGGCGAGACCGTGCTCGGCGCTCCGGCCATCCCCATCCACGACATGAAACGCCAGGTGGTGTACGTCTCGCGCCTGCCGGAACTGAACGAGACCGTCAAGCGCCTGGAAAAGCGGATTGCCGAATTGGAGAAATGGCTCGCCGAACACTGTGAGGTCGCCAACCGTCCGCGCTGAGGTCCGGTCCCCTGCCAAGGTCGGGCGATCTTGCCACAGCTTGGCGTACGTCGTATGGTTGCCTCCGGCACGCGCCCCGAGCCATCCGGGTGACAATGCCATGATGCAGAGTGGCCAGGTCTTGGCAGCAGAGTTTGAAGCCACTGGCCGGATCGATTATGCGCCCGTTGGCCGCATCTGCGACTGACCAGTCGAACAGGCCATTAGGTCTGGTGGCGGGGGAGGGGGAGTTGCCGCGGCTGGTGGCCAGCGGAGCCCGGGCCGCGGGCCGGAAGGTGGCGGTCGTCGCCCTGCGTGGGTTTGCAGATCCGAGCTTGCGCGAGCTGGCCGACCGGTTCTGCTGGCGTGGGGTGGTGCAGCTTGGTCGCTGGATCCGGGCCCTGCGACGGGCCGGTTGTCAGGAAGTGGTGATGGCCGGCCGGGTGCGGAAGGCCGACATGTTCGCCGGCCCCCGCTGGCTCCAGTGGTTGCGTTACCTGCCGGACTGGACCAGCATACGTGTCTGGTACTTCCACGCCCGCGACAAACGGAACGCCACGCTGCTGGCCGCGGTGGCTGCCGAGTTGGAGCGTAGAGGCCTGACCTTGATCGACTCAACCAAGTACTGCTCGCAGGCTCTAGCGCCGGTCGGCGTGCTCACTCCCTTTGAGCCGCCCCGAGCAGTTCTGGCCGATGCCGAGTTCGCCTGGCCGCTGGCCAAGCAGATCGCCGCCCTGGACATTGGCCAGTCGGTGGCCGTTAAGGAACGGGAGATCATTGCGGTCGAGGCGATTGAGGGGACGGATAAGCTCATCGAGCGTGCCGGGCAGCTTTGCCCGGCCGGTGGATGGACCCTGGTCAAGGTCGCCCGCCCGAACCAGGACCCGCGCTTCGATGTTCCGACCGTCGGTCCGGACACCATTCGAAATTTATATCGGGCTCGAGCTGCGGCCCTGGTGGTGGAGGCCGGCAAGACCATCATGCTGGATAAAGAAACCCTGCTCTCCTTGGCCGCCGGCTGGGGTATGAGCGTAATTGGCCGAAGTGATCTGCAACCATCGGCCTGACCGGTGCCCGGTCGAGCTTGCCATTCGACTTCGGGGCCGGCCCGCCGGTTGTTTGGCCCGCTCGGATCTGATCCGGCATTTTTTCTGCTGTCTTATCGGACACCGCGATCGCAATCCTCGTACCGTTTCAGTCGTCGCCCGTTGATGGACCGATAGAACGCGAAGGCAAGCCCTTGTTGCCGCCTGGAGCCTGCCCGTGAAGCTGCCGGTCCGCCGCAAGATCGTCTCGCCGCAAGCTCTGGTTGCCGCGCTGCAAGAAGTGCGCCGTAGGGGTGGAAAGGTCGTGCAGTGTCACGGCTGCTTCGACATAGTTCATCCCGGTCACATCCGGTACCTTCAGTTTGCCCGACAGCTCGGGGACGTGCTGGTGGTTTCTCTGACCGGTGACGCGGCGGTCAACAAGGGTCCGGACCGTCCGTACATTCCTGAGGAACTGCGGGCTGAGAATCTGGCGGCTCTGGAACTGGTCGACTGGGTAGTGATCGACCCGCATCCGACCGCCTGCGAGATTCTGCAACTTGTGCGGCCGGACATCTACGTAAAGGGGTGCGAGTATGCTCAGTCCGCCGACCAGCGGTTCCTTGGTGAGCGAAAGGTGGTCGAAAGCTACGGGGGCCGGGTTGCCTTTCACAGCGGCGACGTGTTGTTCAGCTCCACGCGGCTGCTGGAGGCCGCTGGGACCGATCGTCGGCTCGAGGAGTACCGTTTGCGGACCCTGTGTTGGCGGAATGGGCTGCAAATTGGGGTTTTGCGTCGAATTGTGGAGGGTTTCGCCGGCGCGCGGGCACTGGTAGTCGGGGACCTGATCCGGGAGCGATCGGTTCTCTGCGATATGGTGACGGCCTGCGATGATGGGCCGGCCCTGTCGGCCCAGCGGGTGGGTGCGACCGAGTGGTGGGGGGGAGCCGCCGCCCTGGCGCTCCAGCTCAAAGCCCTGGGTGCGACTCCTCGGCTGGTGGCGGCGACTGCCCGGGACGCGGACGTGGCTGACCTGGCCGGTCAGCTTGATCGTCTGGGGCTGACCTGCAATCTGCTGGCCGAGCGGTCCAGGCCGGTGGAGCGATCCACTTTCATGGCCGACGAGCGGCCGGTTTTCAGACTGGTAGACGGCGCCTGCACGCCGCTGGACAGTGTGGCTGAGAAGCGCAGCTCGGCGGTGCTGGCCAGCGAGCTGCGACAGGCCGACCTGTTGCTGTGGTGCGATCACGGCTTTGGCATGATTACGCCTGGTCTGGTGGCAGCCGGCGGGGCCGCAGCCCGGGCCCGTCGGGTGTTCGTGGCCGGCTGTGCCATCGGACCGCGGGCCCGGATGGTGGACCTGACTGGGACGCACCTACTGAGCGGTACCGAGCGCCAGGTGCGTCAGGCCATGCACGAGCTGAGGTCTGGCCTGCCCGCGGTGGTATCTGATCTGCTCTACCGTACGCACGGGCAGACCGCCGTGGTTTCGCTTCGGGGGCGCGGCCTGCTGGGTTTTGACCGTCGCAGCCCGGCGGGCGGGGATTCATTGCAGGGTGCCGAAGCCGGCGGTGAGGTCGCCGGCGGCTGGCGGCCTCGCTTGCGAAGCGAGTTTGTCCCCAGCGTAGCCCGCCACTGGCTGAATCCGGTCGGGGCCGAGGAAGCGGTGTTGGCCACCGCAGCTCTGGCCCTGGCCGGCGGCAACTCGCTGGCCGCGGCCCTCTACCTGGCCGCCGCTGCCGAAGCCCTGGTCGTCGGCCAGCCCGACCACGTCGCCCCGGACGCGGCCGCGCTGCTGGTCTTCCTGGATCGGCGGCCAGAGCTACAGGCGGCCGGCCAATCCCTTGGGGGTGCGGCCGACCGCCCGGAGTCTTGCGAGACCGTTGCATGCCTGCTCAACGCCTGAGCATAATCCTGGCGACGCACAACCGACCGAGCGTACTGGCCCATACGCTCAGTCAGTTCCGTCGGCTCGGGCTGGATTGCGACGAGGTTCAGACGATCGTCGTGGACAACGCTTCCCGAGCCGACACGGCGGAGGTCGTGCGAGCACACCGGCCGGTGGAGCTACTGCGTCTGAACCGCAATTTCGGATCCTGCGGAAAGGCGTTGGCCCTGCCCCTGGTCCGGGCACCGGTGGTCCTCTTTCTGGATGATGATTCCTACCCGCGGCCGGGCAGCGTAGACCGCCTGCTGGCGTATTTCGACCGCGATCCGACTCTGGGAGCCGCGGGGTTTGTGATCCGGCTGCCCGATGGTTCGGAGGAGTGCAGCGCGTTGCCGCACGTGTTCGTCGGTTGTGGGGTGGGCCTGAGGACCGCCGCCCTTCGGCAGGTCGGGGGACTGGATCGGTCGTTTTTCATGCAGGCGGAGGAGTACGACCTGAGCTTCCGGCTCCTTCAGGCCGGCTGGAAGGTCGAGGTCTTCCCCGACCTAGTGGTGGATCACCTCAAGACGCCTCAGGCCCGCAGCTCGACCCGCACCACTTTCCTGGATGTGGCCAATAATTTACGGGTTCTGGCCCGGTACCTGCCGCAGCCGTACTACGGCATATACCGATCCGACTGGCTGACGCGGTATCGGTGGCTGGCCGAATTTCAGGGCCGGAGGTGGGCGTTTCGCCTGGGGCGAGCGTTTGGAACCTGGCGCGGCCTGAGCGAGCGTGCGGGATATCGGCGGTGGCGGCTATCCGCTTCGGTTTTCGAGCGTTTGTTCAGTTGGTCTTACGTTGCCCGACGTATGGCCGAGTTGCGGGCCGGCGGCGTCCGCCGAATCACGCTGATCGACTTCGGAAAGAACCTGTACGCCTTTTATCGCGGGGCCCGGCTGGCCGGGTTGCAGATTACCGGGCTGGGCGACGATCGGGTCGCCGGTCCGCCGGGCTTGGGCCGAAGGTATCGGGGCCTGCCGGTCCTCACGCTGACCGAGGCCCTGGGGGTAGCGACCGACGCACTGGTGGTGAGCAACACTTCCTACGTACACGCCAGGCAGCGGGCCGCGAGTCTGGCCGCTGGGCCGGTCGCGGTCTACAATTGGTTCTCTGCACCGGGCCGAGAAGAAAAACTGTCGCCACTCATTGACAGCCGCCCGGTGGGGTTCTAAGCATCTATTCCGCTTCCACCGACCAAGCAGGCGCCCGTAGCTCAGCCGGACAGAGCAACGGATTTCTAATCCGTAAGTCGCAGGTTCGAATCCTGCCGGGCGCGTCAGATTCTCGCGACAGCCGGCGGCTAAGACCGAAGGGGTCCGCGCTGGGCAGAATGATCGATCACTCGCAGGCCCGGACAATCAACGTGTCGTTCTGGCCGCCGAAGCCGAAGCTGTTGCTCAGGCAGGTGCGGACTCTGGCCGGGCGGGCCTGGTTGGGCACGTAGTCCAGGTCGCAGTTGGGGTCCGGCTCCGAGTAGTTGATGGTCGGCGGCACGATCTGATCGCGGATCGCCAGCACGCAGGTGATCAGCTCCACCGCCCCGGCCCCGGCGATCAGGTGTCCCAGCATGCTTTTCACGCTGCTGATCGGGACCTTCCGGGCGTAGGGGCCGAACACTTTGTGGATCGCCAGAGTCTCGATCTTGTCATTCTCCTCCGTTCCGGTGCCGTGAGCGGAGATGTAGTCGATTTCCTCCGGCGAGACCCCTGCGTCGTCCAGCGCACCCCGCATGGCTCCGATCGCACCCCGCCCTTCCTCGTGCATGTCGGTCACCCGGAATGCGTCGGCCGTCGAACCATATCCGATGATCTCGGCCAGCAGCCGGGCCCCCCGTCGGCGGGCACATTCGTATTCCTCCAAAATCAGGATGCCGGCCCCTTCTCCGAGCACGAACCCGTCCCGGGTGCGATCGAAGGGCCGGGAGGCGGTGACGCAGTTCTCGTTGCGGGTCGACAAGGCGGTCAGGCGGTTGAACCCGGTGACCCCCAGCGGGTGGATCATGCTGTGGGTTCCGCCGGAGATGACTATGTCGGCGTCCCCATGCCGGATGAGGGCCGCGGCTTCGCCCAGGGCCTGCGTGCTGGCAGCACAGGCGGTGAGAGTATTGAAGTTCGGACCCTGGGCATTGAAGCGGCAGGCGATGTGGCCTGCGGCACAGTTGGGGTCCTGCTCGAATTCACGGACCGCAGTCAGGCGCTGGTAAGCCGCTTCTGCCCAGCGGACCGCATCCAGTTGACGTCGCTGAGCATCCCAGCCCGCCACCGAAGCCGCCACGAAGTTGTCGAAGTCGATCGGCCCTTCGCCCCCGCCCAGATAGACCCCCACCCGATCCGGGGCCACGTCCGGCCGGCCGTCCAAACCGGCATGCCGCCAGGCCATCTCGGCGGCGGCCAAGGCGAAGCCGGTGTTTCGGCTGCACGAAGCGTGGCGCTGGTAATGCGGCCCCAAGAACTTCCGCAGGTCGAAATCCTTCACCTCGGCCGCAAACTGGGTCGGAAAGGTGCGGGCGTCGAAGATGGAAATGGGGGCGATCCCGCTGTGGCCGGCTAGCAGCCGCTGCCACACTTCTTCCAGGTCGTGCCCCAGCGGGGTGACCCAGCCCATTCCGGTGATTACTACGCGTCGCTTCATGGTGCCCAGCAGCCTGTTTTCAGCCCTCAGCTCTGAAACCGTTTGATGACCAGGGCCGCACTCTGCCCCCCGCCCAGCGCGTAGGCCAGCGACAAGGCATAATCGGCCTGCACGTCGATCGGGCCGGCGGTCACGACCTTCAGGTCGCAGCGGGGGTCCAGGGGCGTGCTGTTGAACGCTGACGGAACGGCTCCGTGATAGACTGCCAGCACGGCCGCAATGAAGTCGATCGCCCCGCTGCCGGCCCCGTTGTTGCCCAACCCGGCTTTGATGTTCATGACCGGCACGGCGGAAACCGCCGGGCCCAGCGCGCTGCGGATCGCGGCCGCCTCTGAGTGATCATGCTCGATCAGCCCGCACGCGCAGGAAGCGACCAGGTTCACCTGGCGGGGTTCGATGCCGGCATCCGACAGCGCCTTGCGGATGGCCACTAGCGCGCCGCGTCCGTCCGGGTGGGGGGAACTGGGCTGAGCGGGCATGTAAGCGTCATGGCCGGCGCCGAACCCCACCAGCTCGGCATATATGCGGGCGCCGCGCCGCCGGGCATGCTCCAGCTCCTCGAGGATCACCAGCCCGCCGCCCTCGGAGACCACAGTTCCGTCCCGATCGGCCGCGAAGGGCCGGCAGGCCTGCTCCGGTCGGTCGTTCCGGGTGCTCAGTCGCCGGCCGAGTTCCTGCCGCAGTAAGGCCATCGGGTTGTCCTTGCTTTCGGCGCCGCCGCAGATGCACACGTCGGCCGCCCCCCGGGTGATAGTCCGGAAGGCTTCGCCGATGGCCAGGTGGCTGCTGGCTTCGCCGCAGGTGATGGTGTTGCTGGGGCCCTGGGCGTCGTGGACGATGGTGACGTGGCAGGCGAGCATGTTGGGCAGGAATTTCAGGAGCCAGAGGGGGGTGAGGTTGTTCATTCCCTCGGCTCCCCACCGGGCGAAGCTGAACTTTCCGTTTTCGACCGCCCCATGGAGGGCTTCGGCCAGTTCCGGCAGGTCGGCGCAGATCAGGCCGGCCCCGATGTTAGCGCCGAAGCGGGCTCCGTCGACGTTGGCCATGCCGTCCGCTTCGCCGCGCTCCACCAGGCACTTGGTGCGCAGGCGGGCGTCGGCGACCGCCTGATGGGCCGCGGCGACCGCCAAGACGATGTCGCGGGCCATGATTTTGGCGGCCTTGCGGTAGCTTTTGGGGATGTAATCGTTGACTGACAGGTTGGGGATCTCGCCGCCGATCTGCGAGTTGAAGCGGGCCGGGTCGAAGGCCTGAAGGCGTCGGATGCCGCAGCGTCCCTCCAGCAGCCCGGCCCAGAAGGCGTCCACGCCGATGCCGATGGGCGTCACCGGGCCCAATCCGGTGATAACTACCCGCCGCCGGTTCACAGGACTACCCTCTGAAGGCCATCCGGCCGGCAGGTCTTGAGCAGGGCCATGAACTCGTCCGTGAACACGAAGTTATCTTCCGGGAATTCCAACCCGCTGATGTTCTGATCAATATGTGAAAAAACCAAGTCCACCAGTCCGATCACTTCCTGGCCGCAACGGATCTGGCCGCGGGTGGTGGCGGCCGCGTCGTGGATCTGCTCGATTTCGGCTTCGAAGCGGATCTGGTCGCCGGGGCGCACCAGTCGGTGGAACACCGCCTGCTTAATCTTGGCCAGGATGACCTTCTCTTCGAAGTTGCGGGCCTGGCCGACCAGGATGCCTGCGGTCTGAGCCATTCCCTCGATCAGCAGGCTCTCGGGCAGGGCGGGGAACCCGGGGAAATGGTCGTGCAGGCAGTCTTCGGCGCGAGTGACGTTTTTGACGGCCACTGCCCGTCGGCCGGGGACAAACTCCTCGAAGCGATCGATCCAGATCCAGCGCAAGGCACGCCTCAATTGGCCGCGGCCAGTTTGTCCTCGACGAAGTTGACGATGGTCCCGACCGTAAAGACGTCCAGGATCTTGTCGATGTCGGGGTCCTGTTCGAACTTGGACCAGTCCGCGTGCTTGACCCGCTGTTTGAGCACGGCTAGGCCGGCCGCGTTGAGCTTACGGTTGTTGACGTACTCGGGGTTGCTGAGCACGTCCCGCGGAGCCAGCTCTTCCTGGGAAATCTTGATGTTGAAGGCTTTTTCCAGCCGGAAGATGATATCCAGGATATCGATGGATTCGGCCTGGAGGTCGCCGGTGAGGGTGGCGTCTTCGGTGACCTCGGATTCCTCCACGCTCAGGGCCTCGACCAGCGCTTGGCGCACCTTCTGAAAGACCTCTTGCCTGGGTAGTGTGGCCATAAGCGGCTCTCTCCACGCGAAGGTTATCAGCTTTTGACCGACCTGCCGCCGGGACGGCCATCCGTCCACAGCAGACTGAACAGAGCCCGTTGCGCAGTGCGAAGCCGGGCATCAACCTCCTGATAATCGGGGTCGACCGACGCCAGATCCAGATGTCGCAGGGTCAGTCGACCCCGGACGATCTCGCGGCCTTCCACCTCGCCGCGGCCGGTGAACCCGCTCCGGTCCGGGCTCAGCTCGTGGCAGACCGCCTCGATGGTCAGGACCTGGCCGGGGACCACGAAACTTTTATACGTAACGTTGCGGGCTTCCTTGAGCAATACCAGGCTGGGGGCGAAATCCAGAGCCTGGAAGACCAGCCAAGAGGCGGCCTGGACCATGGCTTCGACCATCAGCACGCCTGGCAGGACCGGGAAGCGTGGAAAATGGTCTGCCAGGTATTCCTCCGCCAGCGACACCGCCTTCTGGGCGACGATGCGCTTGCCGGATTCGAGTTCCAGAATGCGGTCGATCAGTACGAACTTCACGTTCCACTCGCGGCCACGGCCCGGCAGCGTTGCCGCCCGCGTGCCCAGCGGTCTAGCGTCGGGGCGCCCGCGGGTCGGGCGGAATTGTATCGCCGACCCGGGCCCCAGTCGAGCCGGAGCGGATACCGGCACGCCGGCCGCCGCCCGGTTACACCCGGCTGATGTGGTCCGGGTGCTGGCGGACGTGGGCCGCGATGCCGTCCGCGTAGCGCTGCATGATCTCGCTGATCCGGTCGGGGCTTTCGGCCAGCTCTTGATCGTTGGGCACATACAGCGGCGGATTCACGATCAGCCGGAAGTAGAAGTTCGGCCGGGAGACCACGAACGCCTGGCAGATGGTGGCCCGACAGCGCAGGGCCACTTGCAGCGTACCGGTCAAAAACTCCCGTCTTTGCCCGAAGATGCGGACCGGGCAGGTCCTCAAAGTCTGACCCCGGACCCGTCCCACGTCCAAGGCGCTGCCCACCACCCGGTTCTCCTGAAAGCAGCGGTAGATCTCCCGCGGGAAGCTGTCGGCATACAACATCCTTACTGCGGCGTACTCCGGGAAGGTGCGCGCGTACTTCTCCTGCACATAGCGTCGCAGATTGCCTTCGTTCCGATCGCGTACCCCCGCGCACCGATAGCCCAGCAGCGCCATGAGCAGTCCGGCCACGTGGTGCGACCCGTGATGACTTAGCATCACGTAGGCGCCGTGCCCGCGGGCCAGAGCTTCGTCCAGCCAGACCCGCCCCTGAAAGCGGATGCGGCGTATGATCTTCTCTCGCGGCAGGCGGTCGAAGATCAGGTAGAATAGTTTGTCGCATCGGGTACGTCGGAAGTAGTCCCGGATTATCCGTCGTCGGCGGGCCGGACTCAGCCCTTCCGGGAAGACCGCGTCCAGCTCGCGTCCGTAGCGTGCCCGGCGTTTAAAGTTTATAAGGTATTCGATAGTGCCAAACCACCGCCCGAACAGGTACAGGCCCTTGAGGCTGAACGCAGCCACCCAGGCGGTCAGAAACCCTCGAACCAGGCTGTACTTGGCTCGGTCATACCAGGGCACGCGCCGGTCGCCTCGCGCCGGCCGGGCCGGGCAGGCGCCAGACTGCCGCTGGCTCTCGCAGGCCGCTTCCACACGCCTTATCACCGCAGGCTCACGGATTGGCAAGGCAGCACCCGCAGACATTCTGTAGCCTGAGTCTTTGACACGCAATAGCGGCCGGGGTTGGCGCACTTCCCGACCACTGGCGAGGCTATGCTTGGCCGGGCTCGGATGGCGGCTGCCGCGGAGCGGGAGGCGACTGGAAAGTCCCCTTCCGGCAGTGGACCCGGATTTCCAGCCGCAGACGATTCAAGGCCCCGCGCACGCTGGCAATAAAACGATCCAACTGGCTTTGCAGAGCGTTGTCAGGCTCCCCCAAATCATCCAGCAGGGTCTCAAGCTGGAGCACCAGGCCGGAGAGCCATTCGGTGTCCAGGGTCCGGATTTCCTCCACCGCCTGGCGGTAGTTCAATTCCGCTCGCCGGTAGGCTTCGTCTTCGGGCGGTAGCCGGGCCGCCAACTGGTGGAAACGGTCGATAATACCCGCTAGATTCTTGATCCGGGCGGCCACTTCCTTCTGACGCTGGAGCAATTCCCGCCGGGTCTCTTGAGCTTCCCGGTCCTGGGCGCCCCGGGCGATCTGGGCCTGGAGTTGCTCCAGTTGGTCAGCGGGCAGGAGGTTCGGCAGCAGGGTATGGATCGCTTGCAGCCGCCGCCGGATCCACAGCGCGGTCTTCTCGTCGCCCGCCCGGGCGGCCGCCATGGCCTGACAAGCCAGCTCCTGAATCTGCCGCCGATACTGCCCGGCCCGTTTGAGCAGCCGGTCATATTGCTCCTCGCAGCGCTGAAGGTCGTCAACCGGGATGTGAACCGGAAATCGGCGGCGCAAGGCCCGCATTCGCTCCAGTGACTCCCGAGCGCGAAGCTCTTCAAACTGCGCCAGATAACCGTCAAAGTCGCGCTGGAGCCGGGCAAAGGTCAGCAGGAGTTCCTCGCGGCTGGGAAAGTCCTTTGCCGGCCCGGCCTCGAACGCCCGCCGCAGCTTGGAGCTTTCGTCAACCTGTCGCTGCTGCTCGGCCGGCGTCAGACTGGTTCGCAACACGGCCTGGCGCTGGGCAATGAACCCCCTCAGCATGCCGGCCAGCAGTGGATCGGCCGCGACGTCGGGATGGTTCATCGCCCGGGCCGCTACACTCTGCAAAGACGCTTCGTCCACCGCAAAGCGCATGATCTCCGCGCACAGTTGCTGGTACACGAAGTCCCGGTGCTTGTCCCGATAAGACAGGCCCTGGCCTGGCAGCCCGAAAATCGCCAGTCGTGCCAGCTCGCGCTCACCTGGGCACAAGTTCGAGGGGCACGCGGCACTGTCCAGCAGGTCGAAAGCCGGCGGGTCGTGGTCAGTGAGCCAGCCCGATCGTTGCAGGTGTCGCCGCAGCTTCTTCCGCACCGGCTGGGGGAGTACGCGCAGCACGGTCTCTGCCACTGCGCGCGGCACTAGCTCTCGGGCTGTGGTCAACCGGTGTTCTAAAGCGGTTTCGGCCTGCATCCGCAGCTTGGCCCAGTCAACCCGCAGTCTTGATCGCTTCGAGCCGGTTCTACGCTTAGCCATGGCGCTTCCTGCGGAACGTGCGAAGCGGGGACATTCTGAGTCTAGCACCACTCAACCCTCTCAGCCATAGAAACCGCCTGAAAGGGTCCGAATGTCCGAGAATTTGCAGGGCTTGAGCCGCCGACTGCGGGGATCGGCACGGTCAGGCGATGATACACCGGCATCGGTTCAGCCGGCAGGATGGGTGGAACGCGGAGTGTGGGCGAGCACACGGGCGCTGGTCGGCGCGGCTTGGCGGCCTTGCCTTGGCCGGGCGGTTCGTAAGCGGTGGATAAGCTGTAAATAAAAAAAATCTGGGCAAGAATTTGTGGAACGACGCACTCGAAGCGGGATGCGTGCCGGCAAAAACTTACGCGGTTGCCCCGCGGCGCCGGGAGCGCTTTGCCAGGCTGTCAAATACGGGTTGCCGATGGGGTAACGTCAATTCCCGTGTGTAATTGTTGCGGGTTAAGAAGGGCATTTCAGGCCACACCGCGGACCTCCCGGAATTCTTTGCAGACCCGCGTGGCGTACTTGGCGTTGTAGTACG
>CAYZXK010000197.1:0-2712 GCA_964482395.1 uncultured Planctomycetales bacterium | reverse complement strand
CCCCGGCTCGACCGTCGACGCCGAACTTGGGGGCGCAAAAACCGCGCCAACTGATCAGCCAAAGGCTGGAGGCGTGTACGGGCCCATCCCACAGCCGCCGATAACCACTAATGTCGGCGTGGGCTCCCCCGCCGATGCGCTGTGCCACGGACGGCACGGTCCTTGGCGCGCGAGGGCGCGGTGCGACGGGCCAGGTGCTCGTCGGCGGTTCGTGTGACCGGGCAAGGAGGCCCGGAACGACGAACCCAGCCCTCGCCGACAAGGAGCTTTCGGGGGCCAAAAACGGGGGCTGTGACGGGCGTGGCCCCGGGCTCGACAGCCGGCAGGTGGCTGAAACCGCGCCGGGCCGGCGGTAACATGGCGCAGCCCTGGCGCGGGACGGTCAGTCGATGCAGCCGCCGGTAATCATCACCGACCAGCCAAGCCTCGAAGCACAATGCCGAAGCTGGCGCCAATCCGGATTGGTCGCCTTCGACACCGAGTTCATCCGTGACGAGACCTACGAGGCGGCGCTGTGCCTGATTCAGGTCAACGCCGGCGGGCAGACCACCCTGATCGATCCAACTGCCGGCCTTCGCCTGGAGCCGTTCTGGGACCTGGTGACCGATCCGGGGGTCCTGACCGTGGTGCACGCGGGCAAGGAGGACTTCGAGGTCTGCCTGAGAACCACCGGCAAGCTCCCGCGGAACGTCTTCGACGTGCAGATTGCGGCCGGCTTCGCGGGCTACGGCTACCCGCTAAGTCTGGCACGTCTGGTCGAGTGCCTGCTGCACCGCCGGATCGCCAAGGCTCAAACCCTGACCGACTGGCTGCGTCGGCCGCTGACCCCGGCCCAGATCCGCTACGCGGTGGAGGATGTAGGTTATCTGCCGGAACTACACCGGCGACTGGCCACCGAAATAGAGCAGATGGGCCGCAGCGGCTGGGTGGCGGAGGAGATGAGATGCTTCCAGCAGCCCGAGTTCTATCGGGCTCCGGCAGAGGAACGGGCCTTGCGACTGAAAGGCAGCCGCAAGCTGGATGGACTGGGACTGTTGGTCCTTCAACGGCTGGTGGAGTGGCGGGACCAGTGGGCTCAATCCCGAAACCGGCCGCTGCGAGCCATGATGCGAGATGACGTTCTGGTCGAAATCGCCCGTCGTCGTCCGCAGCGGGAAGCCGACCTGGAGGTCCTCCGCGGTTTTCCCCAGGCCCGCAACCGCAAGGTGATTAGCGAGCTGCTGAGCGTGATCGCCCAGGCCGCCAAGACCCCAAAAGAACAGTGGCCCGAGCCGTCGCAACGTCGCGAAGATACCCCCATGACCGGCGCGACTCTGGACCTGCTTTCGGCTATCACGCAGGCCATCTGCTTCGAGGAGCGGCTGAGCCGGAACCTCCTGGGCGGAACGCAGCGACTGCGAGAGGTGCTGGATTATCTGACCGGACGACTGAACCAACGACCGGTCCTGTTGCGCGGCTGGCGAGACGAGTTCATCGGTCGACGACTGGTGGCCCTGCTGGAGGGCCGGTGCGAAATCCATCTGTCCGGCTGGCCATCCAACCCGAAGCTGGAGGTGGTTTCGCACTCGGTCCATCAGGGGGCATAGCGGCCGGCGGGGACGCCGGCTCTGGTCGGCCCAGTTGGGCCGGTGGCTGTCGGCCACCGGACCTGCCAAGGATCATGGCCATGGACAATGCTCCATCACCCGGCGTTGTGCAACGCCTGCTGGGGGCCGAAACGCGGTTCACTCTGTGGGCCGGTTTTCTGAATGACATTCGCGCGGAAGTGGTCGCGGAGATCGGCGTGCACCGGGGCGATCTGGCCGCCTACCTTTTGGCCGAATGTCCCGCCATCAGGGAATACTATCTGGTCGACCCCTGGCGCCACCTGCCCAACTGGGATAAGCCCTGCAACACCACCGACCAGCTCCAGCAACAACACTATGCACGAACCCTGGAGCAGATCGCGCCGTATCGCGAGCGGGTGCGCATCTTGAAAGGCACGACGCTGGAGGTCATCCAACGTATCCCGGACGCAGCCCTGGATTTCTGCTACATCGACGGCGACCACACATTGCGCGGGATCACAATCGACCTGATCTGCACTATGCCCAAAGTCTGCAGCGGCGGCTGGATCGGCGGCGACGACTTCAACCCGTCCATCTGGCAGCACGGCCCGGGATACGAGCCCACCCTGGTTTTTCCGTACGCGGTGCACTTCGCGGAGGCGATGCAGATGAAGATTCTGGCCTTGCCGCATGGCCAGTTCCTGCTGCGGGTCGCACCGGGCGGCCGCTTCGAATTCAGCGATCTGGTCGGCGGGTATGCCGACTTGAGCCTCAAGCGACAATGTCGGCCGCACCGGGCCGACTGTGGGCAGCCGACCGCCCCGACCTGCCCCATGCCGGGCTGACAGCCACCACCAGGCTGGGGTTCCGAGGCTGGGTCGGCGTGCGGCGTGGGTCTACGTACCGCCGGACCTGAGTGCCGGGCGCTGATGTGGGGGGGCGTTGACGGGCCCACTTCGCGCCCGACCGGTCGGAGGCTATAAGTTTCGCAGGGCGCCGGTCGGCGCGTCTGCCGGTCGTGTATCCCGGGTGGCGTATCCTTTCGTGTGTAATCTCGTTGCCGAGGCGTAGGAAGGGCGTATCCTCTGGCCCATATTGAATTAACAGACAAGGAGGACACGCCCATGAGGATCGTAGCGGCGGATTTGGAGCGGACGCCAGTTAC
>CAYZXK010000196.1:0-6709 GCA_964482395.1 uncultured Planctomycetales bacterium | reverse complement strand
CGAACCATGGTGCGGGCCGGTCTGCTGGGCCGTAAGTCCGGCAAAGGCTTCTTCGATTACACGCAGAAGTAGGTGATCAACATGGCCGACGAGAAATCCCAGACCGAAGTGCACCTCAGCAAAGAAGGGCAGGTTGCCACGATCCGCTTCGTTCCGGCGGCCGGCGTCAACATCTTCTCCAGCCGGGTAATCGGCACGCTCGGCACGGTGGTCGAGAAGGTCGCGGCCGACCCGCGGGTCCGCTTTGTCGTCTTTCGCGGCGAGGGTCGGGTCTTCCTGGCCGGCGCCGACATCAGCGAGATGCGCCATTTCACCGAGGATCAGGGCCGGGCCTTCGCCACCAATGGACACAACGTCTTTAATGCCATCGAAGCTCTGCCGCAGATCACCTTCGCGGCCATGAACGGACACGCCATGGGCGGCGGCTGCGAACTGGCCATGGCCTGCGATTTCCGGCTGATCGTCAAGGACGCCCGGATCGGTCAGCCGGAGACCCGGCTGGGACTGATCCCCGGCTGGGGCGGCACCCAGCGCATCACGCGCTATGTCGGGCTGGGTCAGGCGCGGCGGCTGCTTTTCTCCGGGGAGGCCATCCCGGCCGAGGAGGCCCTTCGCATCGGACTGGTGGACGAGGTGGTGCCGTCGGCCGCCGACCTGGACGCCGCCTTGCAACGCTGGTTCAAGATGCTGGCCCCGGGCTCGCCCGCGGCCATCACCCGGGTCAAGCGAGCTTTGCTCCAGCGGGATGAGATCGCGGAGTTCGGCAAGTGCTTCAGTTGCTCGGACGCCCGGGAGGGCACCACCGCCTTCCTGGAGAAGCGCCAGCCGAGCTGGGCAACCTGGGAGGCTCAATAGCTACCGGCCCCCGGTTGCGACCGGCGTTTGGCCGGCACGTGCGGCCGACGGTTGTCGGCCGGCGCCAGCCGGTCTATGCTGACGCTCGTTCCGGGTCGACCTGCCGGCCGTGACCCTGCGGCAGCCGTTCGGATCCGGTCTTTGGAGACCGCTATGTTGCCCCGGTGCCGGTCGGTAGCATTGCTGAGCATCATGGCGGCGGCTTGCTCGACCGGTCTGGCCTGGGCCGAGATCACCTCTTTGGCCGCCTCGGTCTCCGCATTCATTCAAGAGTTCAACTACGGGCAGGCGACCCGCATCGACCAGGCCGAGGATCAGTTCTCCCCGACCGCGGGAGCCTTGCCGTTGCAGGTTCTGGCCCGGCTCACCCAGGTCGACCAGCTTGCGGCCGGCTCAGTCGCGGCCCAGTTCGCCGACCCCCGCACCCTACCCGGCCCGAATCCTGAAGAGTTCGCCATGAGCCTGGCCTTGAACAGCCTCGGACCGGACACTTCTTATGCCGCTATGGCCAGCATAGAGGAGGTCCGCACTGTCCGTTTCGACTCGGCGGAGGTCGGTGGCCGGCCGTCTGGCTCGACCGTCCGGCTGCGCGGCCGGGTGTATTTGGATGGCGCCCTGGCTCTTTTCGCGGCCCGGACGATCGAGGACCTCACTGGCGTAAACGTCGGCGTGACGGTCACCATCACTGCGGAGATGGAGGGCCGGGACCCACGGCAGGTCTTCTTCGGAAAGCTGTCCCTTGCGGGCGGCCCGAACTTCCAGGTGATCAGCGATGTGGCCGGCGACCTGCCCACGGCCGGCATCCTGGAAAACGACCTGGCTGAGACCGACCCCAACCTGCGCGTCTTTCAGGTCCTGGTCTTCCCGAACCTGGTCATTGACTACCCCTACCAGGCGGTGGTCGGCAAGCCACTGGTGCTGCGGGCGGTAGTCCAGCTTGAGGCAAGCAATCAGCCCAACGGCATCGGAGTCGCTGCGGTCCTCGGCACGCCGTTCCAGACGCTGGAGGAAGTTATCGGGACCACCGCCGGGGAAGCGGCCGCCAAGCAGATGGCCGACACCTTGCGTGCCGAACGGAACGGGCCGACCGGCCGGCCGGCCTTCGACGCTCTGCCCGGTCGCCGGCAGCCGCTGGCGGCCGGTTGCGGCCTGCTCGGCCTGGAAAGCGTCATTGCGCTGCTGCTGAGCCGGGCGGCCGGGCTGGCCGTTCGCCGAACGGTGGCCCGGTAGACTGGACGAGCGTGGCAGATGTTCTACTTGCGGCTCCTGATCACCTCGCTGCGCAGTCTGGATTCGCATTTTCTGCGCTCGCTGCTGGCCACGCTCGGCGTCCTGATCGGCGTCTCCTCGGTGGTGGCCTGCATGTCCATCCTGGAAGGGGCCTCCAACGACATCTTCAAGCGTTTCAAATCGCTGGGGGCCAACGTGCTGTTCGTCTTTCCGGAGGCCGCCCGGGTTGAAAACCGGGTGGTGGGGACGGCTCAGACTCTGGTGCTGGAGGATATCGACTTTTTGATGCGCGAGCTGCCCGATCAGATCGAGCGGATCGCCCCGGAAGCCATCGGCAGCACCACGGTCAAGCGTTTCCAGAAGTCGGTCGAGGCCACCATTCTGGCCACCTCGCCGGCTTACTTCGATGTCCACGATTTCAAGCCGGACTACGGACGGATCTTCACCAAGGCCGAGTCCGAGAGCCCGGACGCCTCGGTCGCTTTACTGGGGGCCAAGATTGCCGACCAGCTTTTCGGCGGGGCCGACCCGATCGGGCAGATCGTGAAGGTGGGCGGTGCGGGTTATCGCGTGGTGGGCGTTCTGGCCAAGCGCGGCAGCCTGGGTTTCATGAACGCCGACGAGACCGTCTACATTCCGATTCAGGCCGGGCTGAAGCGCTACTTCAACCGCAAGTGGCTCAATCGGCTGACTATCGCGGCCAAGCACACCGACCAGCTTGAGGAGCTTCAGAAACAGCTCCAGCGGGCTTTGCGCCGCTCTCACCACATCCGGCCGGGTCAACCCGACGACTTTCGCATCTTCAACCAGGAGGAGGCTCTGCAACAGGTCAATCAGGTCATGCTGGTTTTCAAGGTCGTCTTCTACAGCATCGCCGGCATCAGCCTGCTGGTCGGTGGAATCGGCATCATGAACATCATGCTGGTATCGGTGACCGAGCGGACTCGCGAGATCGGCGTTCGGATGGCGGTCGGGGCCCGACGCGGCGACATCCTGCTTCAGTTCTTGATCGAGGCCCTGGTCATCAGCCTGCTCGGCGGAGCCCTCGGCCTGCTATTGGGCACCATGTTCGCCGACGTGATGGAAAAGGTCCTCAGGTACATGAATTTCAAGACCGAGATCAACGCGACCGTGGTGCTCGCTTCCCTGGGCACCGCGGTCGCGGTCGGCGTGGTCAGCGGCTTGTATCCGGCCTTCAAAGCCAGCCGGCTCGATCCGGTCGACGCTCTGCGACACGAATGAGTCGCCTGCCCGCCGCCGGATCGCTGCGGAGCCCGTGTGACGCTGTCCGCTACAACTTCAATCCCCAGCCGGATCTGGTCCGCTCTCCCGATCCTGGTCCTACTTGCCGCCGGCGGCGCCCTCCTGACCGCTTTGGCGCCCGCAGCCTGGCTGGTCCTGCTGGCTGATGGACCGTTGGCCTTGGCGGCCCTCGTTTCAGCCTGGGGCTGGGGGAGCTGGCCAGCAATCTGGCTTGGCCTGCACCGTCGCCCGATGACTCAACTGGTTTGCATCGCCGTCGCGCTGGGGCTGGGCGTGCTGGCCGTCGGCGTGCTGGTCCTGGGCGTGGCGGGCTGGTTGTCCGGGGCGGCCGCGTGGGGGCTCACGGTTGCTGGCTGGGCGCTGGGTTGCCTTGGACTCTGCCGGTCGGCTGCCGGCGGCGGTGCTGTACGGCCGGTCAGACCGGAGCTCGGCTGCCCGGGGCCCGACCCCGCCTCGTCGACCGCCGCTGGCGGCGCTTGCGTCACGGGCCGCCGGGTGATGCCCATTCTGGCTGGAATCGGCGTGCGGCTGGTCCTGGCCTGGCCGCTGACCGTCCTGCTGTTCGGGGCCAGTTTGCCGCCCGGAATCCTCTGGACTGCCGAAGCCCACGGCTACGACGTGCTCGAATACCATCTCCAGGTCCCCCGCGAGTATTTCGACCTGCGACGGATAACATTTCTCCCGCACAACGCTTATGCCTCGTTCCCCCAGCAGATGGAGGTGCTTTACCTGCTGCTGATGCACTTGGTGGGCAGTCCGCTGGCGGCGGCCATACCGGCTCAGTTACTCCATGCGGGTTGTGCCGTGCTGACTGTGGTGGCGCTGGCTGCTTGGACCCCGGCCGGCTGGCCACGCCGATTCGTGGCCGCGGTGGCCGGGTCGGTACCTTGGCTGGCGTATCTGGGGTGCTTGGCGTACGTCGAGCTGGGGATGCTGTTTTTCGCGGCCGTCGCAGCCGGCCTGATTGTCGACCAGCTTGCACCTCACCCCAAGGCTAGCGCGGCGGGTGGTTCGACCTCGATTCCCGCCGGCTGGCGGACCGGGCTGGCCGCGGGCCTGTGCGCCGGGCTGGCTGCGGGTTGCAAGTACACGGGGGCCGTGCTGGTGGGCGCCACCCTGGCCACAGCCTGGCTGTGCACTATGCCCGGTTCAGTCGCCGCCCGCCTACGCCCAATCGCTTGCTTCATCGCCGGGGCTGGACTGGCAATGAGCCCCTGGCTGATTCGCAACGCGGCCTTCACCGGCAACCCGGTCTATCCCTTCGCTTACGAATGGTTTGGCGGGTCAGCCTGGAGCCGCGAGCAGGCGGCCCAATGGTCTGACGATCACAGCTTGCCGGATCAGTCTGACTCGGGCGGCGGTAGCTCGACCACTGCTGGCCGCCGGTTGCTGCTTCGTCTTCGCCTGACCGGGCGGGAGCTTCTAGGATCCTGCATGCTGGGCCCGGGCCTGGTAATTCTCGCGTTGATGGGCTTTCTGCGGAGGACGGACCGGGTGGCGGTCGCTTTGCTGTTGTGGGCCGCGCTGATTGTGGCGGCCTGGGCGGCCTTTACCCATATGCCGGGTCGCTTCGCAGTCCCGATCGTGGTCCCCCTTTCGTTGCTGGCGGGCCGGGCGGTCGATCCGCGGCTACGCCGAAGCTGGACGGTCTTGGTGGCCTGCGTCGCTCTTGGCGGGGCCCTGGGTGGCAACGCGGTTCTGGCCAAACTCTTGCACGCTGAGAATGCCTGGTGGAGCCGCTTCGGCACTCCGCTGCGCGCCCTGGTCGGTGCGACCGAGCGGATCCCGGACGAACTGCCGCTGAATCGCATGCTCAGCCCGGATGCCCGGGTGTGGCTGGTGGGCGAGGCCCGGGTGTTCTACCTGCGGCCGCGGGTGCATTATACGGTGGTATACAGCCGCGACCCGTGGCTGGAGTACGCCCGTCAGGCTGGCCCAGAGCAATGCGTAGCCTGGCTGCGTACCCGGAACGTATCGCATGTGGTATTTTGCTGGGCTGAGATCGACCGGCTCAGGCGGACCAGCGGCTTTCATCCACTGGTGACGCGGGAGTGGGTTGGGTCGCTGGCCGCGGCCGGGTTGCGACCGGTGCCCTTTCCCCGCGGACTGGCCGATGCCGACCTCGGGGTGTACGAGGTTCAGCCGGAATGAGTAATCCCTGGTTGCGCTGGCTGCTGCCGCTCCTCCGCTACGGTCTGTGCGTGGCGGCCATCGTTTACCTGGTCCAGAAGGTGCCCTGGTACGATCACATCCGGCTGCGACAGCCTGACGGTTGCTGGGTCCGAGTGTTGGATCGCCAGGCCGGTGAGTTTCTCATCCTCCGTGATGGTCGGCCGGAGCGCGTCGGGCCGGACCAGGTGCAGTATGTCCGGATCGACGACCAGGAGTTGCCCGAGCTGGAGCTGGGGATCGCCTCCGTGGTTACCAGAGCCGATAAGCTGGGGGTGCTCTGGTCCATCGTGATCTTCCTGCCGGTGGTGGTTCTCCAGTGCGGCCGGCTGGTGGTCATGTTGGCCGTTCAGGGGGTTCGGCTCTCGTTCTGGGTTGCCACCAAGCTGACCTTCGTGGGGAACTTCTTCAATTTCGCCCTGCCGGGAACCACCGGCGGCGACCTGATCAAAGCCTACTATCTGACCCGCTATACGCACCTGAAAACCGAGGCGGTCACTACGGTCTTTCTGGACCGGGCCATCGGGCTGTTCGGTCTGGTGCTGCTGGCCGGCAGCGCGATTCTCCTGACCCGCCAGCCCGGGCAATTCGCCAGGCTGATCCTCTCGCTGGCAATTATCTGTGGCGTTCTGGCCGCCGGATCGATCGTGGTATTCAGCCGGCGGATCCGGGAGGCCCTGCGGCTGCGGGACCTGGCGGCTCGGTTGCCGATGGGCGAGCAGCTCCTGCGGGTCGGTCGGGCCACGGTCGCTATGCGGCACCATAAGCTCCTGGTGCTCGTGTCGCTGCTGATGACCGTGGTCCTTCAGGCCATCGTGATGGTCAGTGCGGTGATCGTGGCCCGGGCTCTGGGGATGAAAGGGGATGTCTCCTACTACTTCATCTATGTGTCGATCGGCTTCCTGATCGCGGCCATCCCAATCACGCCGCCCCAGGCCTTCGGCGTCCTGGAAGCCGCTTATGTCCAGTTTTTCACTCGGGCCGGCCTGCCAAACGATGCTTCTCAGGCGGTGGCTTTAGCCCTGGCGGTGCGGCTGATCCAGCTAGTCTGGTCTCTGCCCGGCGTGCTGGTTCCGCTGCTGGGGGCCCATCTGCCGCGGAAGGCCGACCTCGAGCTGCTGGAGGCCCAGGAGCGGACTGCGGCCGCTGATTCGCCTGACCAGGCCTCCCGGTCCGCCCCCGCCATCTACCC
>CAYZXK010000195.1:0-44623 GCA_964482395.1 uncultured Planctomycetales bacterium | reverse complement strand
GTATCAAGCCGTTGTTCTTCAAGCAGCGGATGCCGTCCAGGTCCGCGTCGACCTGGAACGGCATCCGCTGCTTGAAGAACAACGGCTTGATACTCTCCATCAGGCCCAGCATCAGAAATACGTGGTCCACCAGCGCGGCATCTGACGGCACCCAGCTCGGCAAGGTGGAAGAGACCCGCGTCAGGCCGTAGCGGAAACGCGGGTCACTGCCCGGCGGCTGATCGTGCGCGAACTCCAGCATGGTATCGACGTCGCCCCAGGCCAGAACGGCCTCAGGTGCGAAGACATTGTGGTGGTTATAGATCCGGTCGGCGAAATACCCGGTCGGATCGACGCCGGCGGTCAGTCCGTAGCGATACGCCTGCCCCAGATTCATGGCACAGTAAAGCCGGTCCGCCCGCTGGTGATTGCGGAAGTAGCTCTCGAAAGCCGGATCGGTGGCGAAGTCCGGGTTGAAGAAGTGGCTCTGGTGGACCCAAAAGGCCGGTGCGAAGGCCCCCGGGTTGTCGGTCAGGGTCGGAATGCCCTGGAATGAAATGTGCGGCACATTGGCGGCATTCAGCCACAGCGGCGCCACCACGGGCGCCCGCTGGCAGTTCGGCTGGCGCAGTGCCAGGCTGACGATCAGCATGTACTCGTTCCACGGTCTGACCGAGCCATAAAGTTCGCCGCCCTGGGCATCCATCGCCAGATACACCCGTCCGTCCAGGGCCGGATGGATGGCGGCGTCGAAATCGGTAGTGGCGTACAGCTCGTCGGCCAGGGCCGCGATGGTCGGCTGATCGTGGAAATGGTTCTTGGCAAACAGAGCCCCGGCCACCAGCAGGGCCGAGCCGATGGTGGTGTATCCGTCGTTCCACCCGGCGGCCTTGCCGCCGGTCTCGACGTCCAGCCAGTGCCACCAGTGCCCCTTGACGTTCCGGTCCGGATTCACCCCGGACGTATGGCCGGCGTAGGCCGACAGAATCCATTCCGCAGCCACATCGCCGTAGTAAACCAGCCCCAGTTCATCGGCAGCGCAGATCGCCAGCAGGGCAAAGCCGGCGGCATCCGGAGTGGCCGGATGATAGGGCGGATCCGACGGATGGTAGGGCAGGGCATCGCGGACCAGGCCGGAGCCGCAAATCGCGTCCAGAACGTAGTTGGTCAACCGCTGCAACTGGTCCGCCCGCAGGGCCGGCACGTCCCCGGGCGCGTCAACCCGGCTCAGCGTCCATTTGTTCCATTGAATGCCCGACGGCTGCCCAGGCCCCACCAGAACCCCCAGGCCCTTGATGCGAATGTAATTGGTCTGGCCCACTACAAACCGGTCCACCGGGATGGTAGCCATGTACACCCGAGCGGTATCCATGTATTCCACGTGCGCCTGCACCAGGGCATCCAGAGTCGGACCGGCCGAAAGCGTCAGATCGAACGACTGGGTGAAGTGCTGATTTACGACCATCCGGAAGCAGTAATGTCGCGCGTCCGCGGGCGGACTGCTGAGCAGGTCGAAGGCGATGTCGATCTGGTCGCCTTGCCAGCCCATCTCTGCCGGCCAGACCGTCGTGACGCCCACCGTGCCGGAGAACCCCTGGTAGTAGGTCAGTGACCAGGGCGGGCTTGCGAAACTGGTTATCTGGAAGATGGTCTCCGCGGCCGCCGGGGCCTGCGGGCCGGCCGCCAGGCACAACGCCCCTACGACCACGCTGCGGAAAACGCCGAGTCCCTGTCTGCTCATCGGTTACCCTCCGGGTGCAAGCCGGCCTGCTCTTGCCGCAATGGCGTCCGGCAACGCTTGGCGATCAGCTCGGCGTACCAGTGGCCACTCCTCTTGATGGTACGGCGCTGACTCCGGAAATCGCAACGCACCAGGCCGAATCGCTTGGAGAATCCCTCGGCCCATTCCAGGTTGTCCAGCAGCGACCATACGAAGTAACCCTGCACGTTGATTCCGGCGGCAATCGCACGGTCGACGGCCGCGATATGCTCCCGCAGATAGGCGACGCGATCCGCGTCGTTTACTTGGCCGCTCTCGTCCGGGCAATCATCAAACGCGGCCCCGTTCTCGGTCACCCAGATCGGCAGCCCGCCGTACCTCCGGCTCAGCCAACTCAGCATCTGATAAAGTCCGTCCGGACAGATCGACCAGCCCGTACTGGTTCGTTTGGCCTGCGGCAGTTCCAGTTCCAGGAGCTGCAACCGGTCTCCGCCGGGGGCATGACGCACCAGGTTGGCCGTGTAATAGTTGAGGGCGATAAAGTCCATCGATCCGGTCAGCAAACTGGCGTCCTGCTGACTGAAAGACGGCAGCTCGCCGCCCAGTCGCTCGCGCATGACTGCGGGATAGTCCCCGAAAAAGCAGGGGTCGCCGAACCAGCCCAAGCAGGCTTCCATGGCCCGCTGGGCCGCAATCCGATCGAGCGACGATTCGGAAGCCGGAAAGCTGTAAGGCCCGTTTAGTGCTAAACTTATCGCTCCCGGCCGACGGCGTACCACCCGATACCGGGCGACCGCATGGCCATGGGCCCGGATGAGATTGTGAGCGACCACATAGCCGACCGCCCGATCTTTGACCCCTGGAGCATGGCAGCCACGCACATGTCCCAGCTCCACGATGCACCAGGGCTCGTTGATCGTCAGCCAGTAACGCACCCGGTCCCCCAGCCGTCGAAAAGCCGCCTCGGCATAGTCGGCGAAAATCAGCGGCAAGTCGGGATGCGCCGAGCCTCCCAGCTCGGTTTGCAGTGCCGCCGGCAAATCCCAGTGAAAGAGGGTGGCCACCGGCTCGATTCCGGCCGCACATAGGCAGTCGGTCAAGCGGTCATAGAAATCCCAACCGGATGGGTTCTCCGCCCCGCGCCCCTGCGGAATCACCCGTGGCCAACTGATGCTGAACCGGTAAGCGGGCAAATCCAGCCGACGCATGATCTCAACGTCTTCCCGGTAGCGGTGATAGTGGTCGCAGGCTTCCAGCCCGGCCAAACCCTCAGCAGTCTTGCCGGGCATGGCACAAAACTGGTCCCAGATACTCGGACCTTTGCCGTCCGCACTCGGCGCACCTTCGATCTGAAAAGCGGAGGTGGCGGCCCCCCACAAGAAGCTCGCTGTGGACTTGCGCGACTCCATGGCCGTCACTGGTTGATCTTCGGGCGCCGGCCGGTCCGGCGTGGCATCGGGCCGCTGATTCTTTCCCTCGCGGGGAACGTGGTCGATAATGCTAAGTAGTTATGGTGTAGCATGTTACACACGACAGCGGCTCGGGCTGGCCGCGGGTCGGTCGCCGGCGGCGAACATCTTTCCACTAATGAGGATAAGGGTTTGTGAAAGCGCTTGCAAGGCCGAAAACCTCGTGCTATACTCTAGGCGGTTTGAGTGCCGGATTGGCCCGGCACGGAGGGGTTACGGGCGCGCGGTGTGCCCGTGCTCCGGTCGGGCAGCAGATCGCGAGCTGGAAAGCGGAGGAAAACCAGAATGAGGAGGAAGTCGCTGAGGATAGTAGGGACGGCGTGCCTGGCGGCCGGCTTGGGTGGTCTTAGCGTCGGCGCCTCGGCATCGCCAGTTATCACTGATGCCGTAATACATCTGAGGGTTTTCAACGACGACTCGAACTCGGTAGTGACTTTTGGAAAGAGCTACCCCAGCTATTTGTGGATCCAGGATGCGGTGCTGGATGGGGATGGCGGGGGCGGAGAGTGGGCCAATCGGCACATGTTCCGGCTCTCGGAGAACGGCTTCACCGACGCGGTGTTCAACAATGCCGACGGCTTCGCCTTCTTCACCGATGTCACCCTGACCGGGCCAGCCAACTCCGAAGGCGGGATCAACATCGGCCCCTGGTGGGACAAGGATGTCGGCGGGGTGTTTACCGCCATCACCGGGAACGGCGAGATCGCGGCCTTCGGAGGCCGGCTGCCGTTCTACTCCTTCAACAATCATGTGCCGCCGGTGAACTACGTGAAGGGCGAGACCATCCGGCTGGGCGTGATCTACGACCCGCACAGCCTGACGCAGGAGGACCCCGGCACGATCGAGTACATCGTGATCAAGAACGGGATCCCCTATTCCAGTGGTCCGCTGGCCTTTGACCAGGGCAACCCCAACGAGCCGGAATGGGGCTTCTGGGGCATCCTAAACGATGCCCGGGTCGGCGGCTACTTCCAGCCGCAGATCCAGATCGGCAACCCGGACAACTGGGGCCGGGTGGAGTTTGGCAACATGTACTACATCCCCGAGCCGGCCAGTTTGGCGCTGCTCGGTTTGGCCTTGTTACTCCGGAGACGTTGACGAACCGGGCGGCGCGGCGACAGGGCCCGTCCGCCCCACAGCGTAATCCAAGGGCAGGATGGCAGAAACCCAAACCGTGGGACAACGCCGACCCGCATTGCTGTAGCAGAGCCGCAAGGGCACGCGATGTCGACGGTCAGAATGTGCGAGATGACGGCGGCAACGCGTGCCCCGGCCGGCGGGTGAGGATGGAACCTCGGATGACAGCGCGACGGTTGCCAGAACGGAAGTGCGGCGGATTCACGCTGATCGAAGTGCTGGTAGTGGTGGCGATCATCGCCCTGCTGGTCTCGATCCTTTTGCCGGCCCTCGGCAAGGCGCGAGGCTACGCCAAGGAGGCAACTTGCCGGTCGAACCTGCACCAGCTAGCGTTGGCCACCACCTATTACGCGGATGACAACCAGTACCGGCTGCCCTACATTCTGGGGACGGATCAGGGCAGCGGGGAGCCCACCAACGCACCCTTCTATCAGTATCACCAGATCTTTCTCCTGTGGCCCTATCTCAAGGACCTGAGGATCTACCGGTGCCCGACGGCCAGCGGCGAGAACTCGGTCAAGAGCTATACTTCCGACGACCAGTGGGCCAGCTACTACGTGGTGCGCAAGGCGGACGACATGTTCATCCGAGCCTATCAGCGCGGATGGTGGCCGGACATCAACCCGTTCAACTGGCCAGGCGAAACTATCGACGTTCTGTACACCGAATACTGGTTCAACGATTGGAGCTGGGGCGCCAGCAGCGGCAGCGAGGAGATACCCCAAATCAGCGGTGGCCTGATCAACAAGATACCCTTCCCGCAATACGCGGTGGTGATCTGCGACGCGAAATGGGAACTGCTGGTCCCGCGACACAACGGGGCTATTCAGGCCGGTTTTCTGGATGGCCACGTGGAGCGGCTGCCGCGAGCACGTTACCTCGATCCATTGGCTTCCCCGCCGACCTACGTGCCTGGACACACGGCTCGCGACTTCGATCCGTATCGCAACCGCCCGTTTTATGCCTGGGGACTGACCCGGAAGGGGTTTGACGCCCTGCCGCCGTAGAGCCACCGGTCCCGCGGGCCCGGAGCCGCCAGGTCGCTGCAAGTTACGGCCACGGCCGGATTTAGCCCCGCGTAAACAAGACCGCCGGACTTGGAGGTCCGGCACCAGTATCAAACGCGAGGTGAGCGAGCAGTCAAGCTATTGGGTGCGTTGCGGTCTTGATGAGGCATCCATGGCAAGTTGGCTCTGGGGGCACGAGAGGAAGCTGTTGATAGGAGGAACCCGCGTATGAAGTTGCGAGCTGTAGCCGCGGCCGGCCTGCTACTGGCCCTGGTCGCACCAACCGCGCTACTGGCGCGGCAGAGCATTCTGTTTAACGGGAGCTTGGAGTTCGGGCCTGGGCCGATCAGCGAAGACCCGCATGTGCCCGCCGGTTGGGTGCGGTTCGGCCCGACCGTGGAACGCTCCGATGAGGCGAATCTGGTCCCCAGCGGCGAGGGGCACGCCCTGAAGGCCTTCTCCAGCGACCCGCAGGTAGGGGCTTATCAGGACGTTCCCGTGCTCCCGGGGGATTACGTGTACATCAGCGCCAGCTTGTATACCCGGTCTACCGACAAGCTCTCGGGCGACGCCCAGGCCTGGATCATCCTTGAGTTCTATAAGGCCAACAACCAGCAGGCCGGCTTCTACCCGGTGGCGGTGCTGAACGCGAGTTCACCTGCTGACACCTGGATTTTCGCATCGGTCGGGCCGATCGCCGCCCCGGCTCAGACCGCCTATGCTCGCATGACCTGCGTGTGGACCTGGAACGGCTCGGCCGGCGGTTCGGCCTACTGGGATGATTGCCGGCTCACGGTCAACGGAGGGCCCAACGAGCTCCTCAATGGGGATTTCGAAACGGCCGGGCTGAGCGAGCAGAGCCCGTTCGGCATCGACGATTGGATCGGGTTCAACGACCAAGAGCAGTCTGACGATTTCGCCAAAGACGGCATTTACAGTGTGAAACTGGGCACGACCAGTGCATACTCCGGCTTGTTCCAGAACATGACTGTCCTGAATGCGGGTGACCATGTCTACCTTAAAGCCTGGGCTTGGATTCCCAGCAGCGATCCGCTCACGGAGAATTCGCGAGCCGGGATCAAGCTGGAATTCTCGCCCAATGGGGTCGTGCCGCCGCCGGAGGAAAATCTTGCTTTTAACGCCAACCAGCCCAAAAACACTTGGGTCCAGGTGGCCTTGAACACAACCGTTCCGCCGGGAATTACAGTCGCCAGGGTGGTGTGCATTTTCGGCGGCAATCCCCAGACCACCGGGGAGGTGCATTTCGACGCGGCCTGGGCGGAGCGCGGCAGCCAGCCCGGCGTCAATCAGTTGCTCAACGCCAGCTTTGAGACCGGGCCGGGCGGAGCCAACGGGATTACCAACTGGACCGAGTTCGGCAGCGACACGGCGACCACCCGCAAGAGCTGCTTTGCCGTCCCAGCCTACCAGGGTGTGTGCACAGCCAAGTCCACCGGCCCGTCTTTCACTGGGATTTACCAGGAGGTGGCGGTTACGCCCGGCGAGACCCTCTTTATCCGGGCTTACCTGTACACGCCCAGTAGCAATCCGCTGACCGGTACCGGCGCCGCCGGCGTGAAGGTCGAGTGGCGGTACGGCAACGTGCCGGAAAACATCGACATAGGTGGCGCTACCAACACGATTTACGCCAGCAGCCCCAAAAACACTTGGATTCCCCTATATATTGATTACACTATGCCCAGCGGATCCAACGCTATCGGCCGGTTCGTGAACATCATCGAAAAAGGCCTGGCGACCAGCGGACGTGTCTACTTCGATGCCTGCGAGGCGGTTATACTAAACAAGTTCAACGGGGCAGATGCGGACGCGGACGACGACGAAGACCTGCTCGACTTCGCCCAGTTCCAGCGAGCCTACTCCGGCAGCGGGGGACCGCAACGATGGAACGGCATCGTCTTCGACTCGGATGGCGATAACGATGTGGACATGGTCGATTTCAACTACTTCGCGCCGCGAATGACCGGCCCGTGACGGAACGGAGGTGTGAACATGCTCGTCCGATTGGTCTCTTTCGTGATCGTCGGCCTGACCTGCTCTGGCTTGGCCCTGGCGACCGGCACCGTGAGTCTGACTTTGACCTCGCCTTCGGCCGGCCAGACTGTGCCGCCCGGCTCCACCGTCAACTGGACCATCCAGGTGACCGTCTCCACCGGCGACAACTACGGCCTGGCGCTGATCGCCTGCGATCTGGTGCAGGATTTGAACAATCCGGCCCTGTTCGACATTCCGCCCGGGGACGCCGCTTCGATCCCGGCCATCATGTCCGGGTTCAATCGGCCGGCCGGTATCTCTAATCCGGGCGAGAACGGAGCCCCCTCCGGCTACATCGGCGTGCAACGCGGCACCGCCGGCCAGAAAAACCTGATCCAGATCGGCGGCGGCCAGAACACTTTCGGCCAGGCTGGCTCCGTTATTGGGACCGACCCGATAGTAGAGTCCGGCATCGGCCAGTCCGGGCCGCAGGCGATCCTGTCCGGCTCGTTCGTCGCCCCCAGTGTCGAGGGTACCTACACCTTCCGGCTGGAGAACGCGGTAGCCAATGTCCTGACTTCGGTCGGCACGCCGCCGCAGATGTCGCAAGTCAGCCAGGCGACCGTTGACCTGAGCGGCGCCGTGCTTACGTTCACAGTCGGCCAGGAGGTCTGCATCGGGGATATGAACGGCGACGGAACAATCAGCTTCGGGGACATCAACGCGTTCGTTGTCTACCAGGTGAACTTCGCCGCCTGGCAGTCGACTTACCCGGGCTGCAACCCCAAGAACGGTGATATCAATTGTGACGACGTGTACCCGGCCTTCTCGGACATCAACCCGTTCGCGCTTCTGATGCAGCAAACTCCCAAGCCTTGCCCGAATCCGTGTCCGTAGGCTGCAAACCGACCCGATCGCGCGGCCTGCCGCAAACTGACTGAGCAGCACGGACGCCGGAACTGCGAGTCCGCCCATCATGCGTGCAGCGCCGGACCGCCCGGTCCGGCGCTGCTGTGATCTGCGCTTCTTTCGTCTGGTACGGCGACTAAGCGGGCCGTCAGACTCGGCGCCTGAAGGCCAGCCCGACCGCGGCGCCGCCGACGGCCAGCAAGATTGAGCTGGGCTCCGGCACGATCTCGAAGCGGCCGCCGATCTGATCGTTGCCGCAACTGGGCGAGGCGTGGAGCGTCAGCTCGAAGCCGCCCTGAGTCGCCAGATCCGTGAGGCTGACCGTCCAGCGCTGGATATACCAGGTTTGGCCAAAGTCGGTCAGCGAAATATGGGTCAGATTGGCCGGTCCCAGGTCCAGGCCGCCGGCGGCGAAGACCCGCAGGTCCAGGCCCTGGGGCGCGATGCTGGGAGTGTAGGCGCCGGTGCCGCCGGCGATGGTCACGTGACTGTCGCTGCCGAGCCGGATCAAGTGTCCTTCCAGGCTGCCGCGCTCCGGGCCGCCGGTCAGGTGGAATGAGCGGGCCGCGTTGAAGTGCCCGCCGTTCAAGGTGATCGGCGTGCCATCCGGCAGCCGGCCCCAGGCATTGAGCAGTGCGTAGTGGCGTACGCCCGCATTATCGGCCACGTCCAGGAAGAGGTCGCCCTGTCCGTACCAGGTTTTCCAGCCGTCGTCGTAGTACCCGGTGAGGGGGTTGAGCCCGCCGGCCAGTTGCAGAATCAGGTTATCGCCCTCGATCTTGAGGCCCAGGACCGCTTCGTCGAATACTCGCCCCACCGCGCCGCCCGGGCTGGGAACCTGGCCGATGCCGTAAGGGTATGTAACCCGGTCTGGTCCCAGTTCTGGCAGCCAGTAGCCAGTGGTCGGGCCCGACACCGACTGGTTGGCTTTGGTGTCCACATAATAGGACGACTGCAATCCGGACACGCCCACCTCCCAGATGGCGTCGAACCCGGCAAACTGCTCGATCAGGTCTCCCGTCGCAAGGGACATCCCGCCTGCCAGAATCGCTGCAACCAGCCAAGCTCTTGCGTACATCTCAAGCTCCTTTCCCGACGCCGGTTAGCGTCATTCGGCGAGGTTCTAAAGTATCCGCGGCGAGTCGCCCGCTCCCGGAGGTGGGTCCAGCCTGGCTGGGGGGAACGGTCGGAAGAAGCATAGCTACCGCGCCGGGCGGATTTCCACCCGGGCGGGGAGGATTTTTGTCTGCCGCGGGCCAGCCTTTCCAACGATTGAGCGGGTTTATAATGTGCGCAGCTCGGGTTTTGGGTTCTAATTCTTATGGGCCTGCGGGAGGACACGGCACGTTTTGACCGTTCCGAATGGCGGCAGCCCGCCGGCCGCGTTGGGAGATTTCCAGATGCAACTTCTGGAGTGGCAGAACCTGATTTTTATGGTCCCGATCGGTCTGGGGACCCTATATCTGTTGATGCTGGCGGTCGGGGCGTCGGCCGGCGACCACGGCCACGCCGCGGATGTCGGGCACGAGCCAGACCTGTCTGCGGACCATGATCTGTCGGCCGAGCACGCTCTGTCCGCCGAGCACGGTCTGGGCCTGGAACACCACGCGGGGCTGGAACATACCCCGGACGCGGGGCATGGCGGTGCCGAGCATGAAGTCCATCCCAGCCTGCTGGCAACTCTGGTCGGCCTTCTGGGGATCGGCAAGGTCCCTTTCTCGATCCTGCTGCTGAGCTACTGCTTTGTATGGGGCGTGGCCGGACTGGCCAGTAACATCCTGCTGGAACATAAGTCGCCGTGGGTCGCGATCGCGATCGCGGCGGGCGCCGCGGTCGTGGTGACCCGTCACCTGGCTCTGGGGCTGTCGCGGCTGATCCCCTCAGTCGAGTCGTATCACACGCCGCTGCGGCAGCTTTTAGGACTGGAAGGGCAGGTGCTTTATCAGGTGACCGAGAACTCGGGCGTGGTCCGCGTCCGAGACCAGCAAGATACGCTTCGAGACGTTTCCTGCCGGGTGAAGCCGGGAAGCCCGAGCATTCCCGCCGGAACGAGGGTAGTGCTTCTGAGTTACGATGCGTCGACCCGGACCTTCCGGGCCGAACCGGTGCAAGGAAAGGAAAGCCAATGAACCGCAACCGTGGCTCAATCACGTTCTTCATGCTGGTCGGAATTCTGGTGGGGGTTGGCCTGATAATCGGTCCCTTCTTCTGGCCGGAGCTGCCCAGACTGTCGCAGATGATCCTGATGGCGTTCGGCGTGGCCCTGCTGCTGCTGTTCTCCATCCTGGTGATCATCACCCGGTTGTACCGGAAGACCTCGGCCGATGAGGCGTTCGTGCGGACCGGCGTCGGGGGGCGCAAGTGCATCATCGACGGCGGGGCGATCGTGATCCCGGTGGTTCACGAGGTCATCCCGGTCTCACTGAAGACCTTCAAGCTGGAGGTCGACCGGACCGGGCCGGAAGCCCTGATTACCGCGGACTTCCTGCGGGCCGATGTGAAGGCCGTGTTCTATGTGCGGGTCAAGAAGGAGCCCGAGGACATCATTCAGGCGGCCACCTCGCTGGGACTCAATTCCAGTAATCCGCTGGCGGTCCAGCAACTCATTTTCGAGAAACTGGTTTCCGCCTTGCGCACCGTGGCCGCCACCCAGAAGCTTTACGACCTTAACGCCAAGCGGGCCGAATTCGCGGAGGCGGTCCAGAAAATCGTCGAGCAGGACCTCAAGTCCAACGGGCTGTACTTGGAATCGGTGACCATCTCCAGTCTGGATCAGGCTCCGCTGGCCGCCATGCGACCGGAGGAAAACGTCTTCGACGCCCAGGGCGCCCGGACCATCGCCGAGCAGGTCCAGGCCCAGCGGGTGGCCCGCAACACGATCGAACGCGAGGCTGATCAGCGAGTGAAGGAACAGAACGTCAAGACCGCCCAGTACGTTGCCCAGCAGGAGGTCATCGAAGCCCGGGCCCGAGCCGAGGCGGAGGCCGCCAAGAGCATCGCCAATGCCGAGAACCAGCAGAAGGCCGCCACGGTCGCTGCCCAGCAGAGCAAGCTGGCGGGGATCGCCCGGGTGCAGGCGGAACGCGAGGTCAAGCTGGCCACGGTCGAGCAGAACAAGGCGGTGCAGGTGGCGGATCAGGAACGTGAGCAGGCGGCCCAGGTGGCCGCGGTAGCCCGGGAACGGGCGGTCGAGCTGGCCCGGCGAGAACAGCAGATCGCGATCGCCGAGGCCGAGAAACGCCGAGCGGCAGCCGAGGCCGAGCAGTTGGCCGCCGAGCAGACTCGCAAGGCGGCCGAGCAGGCGGTCCTCACCGTGCAGGTCCGAGCCACCGCCGAGCGCGAGAAGGACCGGGCGGTCATCGCCAAGTCGGCCGAAGTCGAGCAACAGCGGATCGAGGAGCAGATGATCGCGGACGTGGCCGCCTACGCTCAGGTCAAGAAGGCCGAAGGTGAACAGATCGCCGCCGAGAAGCAGGCTTTGGCCCGCATCCGGCTGGCCGAGGCGACCAAGCAGGCCAAGGCGCTGGAAGCTGAGGCCGAGCGAGCCATGCAGATGGTTCCGGTGACGGTCGCCCAGGAACAGGTGAAGGTGCAGGACGCCCAGGTCACGGTGAAAATCCGCGATTTGGAAGGGCAGGCCCGGTTTGAGAAGATCGCCCGCGAATTGCAGGTGGAGCTGGCCCGGATCGCGGCGGAGAAAGAGGCCCGGATCGCGGCCGCCCAGGCCTTCGGACAGGCGCTGGCCAACGCCCAGATGACCTTCTGGGGCGATCCGGCCGCGCTGGCCCGCATGACCGCGGCGTTCTATCAAGGTCAGGCCGCGGGGATGTTCGTTGACGGCTTGGAGCGGTCGGTGCCCCCGGACGTGAAGAAAGCGGCTGCGGCCGGTGTGGCGGCGGTCGGCAAGGCCATCGGCCGGGTAGTCGAACGGGTCACCGGTACCGCGGGCGAGACCGCGCCGGTGGAGCCGCCCGCCACGTAGCTGCAAGCAGCCCCGGTCGGGCCGCGTGGACCTGAGCCAGCCACCGCTGATCTTGCACAGGGCGGACTGGCGGCATTGGGCGGTGGTGCGGAATAGCCGGCCGGCGGTTAGGAAGCCGGGGCGGTCTCATCCGGCGGCGCCTCGGTCAGCCGCAGGAACACATCCTCCAGGCGGCCGTCCACCTGGGCCTGAGTGCGAAGCTCGGCCAGCGTGCCCAGGGCGGTCAGGCGGCCGTGATGGATGATTCCGATCCGGTCGGCCAGTTGCTCAGCCACGTCCAGGGTGTGAGTGCTCATGAAGACCGTGCCGCCGGCCCGGGCCAGGTCGCGGAAGATGTCCCGGGTGACTCGGGCAGTGCGTGGGTCGAGTCCAACCATGGGCTCGTCCACGATCAACACCCGCGGCTGGTGGATCAAGGCCGCGGCCAGGGCGACCTTCTGCTTCATGCCATGACTGTAGGTCTCGCAAAGCTGGTCCAGAAACCCGTCCATGGCCAGCCGTCGGGCAAGCTCGGCCAGCCGTGACTCGGCTGCCGCCTCCGGTACGCCGTACATCTCGCGAGTGAACCGGATGAACTCGCGCCCGGTGAGCTTTTCGTAGACGAAAGGCACGTCCGGGACGAAGGCGAGGTGTTGCTTGGCCTGTCGGGCTTCCCGCTGCATCAGGCAGCCGCAGATGGTCACAGTCCCGGTGTCAGGTCGCAGCAGGCCGGCAGTAGCTTTCAGGGTGGTGGTTTTGCCGGCTCCGTTGGGACCCAGGAATGCGAACACCTCCCCCCTGTAAAGATGCAAGGAAAGGTCGCGGACCGCTACCTGCCGTCCGAAGGACTTGGTGAGGTTCTCGATGCGGACGGTGATTTCGCGGTTCGAGTCGGGATGGCAAGCTTCGGTCATGGCTGAGGCAGTTTACCGCTGCTTTGCGAGCGGCAAGGGCGGGCCCTGCTCGCCGAGCAGTGCCACACGGAGTTTTAGTCTACCTCCGACGGTACCAGGGTTCGCTTCAGCGCGTCGCATCGGGCTTGGTCATCGTAGGGTTCATCCAGCAGTATTAGGCGGCCGAGCAGCGGCAGGTTGACTTCCTGTCGCAGTACCTGGCCGTCGGCGGCCACCCAGGCCCGGGCTCCGCCGCCTTCCACCCGGAAAGCTTCGACTGGGACTCCCTGATGCGTGATGTTCTCCTTGCCGGTTACCTGGATCAGGACCGGCTCCAGGCTCAGTCCGGTCTGTTTGAGGTTGGGCAGCATGTGGGAAAGCGGATCGAGCAGGTCCAGCCGCCAGCTACGGCCGACGTACAGGTCGGCCAGTCGATCGAACGGGCGGATCACGTCGCCCAGCGCCGCCGGCGCCCGAGAATCCAGAATCACCTTCCCGCGGTGGGGGCCGACTTGCCAGGTGAAGGGAAACTCACCGGTGGCCATCGCCTCACCGTGGAGGAAGATCGGGATTCCCAGGCCGAACATGCGGAAGTCCAGTTCGTCGACCCGGGCCTGGTTGTAGCGATAGCTGACTGCGGTTTCGATTCGGACCGGTGGGGTGCTCAGGCCGCCGGGCAGGCCGATGGGTTCCAGGACGGTGACGGTCTTGGTGGTGACGATACCCTCCGTTCCAACGCGTGTGGCCTGGGTCCAGCTTCGTCCGACCGGGCGGCCCTGTTCGTCGTAGATTCCGACCTGGACGAATCGTTTTTCGCCGGGCGAAAGGAGCTGGGGCTCGGAGGGCGGTGGGTCGCCGGCCAGCCACTCCGGCAGCAGGTCTCGCCAGACGATGGCTGCATTGGCCGCAACCATGAGGGATGCCGTCGCGATTCCGATCCAGCGGTTGAGCACCTTCTTGCGCCTGTCAAGAGACGCCTGAGCTGCGGGCTCGCCGCCCGCCAACCGGATTTGCGGGCAGGTGGCCCGCCGTACCCGGTTGAGCCGGCGGCTCATGCGCAGGCTCTGTTACATCCTAGCAGGTTCGGGATGGGGCGGCAGGCGCAAAAAGAAACCCCGGCGGGGTGAGAGGACCCGCCGGGGGGAGGAAGCGCAAGTGTCACCGGACAGTTGCTAACGCCGACGAATCAGCATCAGGCCGCCAAGCGCCAGCAGCGCCAGCGAGGCCGGCTCCGGGCAAACCTCGATGGCCCACAGGAAGTTGGCCACCGGGTTGCCACCGAACCAGTACCAGCCCTGGTTAGTGCCGGGCGGGGTGGCGACGGTGTTGTCCAGGTAGAACATGTCGGCACTGGAGCCGAGGATCGGTGGATTGTACAGGATCTGGCCGGCCTTGGTGGCGCCTCCGGTCAGGTTGTAGATCCGAGCCGCAACGCCAATCCAGCCGTCCTCCGGCAACACGATGCCCAGGGAGCACAAGTCAGTAGCAGTGTAGATCGTGTAGTAGTAGCTCGGCAGGTACGGATCCAGGCCCTGAAAGGTGATGGTGCCCAGGGGGGTCCCATCGTAAAGCGACCAGAACGTCAGCTGCACGTCGCAGGTGTTCAGCGGCCCGGCGGTGGAAGCGTTCCACACCGTCCAGGACACGGAGTTCAGAGTCCGGTAGCCCTCCGGTGCGGTCTGATAATCCAACTGGAGGTCGTCGCCAATCCACGCCCCGGGATTCTGCGAGAATCCGTACCCCGACGGATACACCGTATTGTCGTACACCAGGTAGGAATCACGGGCACCGCTACCCAACACGTGACCGCCAGCTAGTTTCCCGACAGGCTCGGCGGTCAGCACGCCTGCCATGGCTGGCACCACCAGTGCCAGCGCTGCCAACACAGCAATCTTTCGCATCCTTTTCTCCTTCTCCTCAAGGACACTGACCGCCCGCGTTCAGCCCGGGACCATCCCGCAGCTTCCTCTTTCCGCGGGCATATGCTTCCACAAAGACTTACTCGGGCGCCCGCCCAGGCGCCACGGTTACCGACAAATGAGCCTGCGACAGGGTGCGGAGCTCCTGCTCGCTCTCCGAGTCACAGTCTACCTCTAACCACTCCCGCGAGTCAAGAGTTATTTCGGGCCCCGGCCGGCGAGTTCGACTCAGTGTAAGTCTTTATGGTATGGGAGCTTACTGCGCTGCTGAGGGGCCCGGACCGGACACTGGCAGTTGCGGGCCTGGCATTCGGGGTCCGAACACCCACTGTCGGTGGCTCGCCGGTTCCTCTACGGCGGCAACCTCGGCGGGGATCCGACTACGCGGTCATCAGCGCGACGTCACACGGTAAAGCGAGTAACGCCCGGCGGTTCGGACTGCTCGGAACAAGTCCGGCCGGGCTCGCAGGAACTCGCCGAACACGATCCCGGAATCGGTTTCCGCATCGGCCACCAGGTAACCGACCCGCGCGGTTTGCAGATAGCCGGGCAGGCGGGTACGCATGTGCTCCAGATCGGCCAAGAGACGGCCTGGGGTAGCCAGGTGGCCGCACTCGCTCAGCGGCAAGTCCGGCGGATATAAACTCGGAACCGGGTATTCATAGGGTACAAAAGGCACAATCTTTCTCCCGGTCCGCAAGTGGAGGTAAGCGTTATCCAGGGAGCAGATCACGGCATCCGGTGGGGTCTGCGACCTCAATAGATCGATCAGGGCCTCGCGCTGAAGTTCGGACTGCTCCAAGTACTGCCGGCCGCGCTCGGTCACGATCGGCCGGAGGTTTTGGAACGCGAGCATGCCGGCCACTACAAAGACTATTCGGATGGCGGCCGCATGTCCGGTTCCGCTCGATTGCCAGAGGCTGGGTGGCCCCGTGGCTTCGCTTTGGGGCCGCGGGGAGATCGAGCTGTCCCGGCCGGCAATCGCTTCAACCAAAAGAACGACGACCAGGTACGCCCCGGCCAGCCCCGCCCCGGTCAGCAACGGCAGGATCGGAAGCAGGAAACGCCATGGACGGAACGGCCAGAGCAGCACCAACCCGATGTAGATCACCAGGTAGAGATGCAGGATCGGCCAGGCGCGTTGCCACGTTCCGGCCAGGCCGACCCCCACCAGTACCAGGCTGATCAGCATCAGCGAGTAGAGGCGCCAGCCACCGGCCAGTCCGCCGCCCGGGGCCCGGGTCAGCCAGTTGTTGGGGATCGGCGTAAGTTGAGTAAGCAGGGCCAAGGCCATAGCGGCGGCATTGTGGGGGACGATCCGGACGAGGCTGGCCGGATCGCGTGGACGCCAAGCCGAATAGTCCAAGTCGTAGCGAAACGCTTCGATCGCTGGATTGGTGCGGTTGGCGGCGGTGGCGTAGCCGCACCAGAGCTGCCAGCCGCTTGCGACCAGCAGCACGCAGATGGCCGATGCCGCCGCCGCTTTCCACCGCCGGGCCAGCATCAGACTGACGACGGCCGCGGCCGCGACCGTAATCCCGATCAAGCGGGTCAAGTAAGCGCCGCCAGCCATCAGCCCGAACAGAATGGCCCGACCGGGCAACCACCGCCCGGACTGACCGGCCGGCCCGGTCGAAACTGTCGAGTGAGCCAGCAGCAGAGCGGCCATCGAAAGCGGCAGATACAAGCACTCAGCCATTGCGGTTTGGAACAGGCCGGCGGTGGTCGGGTTGGCCAGCGCCAGTAGCGGACCGGCGGCAGCCAGCCAGCCGGGCAGTTGCCAAACTTGGCGCATCAGCCGATAGGCCAGCCATGACCCCACGCTCCACAGCAGGACATTGGCTACCTGGATGCCGGCGATGTTGTCCGGGAACTGCGGCCACACTCGCCAGATCAGGGAGACGAGCAGCGGGTAAAGGATCGGGTATTTGGTCTGATAAGGTTCACCAGGCAGCTCGAGGTGACGATATCCCTTACCCTCAGCCAGAGACTTGGCAGTCACCAGGTAGATGCCGTCGTCCTGGTAGGTGCCGATGGTGCGGGGAGCGTGTACGACCGCGTAGCTCATGTAGGCCGCGGCCAGCACAAGCAGGCCTGCGGCTGCCAGGTCGGTTCGGTTCAATCGCGGCAGTGAGCGGTTCATGCTGTTGGTCAGGCTCTGTGGTTGGGCCACCGAATGTCGGCCTCAGGGCCACGGTTGGCCGGCCGCAGCGTCGGCCGCGGCCGGCCCCGGAACGGACAAGGCCGCCGCCGGTTGCAGCAGGGGATCGCTGGCCAGGCAGGCCCAGGCCGCCAGCGATTCATGCTGAATGGCCGTCTCGGTCGGCTCCGGAGCGACGGGAGGCGCCGTCTGGTCGTCAAAATAGTGCTTCCAGGCCCGCGAGTGCGGGTCTAGGAAGTCGGCGAAGCGCGGCACAGGGCGACCTTTCCGGGCATGGTAATAGCGAATGCCCTTCCAAATCGCCAGGTTGGCCAGCCAGGCCCGGCTCTTGAGCGGGTAGAGCTTGAGTCGGCGGAGGGCCGAGCGTGGGCTGTAGAACTCGGCAAATGCCGCCATCTGAGCGTGGCGCAATTGTGCCGGGGTCATCCGGCGCGGCTCGTACACCACGGAGGCCCCGTTGTATCGCTCCCATTCCAGCGTGCGCAGACGCCCCTCCCGCAGGAACTGCCTGAAGAACTCGGTGCCGGGGTAGGGCGTCAGGATGGGGTAACAGCTCATGGCCAGATCGGTCCGCTGGGCGAAGCGACAGGCCTGCATGCAATCCCGCCAATCATCGCTGTCGAACCCGAAGATGAACGCCCCCCACAAGCTGATACCGTAGCTTTGGATTTTGCGAATCCGGGATTCGTAACTGTCGGCACTGACGAACTTCTTGCCAGCCTCGGCCAGCGTCCCCGCCTTGGGGCTTTCAAGCCCTAGAATCAGCCCGACGCACCCGCTGGCCCGCATGGCCTTCAGCAGCCGCTCGTCCCGACTGACCAGTATGTCGCACTGGGTGGCCCAGCTAATCTTGAGCGGCCGGAGAGCTTCGCATAGCTCAAAGGCCCAGGCGTGATTGGCCCCGAAGTTGTCGTCGGCAAAGATGTAGCACCAAGCCCGATACCGCTCGCGGGCGGCTCGAATTTCCTCCACGATGTCCGCTACCGCACGCCGGCGGAACTTGCGACCGAACACCGCCGGCGTAGTGCAGAAGTTGCAACCGTGCGGACAGCCGCGGGTGGTTTGAATCGGATTGGCCACCAGGTAGTCGCGCGGGTCGATCAGGTCCTTGCGTGGGGTGGCAATCGGGGCGGTCGGGAACGCGGTCCAATCGTAGATTCTACGCAATCCGCTCCTGGGCTCCCGGCCCTGCCGTGCCGCCTGCTCCCAATCCGCAATCAAATGCGGCAGAGTCGATTCGGCGTCGCCCAGGCAAACGCTGTCGCAATGGCGGAGGGCCTCCTCCGGCAGCGCGCTGGGGTGGATCCCGCCCATGATCACGGTGATCCCCAATTGCCGGTACTGGTCGGCAAGCTGGTAAGCGCGCCTGGCCTGAGTGGTCATGGCTGAAATGCCTACCAGGTCGACGTCGGCCCGGGGTTGGTGCGGCTGGTCCAGTGTGCACTCGTCGACCAGCTCGACCTCCCAGTGCTTGGGCATCACCGCTCCACAGATCATCAGGCCGGTCGGGGCAAACAACGCCTTGCGGGTGAAGGTCATGGCTCGAACCACCCTGGGCATGGTGATGTTGGACAGCGGAGAATTGGGGTTGATCAGTCTGAGTCGCGGGCGCTTAACCGCCTCGGCTGGGATCACGCTGCACCTTGATCGGGCAGGCCCCGGTTCCGACCGCTCACCGAAGGCCAGGCTACAAAATGTAGCCTGCTCGGCGGTTGCGGACCAGCGGTCGAGTCAACGATATGGTGGCCCGGGCTGCCGGGCTCCAATCCATCCCTCCAGCGGGCATCAGGTTATCGGAACGTACGGGGCCGAGGCGGGTTGACCGTAAGCGATCAGGAGCTGAACCCTGCTGGGAACGACCTAACCGAACCGCGCTCCGGGGCGGTTGCTCGTCAGTGCCGTTTGCTGGCGCTAACATATTGATGGAGTCAGGGCGCCGAATACAACCTGTTGGGGATACGAGGTTTATGGGAAATCTTAGGAAAGCGTGGATTGGTTTTGACGCCCCCAACATCTTGGGGTATACTAAAGGTTGCCCCCTAAATGTGGGGCCCGTCACCCGGCCCAAGTCGATGGCGGACGATGCCCGCTACTCAATGGGTCGTAACGGATCCAATCAATAGCAAAAAACCCAGAAAGCAGGAGTTCCAGAAATGAACTCCGCAGCACCAAGCTCCGAGAACCCCATGGATGGGCTGTCTTTGACCGAAAACGCTCGCAAGGTACTGGAAGCTCGTTACTTAAAGAAAGATGAGTCCGGAAGGTTGCTGGAGACGCCCGCTGACCTGTTTCGGCGAGTGGCCAGAGTGGTAGCCGAATCCGAAATCGGTTACGGCGTTTCCGAGGACCAACGCCGAAAGTGGGAAGGCCGCTTCTACCGCCTGATGAGCAGCGGTGCATTCATGCCCAACTCGCCAACCCTGATGAACGCCGGCCGCGAGATGGGCATGCTCTCGGCTTGCTTCGTGCTGCCAGTCCGCGACTCGATCGTGGATATTTTCAACAGTATCAAGCACACGGCCCTAATCCAGAAGGCCGGGGGCGGCACCGGGTTCGCATTCGACGAGCTGCGCCCCACCGGAGACTTCATCAAGTCCAGCGGCGGCACGACCAGTGGGCCGATAAGCTTCTGGCGGGCCTTCAGTGAAGCCACCAACGCCATCCAGCAGGGCGCATTCCGACGTGGGGCAAACATGGGGATGATGTACATTCATCACCCCGATATCCTGAAGTTTTTGCATGCGAAACAGGACCTCAATCAGTTTACGAATTATAACATATCGGTCAAAGTTACCGACTCATGGATGGAGGAGTTCTTGGCGGATCCGGACTCGCCACACGTGGTGCGCAACCCGCGGAACGGCCGGGCCTACGTATTTCCGCGTAACGTTGAGATATGGAAGTACACCATTCGGGACCTGCCGGAGGTGGAATGCGTAGAGCCGGTTCCGCCGACCAGCCGGGCGACCTATTTTCAGACTCCGCGTATGACCGGCCCGCTTCCGGAGGAGCTGCGCGGAAAGGTTTATACCAAGGGCGATATCTGGAACATCATCGTCGAGAATGCCTGGCAGACCGGCGAGCCGGGGGTGGTTTTTATTGATCGGATCAACCGGGACAACCCTACGCCCCTGCTGGGCCGGATCGAAGCCACTAATCCCTGCGGGGAGCAGCCGCTGTTGCCATACGAGGCGTGCAACCTCGGCAGCCTGAATCTGGGGCATTTTGTCCGCAACGCCTGCCAGCCGGAGGCGGAAGTAGACTGGGCAGCTCTGGCGGAGGCGACCCGGGTGGCGACCCGTTTTTTGGACGACGTGATCGATGCTAACAACTACCCCCTGCCGGAGATCGAGCGGATGTGCCGAGATAACCGCAAGATCGGGCTGGGCGTGATGGGTTTTGCCGACGCGCTGTTCAAGTTGGGGGTGGCCTACAACAGTGAGGAGGGGATCGCCTGGGGCGAACGGTTCATGAAGTTCGTCAACGAGCAGGCCCATCAGTGCAGCGAGGAGCTGGCCCGGCAGCGCGGATGCTTCCCCAATTGGACGGGTAGCGTCTGGCACACCCGGCATAATCGGCTGATGCGCAACGCGGCGGTCACGACGGTCGCGCCGACCGGGACCATCAGCATCATCGCGGACTGCTCGGGTGGGATCGAGCCGCTGTACTCCCTGGCGTTCGTCCGGAACGTGCTGCGCGGCCAGCTCGAAGGAGACCGTCCGCTGATCGAGGTCAATGAGGTTTTTCGGCAGGTCGCCCTGCGGCGCGGTTTCTATAGCGAAGAGCTGATCGACCGGGTGGCCCGGGAGGGCACGCTGGCCAACATTCCGGAGGTGCCGGCGGACGTGAAGCGGGTGTTCGTATGCGCCCGGGACATCGCCCCGGAGTGGCACATACAGATGCAGGCCGCCTTCCAGCGGCATTGCGACGCCTCGATCAGCAAGACCATCAACTTTCCGGCTCAGGCCACTCGCCAGGACGTGGATCGAATCTACCGCCTGGCTTATCAGTTGGACTGCAAAGGGGTCACGGTCTACCGCGATCAGTGTCGAGCCTGCCAGCCGATGTCGCTCAAAGGAGATGAAGATTGGACGGCCGGCCAGTGCGATCCCCCTGAACAGACCGCGCGGAACGCCGACTGCGACCGTGACCCACCGGCGGATCCGCAGCCGACGGACGTTCCGAGCAGCCCGGCGGTAACGGTTCCGAGCGACCATCCACCTTACATCGAGCCCATGGACCTGCCCGAGATCGTGAGCGGGCTGCGCATCCGGCAAATGACGCCGTTTGGCAACATGCACGTGAAGATCACGGTCGATCCGCGATTTAACCGGGAGCTGGAAGTCTTCGCTCAGCTCGGCAAAGGCGGCGACGTGGCCACCAGCGACCTGGAAGCGATTTGCCGGCTGATTTCGCTCTGGCTGCGGTCCGGCGGCAGCCTGCATCTGGTCATCAAGCAGCTCGAAGGGATCGGTTCCTCCCTTCAGATTCCTACACGCTCGGGTCGGATCACCTCTCTGGCCGACGGCTTGGCTTGCGCTCTCAAGAAGTACGCCCGGGCCAAGGAGCGTTTCGGACTTCGCCAGTTGTTGCTGGGCGAGATCGACCTGTCCGAGCTGGACAGTCCGGTCTGTACGCCCCGCCAGCCGAATCCGGCCCCCAGTCCGAAGCCGTCCGGTCCAGGCGGGAACGGCGGTCGCCGCCAGGCGGTCGGTCATGTCCGGCCGGCAGCCGCGGCCGACCAGTTGGAGATCCGCGCGGGTCAGTCCGCCCTGCGGGAGGACCAGGCCCAGCCACCGAAGGCGCTGCACGTCGAGGGCGGCAACGGCAACGGCGGTGGCAACGGCCATGATTTCCAAGAGACTGCGGTCGCGGTCGTCGACTCGTACGAGGTTGACCAGCGGTCGGGCGTGGCTGCCGACCTGGCACAGGAAACGGAGACTGCCTGGAGCATAAGCCGGGCCGAGAAACGTAGCTTGATGGCTTCGCAACTGTCGGATCTGCTGGTCAACCCGCAACCGGGTGGGAGCTTGGCCGGACTCTACAAGCTGCGCTGTCCGGAGTGCGGCGAGGTACTGGCTTTGCAGGAAGGTTGCAGCCGGTGCTCGAATCCGGCCTGCGGCTGGGCTGCCTGCTAGGACTCGCTGATCGTCCGGCTTGAACCCTGACTCGAGGGACGGTGGGCGTTGCGGGGCGGCGGGGGTCTATAATCCTGTAAATGTCCCAGGCACTCACAAGCCCGAGGGCGGTTCTGCGGCGGATCATCGCGCTACTCTTGCTGGTGCGCGTCGGCGGGGTCGATCCGGCCGGAGCGCAGCCGAGCGAGAGCGCTGAGCCGGGGGAGCCGAGGCCGACCGTTTCCCGAGCAGCTACAGGAGTCGAACCACAGATGAAGATCAGGTACTCGAAGTCCGGTTACGATGTCACTCCACTTCCGTCGGAGGAAGTGGCCAGGCTCGCCAGCAAGCTGTCGGCGGAAGCGTACCGCGTCACGCAGCAGGCCGATACGGAGCCGGCTTTCTGCGGCAGTCTGCTGGACAATCAGCAGGAGGGCACCTACTGCTGCGTGGTTTGCGGGCTGCCGCTGTTCGCCAGCCAACACAAGTTCAAGTCCGGGACCGGCTGGCCGAGCTTCTATCGTGAGATCGACCCGGATCACCTTGAGCGGCGGACCGATCGCAGTCATGGGATGGTCCGCACTGAAATCCGCTGTGCTCGCTGTGGGGCGCACCTGGGGCACGTTTTCGATGACGGTCCCCGGCCCACCGGCCAGCGCTACTGCCTGAACTCAGCGGCGCTGAAGTTTTACTCCCAGGATGCGGCTCTGCCGGCTGAGAGCCGGCCGGTGGAAACCGAGGTGGCCTACTTTGCCGGCGGGTGCTTCTGGGGCGTTCAGCACTACTTCAAACAGGGGCCGGGCGTGCTGGACGCGGTCAGCGGATACATGCAGGGGCACGTGGAGAATCCGACCTATCAGCAAGTCCGCAGCGGCACGACCGGGCACGCGGAGACGGTGAAGGTGATTTTCGATCCTCGTCGGCTGACCTACCGCCGGCTGTTGGAAGCCTTCTTCAAGATGCACGACCCTACCCAGCTCGATCGGCAGGGGCCGGATGTGGGCACCCAGTACCGGTCCGGCATCTGGTACACCACCCAGCGGCAAAAGCAGGAGGCCGAGTCGTTCATCCGGGAACTGACGACCAGCCGGCGCTACGGGGCCAGTCCGATCGTCACTCGGGTCGAGGCGGCCAAGACTTTCTGGCCGGCCGAGGAGTATCACCAGGACTACATCGCCCGGACCGGACAGCTCTGTCACGTGGCCGACCCGTGGTGACGCCGGTGCGGGCCGACGCCGCACGTCCGGTCTGACAGAAAGCGGCTATCTTTCCAAGGCCAGCAATATAAACGCGGCGGCCAGCGCGATTGCGCTCAGTATGAGCCCGCTCACGGTCTGTCGGCGCCTATGGCCGCGTTGCCAGCGCACCCAGCTTCTCAGGATCGCGGCAGCCCAGGCTCGATCCTCGGCGGGGACGCCGCAGGCGAAATCCATTTGCGGGCTGACGGTCAGCCAAGCCTGCGCGGTGAGGCTCCGGCTCCACAGGGCAGTCAGGAAGTGGTCCAGTCGGGCGAAGATGACTCGCCGGAGGCGGCCTTCGCGGACCGCTCGATCGAGGTCGTCGCTGTCGCCCGGCTCGTACCATTCCGCCTGGAGCTGTTGCTGTTGCAGGTAGGTTTGCACCGCCGCCGCATCGCCGCCGTGCCGGTCGCACACGACCGCGACGTTTGCCGAGCACGTCTGGGTGTTCATGCCGCACCACCGAATGAAAGCCACATGTTGAGCGTAAGCAGCCCCAAAGCGAGAACGCCGACCAGGCCGGCATAGGGGAAGATGCTGGCTCCGGCCAGCCAGGCCGGGCCGGTATAGCGGATGAATGGCCGGACCGCCATGAGGACCAGCACGCCGCCGGCATGCAGGCCGATCGGCAGCCACAGGGCCCGCGTCCAGAGGAAGCTCAGGCACAGGAGCACACCCAAGGCGAGGTGTCCGGGAAAGGTCCAGTAGCGCTTGACCGGGCGGAGGTAGTGGGCCGCGGCAAACGCGGCCGCGCCCACCCCGACCGCGATCGCCGGGGTGAAGGATCGCAGAAGGTCGCTCAAGAGCATACCGCGGAACAACAGTTCCTCGAAAGTCGCGATCAGCAACGCGGTCGGCGGCACCCCGGCCAGTCGCCGAATCAGGCGTCCCCACGAGTGACGTATCTGGAAACGAACGTTGTCGGTGACGGTCCAGGCCAGATAGACCAATGCCAGATACAGGGTTGCCGCAGCGGCCCCGTGAAGCATCTCTCGCGGCCGCGTCAGGCCTGGGAACAAGCCCCCATAGTAGTCCACCGGCGATACGCCGCGCAAGATGGGGAACGTCAGAAGGATGGCCGCCAGCGCGCACCCATTGATCGTCCGGCTTAGCAACTTCAGAGGTCGCGGCAGGCCGGCGAGGCTGATCCGCAGGCGCAGCGGCCGGCCCGTGGCCCAGAGCAGGATGGTCTGCGTGGACCACATGATCGCTACCAGCAGTACCAATAGCAGCAGCGCGAGCATCGGGTCAGTGCGGGTAATGGGCGTACGCAACCGCCGCGGGCCGAGCCGGGCTGCGGTCGGGCCGGGGCAGCGAAACGTATCGACGGTCGCCATGGAACAGGCGCGTCCAGCGCTTGTCACCCCACAGGTACCACAGCGGAGTCTGCTCCCGCAGAAAGCGCTCCAGCTTGGCAGCGAACCACTGCATCCGGCGTTGGACCTCAGTGCGACGCTCCGCTCGACCGGACGAAGCTCCAAGGTGCTCAAACGGGCCATGGACAATCAGACGCTGGCCCTGATCGCGGACCTCGGCCAGCAACAGGTACATCGGTGCCCTGGTCCGCAGGGCCAGCCAGGCCGGACCGGCCGGCAAGCAGATGCGGCGGCCAAACAGATCCACTGGCACGCCCTGGCCGCGTTTCTGCGGAAGATCCGGCGTAATGAACAGAGCCCGGTTGTTGCGCAGCGCGGCGGCCATTGGGCCGAGCCGCCCGAGTGCCGAGCCGACATCCGGCGGTTCGCAAATCCATTCCACCCCTGCGGCCCGACACCAGCGGCGTTTGGCTTCCTGCCGCCGCGGGTCCTTGGAGTGACGCAGGTAAACCGTCAGCGGAATCTCCTGGTTCAATCGGGCCAAGCCGAGCAGGTAGTTGGCAATGTGCGGGCCGACCAGGATGACTCCGCCGGTCGCGGCTACTTCCCCCAGCCGGCCGACCGATGCGTCAAGCTCGATCCGGGCTCGGGCCAGCTCGGCCAGCTCGAAGCCGCGATCGTGTGCTGACCGGGCGCCGGCCGATCGCAAAGCGTGCAAAGCCCCGGCCAGGTGAATGCCTACCTGCACAAAGTAATCGCGCACGGCAGCCGGCGAATAGACTCCCGCCGCACGCATGTTGTCGGCTACCGCGCCGACCAGCAGCGGCAAGTGCCCCCCGCACCGGCCAATCCAATGCCCGATCCGATCCACGGCCGCTGCGGAGAGCTGGGGCGCCATCCACATCCCGGCGTCCGTGGCCCAACCGGTCACCCAGCGTCGCAGCCCGCGTAACAAGGCGTCTCTCCAAATGGCAGCTACGGTAACCTGCGGAACGCGTTCCGGCGGCTGTCACCAGGCCCCGCCGTCGGGTAGAATGACCGCAGCCCGGTCAGCGGGCAAGCTCGCGCGTGTCAAGCTGATGGAAGTACAGGAGCATGCACATGACGCTAACACGATGGGTCTGGTTGGCGGGGCTGGTCCTCGGACAGGCCGCGGCGGCCCTGGGCGGGGACGACCTGGAGACGGTAGAGAAGAAAATCGCCGAGGCCTGGAACAAGCACAGGTCCATCTCGGCCAAGGTCGCCCTGGTCAACCGAATATTGTTAATGGGCGAGAACCGGGAGAGTACCGGTTCGGGCACCTACGAATTCATCAAAGACGGCGACAGGCTGCGCAGCCGCCTGGAGCTGAAATCCAAAATGACTCACAAGGTGGGCGAGGAAGAACGCGTCATCGAGCAACAGATGACGATGGTGAGCGACGGAGAGACCGCCCAGACCCTGTATGAGGCGTTTGGGAAGAAGCAGGTTTTCAAGACCAAAGTCGAGCCTTACCTGACCGGCGAGCCCAAGGCCCGACTGGAGCAACTGCGCAAGGTCAACGACCTCAAGCTGCTTCCGGAAGACACGGTGGACGGTCGCAAGGTGTACGTGATCGAGGCCACGCCCAAGCTGCCGCCCCAGCAGGCAACTCCGGACAAGTCCATGAGGCAGCAGATCTACTTTGACCAGGAAACCGGGTTTCTGGTGAAGCTGGTGGGGCTGGACGCGGAAGGGAAGCCGATCACCACCATGACCTACAGCGAGATCAAGATCGACGTGCCGATCGACCCGGATCGCTTCCGGCTGAAGATTCCCGAGGACGCGGAGGTCGTGGACGAAGATACGCCTTTGCCCTGAGGTGGTGGTCGGGGTGCTGAACCGGCGGGTACACAAAGCCGGATCATAAAGACACGCGGTCCGAAAACCTGCCTGATTTGTGGGATAGGAGCCGAGGATATCGCTCAGGGGGATTCGATCGTCGCGCCGGGACCTGCCTCGGTCACAGTCACGGTTGCTTCGTGCGATTCTGGGGGCCGGTATTGCCGGCGGATCGCGGCCTGAGCCGGCCCCAGACTGGCCCGCTCGGCCACCGCGACCACGCAGCCTCCGAATCCGCCGCCGGTCATTCTCGCACCCCGCACCCCGGGCACGGCTCGCAGGATCTCCACCAAACGATCGAGCTGCGGGCAGGAGACCTCATAATCGTCCCGCAGCGAGTCATGCGAGTCGTTCATCAGTCGGCCGAGTTCGGCCAGGTCGCCCTGGCAAAGGGCTTGGGCCGCAGCCTGGGTTCGCTGGTTTTCGGAGACCACGTGCCGGGCCCGGGCGGCGATTACGGGGTCCATTTCCGGGGCCTGGGCCAGCACGGTGTGGAGGTCGAGATCGCGCAGGGCTTGGACGCTCGGATCAGTGCGCTGGAAGTGCTCGACGGCCCGGCGGCACTGTTCCTGACGCATGGCATACTCGCTGGTGGCCAGCTCGTGCCGCACGCCGGTGTCCACGATCAGGATGGCGTGTTGCTTGAGCTTGAGGGGAATGTGCTGCCAGCGCCGGCTGCGACAATCCAGCAGCAGGGCGTGACCGGCCCGGGCCAGCAAACAGGCGTACTGGTCCATGATGCCGCAGTGTACGCCGGCGAATTCATGTTCGGCCCGTCGGCACAGATCGGCCAGCTCGACCGGGTCCAGGCTCACTCCGGCCAGCGCGGTGAGTGCCAACCCGGTCGCGATCTCCAGGGCGGCGGAGCTGGACAGGCCGCCGCCGACTGTCAGTTCACTGTCGATGAGGAGGTCGCAGCCGCGGAGCTGCACCCCGCGCTGGCGCAGCAGCTTGGCCACCCCGGCCACATAGCTGGTCCAGCCCGGCATTCCTTGGGGCTGCCAGTCGTCGATAGGCCAAGTCTGCTCGCTTCGCAGATTCAGCGAGATGGCCCGCAGGAGGCCGTCCTCGCGACCGGCCGCAGCGACCCAAAGGCCGGGCTGGATGGCCATCGGCAGGACGAACCCCTCGTTGTAGTCCGTGTGCTCGCCGATCAAATTGACTCGGCCCGGGGCCCGGGCGATCACGGTGCAGCCGCGGCCCAGCCGCGACTGGAAAGCGTCACGAAGCCGTTGGAGGGGCCGGGGTCGCCGCATGCGGGGCCTGTTGCCTGGCGCGCTGCCGCAGGACCGGCAGCAGCTTGGAGATCTCCTGCGCGTAGCCGCTGTTGGGGAACTCGCGCATCAGCCGCTCGCCGGCCTCCACCGCGCTGGGGAACTGCTTGGACTCGACCGCGATGGCAAAGCGGCTCTTAAGCTGTTCAAGCCGGGCCCGGAACACGCCGCGGGCCGACTCCTTCAGGGCTTCGGCCTCCTTGGGAACCAGGTACTGGTCGAGCTGGTAGAGCAACTGGTGAGCCCGATCAATGTCTTGGCCGCGGACCGCCTGGTCGTAATCCTTGAGCAGTTGTTGTTTGACCTCCTGCCGGCGGCGCTCGAGCTCGCGCGGCAGAGCAACAATCCGGGTCTGGCCCGGAAACAGCGCGCTGAGACGTTCGCACTCCACGCGGGCCTGATCCCACTTGTGCTGCTGACACAGCGAGTCAAAGCGGGCGATAGCGGCGGCAATCCGCTCCTCGGTCGTAGCCCGTCGGGCCTGCTGGAGCTTCTCGCGCAGATGAGCGGCTTCGTCATGGAAGCCGAACTCCCGGTCCATATCCCGGATCAGATGTTCGGCCGACTCCCAGTCCTGACGGACGATCGCTCCCTGGATGCTGTCGCGGAGGAACTCGTAATCTTTCTCGCGGTAGACCACCCGCTTGGCCCATTCCGACAGGTTGCTGTTGGCGGCGATGGTTCGGCTGTGCTCCTCCTGCCGGCGAAGCAGCTCCGAGGCTTCCAGCAAGGCGTCGTACCCGCGGTAAGCGTAGTTCACGAACTTCTGAATGAGCACCACCTGGCAATAGAGGAATAGGCTGATGAGCAGACCGGCTAGTCCCCCGGCCAGGAAGCCGACCCCCAGGGGCCGGTCACCGTGGGCGGCCCATTCGTAGATGCCATACCCGCAGGCCGCGAGCGAGACCATCACCGCCGCCGCCAAGCCGACCTTGGCCAGCCGGCGCACATTCTGATGATCTGAAGGGCTGCCCAGCATAGCTGACCGTAACCGCGCAGACCGCCACGCGCCGACTGCGATGGGGCGTCGAGATGCTAGATTGTGGAGCTGCCGGAGCTGCCGCCGCTGCCCGGCGAAAGGTCCTCGATGCCGCCCCCACCGCTATCGCCGCCAGCCCCGTCCCCGCTCCCGGAATCGGCGTTGCTCCCGCCGCTGTCTGAACTGGGCAGAACCAGCGGGCGCAACACGTCTTTGAGGGCTTCGATAAAGAAATCGGACTGAAATCCCACGGTTAGCGCGCTGAAGAACGTCTTGAGCATCGCGCTAGCCCACCGAGCGCCGAAGCTTGATTCCTCGGTGCTCTGGGTCGTGGTCGAGGTAGTGGTAGTGGTCGATTGCTGCGTGGCGGACGATTTCTGGCTCCCGCCCAGCGACTGGCCCAGGGCGATCAGGTCGTCCAGCGTGTAGTTGGTTCCGCTGCCAGAAGTGGAGCTCCCGGTCAGGTTGTTGACCAGGTCGCCCAGCGAGCCGGTTGAGCCGAGTTGATTCAGCAGGTTCAGCAGGCCGCTCAAATCGGAGCTGCCGGACTGACTCGAATTGCTGCCGCTGGTGGTGCCGAACCGGAGTTGGGCTTCGGTATCATTAGGTCGGCCAAAACGCGGACCGGTCAGCCGCTGGCCTTTTAGGGTGTTGTGCCGCTCGATCGCTGACCGGACCCAGGTTCCCGGAGCCCGCTGGCTGACGGCGCCGGTAGACGCATTCTGTTTAGGGGAGGACGCCGACAGATCGGAGCTGCTGTTATTAGTCGTGGAAGACTGACTTTGGGCCGCCACCGGCAGCCCGGACAGGCCGATCGCGGTCAGCCCAGCAATCACAAACCGGATCATCGCCGCACCTCTTGGACAGGCGTCGGGGTAAACTCACTACCGATTATGCCCTATTATAGGTGAATCGGCAAACGGCAGTTGCGGCCAGATTGGTTGAAGGCTGATCGTTATGGGGCGTTGGCAGCGGGGCCACTGGCGAGCGGCGGTCCGCAGGATCGTGTATGTTCTTACCTGGACGGCACTTATGAGCTGCCAGCGCGACCCGCAGGCGGGCTCACCGGGCCATGGATCGCTGGGCGGCATGCTGGTGGCGGTGGTCGGCCCGTGCCAAGATCACCCGCAATGGCCGGGAATCCGTGGCGGGGTGGAGCGCTTTGTGTCCGGTATTCCCACGCTTCAGGCCGTGTGCGTGGCCCCGCCCGAAAGCACGGCCGAGAGCCTCCAGGCCGCAGTTGGAGAGGCCCTGGAGCGCGGTCCCAACGCGGTGTGTTTGTACGTCGCGGACCCGACCGGGATCGGGTCATGCATCGAGCTGATCGGGAGCCGACAGGCCCTGCTAGTGACCATGGGCCGGCCAATTAACGACCCGCGGGTCAGTGCTCATGTGGACATCAACTTGCCGGGGGCGGCCGAGTTGCTGGGGGCCAATCTGGGGCGGGTCGCCGCCGGCCGCCGCAGCTATCTACTGGTTCACGAACGCAGCCGGGGGCGGTTGGCGACCGAGTGCTATAACCGCTTCAGCGCGGCAGCCCAACGTCAGTACGAGTTGACGCTGTTGCAGGCCGTGGACGCGGCTGGGAGCGGGCGCTCCCCGGCCGAGCTGGTGGAGGAGCTTCTGGGCCGGTTCCCCCACGCGGGGATGATCGTAACACTGATGCCCGACGTGTGGCTGACCGCTCGACCGGGATGGCGCCACGAGTTGCGCGAGCTGAACCGCGATTATCGCTTCGCCACGCTTTCGGCCGCACCGGTTCTCTGGTCGCGTCTGGGAACCCCGGACAACCCCGGCGAAGCGGCGGCCCTGGTCGGGCCGCTGGACGGTGAGATTGGTTTTGCGGCGGTGGAGATTGCGGTCCGGTTATTGCTGTACGATGAACAGGTTCCCCGGCGTCACACGGTGAGTTGTGAGCTGGTGACTGCGGCGAGCCTGAATGACTTCGCCCGTCGTTATGCGGCCGCGGCCAACGGTCTGGATGTGTCGGCGTATCTGCCGGCCGCGCCGGTCAGTGGCCCGGTGCCAGGGTCTTCCACTCAGCCGCTACTAGGCAAAGCCGATCAGGGCGGCCAGAAAACCGACCAGTAGCGAAAACAGCGCCAGCCAGAACATTGCTGACTCCTATGCACGAAGCGACCAGTCCGCTGGGTCGGCGGACAGGCCCTCTGCCGCTATTATCGGGCAGGCTGGCTGACCGTGTGAAGGCGGGTGGTGGACCGGGGCGGGCGGTGGCGGTATAGGAGGGTATGCACACCGACGATGCCCAGCGGGCCGCGATCCTGGCCGACCTGAACGAGCCGCAACGGCTGGCGGTCACCCACCCGGAAGGCCCCCTGCTGGTGCTGGCCGGGCCGGGCAGCGGCAAGACGCGGGTGATCACGCGCCGAGCGGCGTACCTGGTGCACAGCGGCATCCCGGCTCGCAACATTCTGGCCATCACCTTCACCAACAAGGCCGCCGACGAGATGCGCCAGCGGATCCAAGCCCTGGGCGTCAGCCGTGGAATGTGGGTGTACACGTTCCATGCCTTGGGAGCCCGACTGCTGCATGAACTGGGCGAGCCGGCCCGCGTGCGGCCCAATTTCTCGATTTACGACGAGGACGACGGGCTCCGGGTGATGAAAGAAGCCCTGGGGGCGGCGGGCGTAAGCCAGAAGGCCCTGACGCCGGCCCAGGCCTGCGCGTGGATCAGCGACGCCAAGGGGCGGTTGCAGTCGCCCGAACAGTGCTGGGAGGCGGCCGAGGGGTCGCAGGAGCGTGAACTGGCCCGGGTCTATGAAATCTACCAGGACCTGCTGGAGCAGCGCAACGCGGTCGATTTCGACGATCTGCTCATGCGTCCGGCCCTGGTGCTCCGGGAGCACGCCGAGATCGTCGAGCGACTCAACATTCGGTTCCGCCACGTGCTGATCGACGAGTATCAGGACACCAACTACGCCCAGTATGTGATTGCCAGCCTGCTTTCGCGCCATCACCGCAACATCTGCGCTACCGGTGACCCGGACCAGAGCATCTATGCCTGGCGCGGGGCCGACATCCGCAACATCCTGGAGTTCGAGCGCGACTTCCCGGACGCCCGGGTGATCCGGCTGGAGGAGAACTACCGGTCGACCGGGAACATACTGCGGGCGGCGGCGCGGCTCATCATGCACAATCGCCGGCGCAAGGCCAAAGAGCTCTGGACGCGGAACGCGGCCGGCGAGCCAGTCGAGGTCTGGCAGTTCAGCGATGGTGCGGAGGAGGCCGAGCGGATTTGCCAGAGCATAGCGGATCAGCATGCCGCCGGCCGGCCCTGGAGCGACTTTGCCATCTTCTACCGCATCAACGCGCTTTCTCGCGGATTTGAGGAGGCTTTGCGCCGCCGGCGTATCCCCTACAGGATCGCCCGGGGCGTGGAGTTCTACAGCCGGCAGGAGATTCGCGACGTGCTGGCCTACCTGCGAGTTCTGGTCAATCCACAGGATGAGGTTGCTCTGCTGCGGATCATCAACCTGCCGGCCCGGGGGCTGGGAAAGGCTTCGCTTCAGCGGTTGCGGGCTCATGCCGCGGCCACCGGGCAGCCGCTGTCGGCCGTGTTGCGTGCGGCTGAGCAGGTTCCAGGTCTGGGCGGGGCCGCTCAGCGGGTCCGGGCCTTCGTCGAGCTGCTGGACCGGCTCAGGCCGGCCGTCCAGGCGCCGGTATCGCAAGCGGTGAGCATGGTGTTGACCGCGTCGGGTCTGGAGGCCGCCTACCAAAAGGAGCGCGAGGTGGGCGGGGAAGATCGGCTGGCCAACGTGCAGGAGCTGGTGACCGCCGCCCGGCGATACGAGCAGGAAGTCGAGGAGCCATCGGTGCCCGATTTCCTGAGCCGGGTGAGCCTGGTCAGCGATCAGGACGCGGTGGATGAGAACGCCGGCTGCGTCATGCTGATGACGCTGCATGCCGCCAAGGGGCTGGAGTTTCCGGTCGTATTCCTGGTGGGGCTGGAGCAGGGGCTGCTTCCGCACGAATGGGCCTTGCGCGAAGATCGGGACGTGGAGGAAGAACGCCGACTGTGCTTTGTGGGGATCACTCGCGCTCGCTGCCGGCTGGTCATTTCGCACGCCCGCGAGCGGATGATCCGCGGTCGGACCGTCCCCCGACCAATCTCGCAGTTTCTCCAGGAAATTGGGGATCGGGAGCTGGTCTGGCAAGATTTCCAGGCCACCCGGGGTGTGTGGAGGGCCCCCCGGGTGGTGGAGGGGTTGATCCCGACGGTCGAGGATTTGCCGGTCGAGGAAGCTGCCCGGTGGGTTCCCAAGCGACGGCTCGGCCTTGAGCCGGACGCGGATACAGCCGAGGGCGTCTGGCCGGATCGGCCGACGCTCCGTCGGCGGCGTGAGCGTCCGCCGGCCAGTCAGCCCACCGGATTCGGCGACTGGAAGCCCGGGTTGCTGGTCCGGCATGATCTTTACGGAGTGGGGCAGGTCTTGTGGGTGCGGCCAGCGCCGGGCTGCACACGAGCCGGGGTGCGTTTTGCGGGCCACGGCGACAAGACGCTGATCCTGGAGCATGCCCCCATTCGCCGACTGGAGCGGGGAGGCTGACGGCGACCTGTCAGGCAAGTGGCCATTACCGGCCAGGGCCGGTTGCTTGTCGGAAGTTGTCCGGGTTTCGTCGACAGCGGGCCAGGCTAACGATTTAATCCAATTGGACACCGAGCGACATCGCCGAGCACGCGGCGGCAGTGAGCCCGGGTCGATCAAAGGAGCCAATCATGCGTCACTTCCCGGTAGCGATTGCCGTCATCGTCACGCTTTTGGCGCCGCGGGTCGCCGACGGACAGACTACCACACGTTCAGTCGACGGGCCGCGAATCCAGCGGATCCTGAAGTACATTCCGGACGACGCGAAAGTGGTAGTGATGGTGCCGGCACTGGATGACCTGGTCGCCGGCCTGCGGGCATTCGGCAAGACCATTCGGGTCGAAGATCTGGCCGACCTGAACGTACGCGACCTGCTGGAGGAGGCGGTAGGCGAGGGGGTGGCGGCGATGGACACGGCCGGACCGCTGATCCTGGTCGTGGCCGCCGGGCGCGACGAGCCGTTGTTGATCGCGGCCGCGGCCGGCCCCCAGGCCTGGAAGAGCCAAACCCAGCCCAGCCGGCTGGGGCCGGACGCGTGGCTGGTGGAGTTCGGGCCGCAGCACGGCCTGGCGGCCAGCGTCGGGGACGTGATCATTTTCGGGCGAGAGAAAGCCGATCTGCGCGGGGCCCTGGACTCCACCGGCCGGCATGCCGCACGGCTCGGCCAGGAGGTGGGTCAACTGCTGGAGCGAGGCCAGATTGTGGTCTACGTAGACGTTCCGGCGTGGAAAGAGGAGTTGGACACGCAGTTGGAGCTGGTTTCGCAGGCCCTGTCGGTCGGGATGACGCTGGCCGGACCCGAGGCCGAGATGGGCGTCCGGGTGTGCAGTTGGTTGCTGGAGCGTGCCCGGACGGTGCTTGCCGAAACTGAGAGCTGCGTGAGCACGCTGCGCATCGACGGCCGGGGCGTGTTTGCCGATTTCCGGGCAGCCTTCAAGGCCGAGGGCCAAGTGGCCGGTTATCTGGGGCAGGTGCAGCGACCGCGGCGGGATCTGCTGCGCGGGCTGCGGGCCGGTGATGGACCGCTAGTGTTCGCCTTCGAATGGGTGGACGGGCCGGGGGTGGAAGGCCTGAACTCGGCGTTGACCCGTGCGATTCTCAGTGCCGAGTCGCTCAAGGCCCAGGTGGAGGCCGAGCGGCTGGAGGGGTTCCTCAAGAAGAGCCTGGAAGTTCATCGGCGGATGTCGGGCACCAACGCCGCCTTCTCCCTGGTGCCCGACGGCCAAGGACTGCTCTACTGGGGGCTGTACCTGACCAACGAGGGAGAGGCGGTGCGCTCCGATCTCCGCGGCATCTGCGAGACGACCACCCCGGAGCTGATGAGCGCCTGGGGAGCCTTCCCGATCGGGATCGGCTCGCGGGAGTCGGAACGAATCGGCCCGGTCGAGGCCGACGCCTATCAGTTCGATTTCTCGCAGGCCAGGCAGCCGATGCAGCCCATGCTGGCCGCACTCTACGGGAAGAACCCGACCTTCTACATGGCCCCGCATCCGGAAGGGGTGGCATACACCTTCGGTCCCCGGTCGCAGGCTCGCGACAAGCTCCAGGTCCTGGTGACCGGCCAGGAGGCGCCGCTGAGCGCCGACCCGCGGGTGGTCGAGCTGTTCCGGATCCTCAGGCCGGATCCGCAATTTTGTCTGCTGATGGACATTCCGGGGACGGTGAAGTGTTTTGCCGGGCTGCTGGAGCACTTCGGCGTGCCGATTCCGCCGCTGGCACCCGGCGACCGGAAGCTGCCACTGGCCGGATTCACCATGTACCTGGAGCCCCGGGCAGTGCGGGCGGAGCTGTTCGTGCCGGCCGAGCCACTGACCGCACTGATCAAGCTGGCCGAGGGCCTTGAGCGGCACGACGAGGCATACTGAGCCGCCCATCGGGCCTGCTCAGCCGCGGGTTTTCTCCGTCGGGCCGGCGACCTGGCAACTGGCGGTCACGATTCAGTGGTCGGCAACAAGCCCTTCCGGGCGTAGATCGGTCGGAGCAGTCGACGGAGGGCCGGCAGGCGGGAGGCGAAGATGATGCTGCCTACCACGCAACTGACGCCCCCGAGCATGAGCGCGCCGGGCCCGCCGATCCACTCGGCCAGGCTACCTGCCAGCAAACTGCCGAAGGGGGCCATACCCATGAAGGCCATGCTGTAGAAGCTCATCACTCGGCCGCGTTTGTCCTCCTCGACAATGGTTTGCAGGATTGTGTTGCTCGAGGCCAACTGCTGCATGAGGCCGAACCCGGTCACCAGCAAGAGGATCAGCGAAAGCCAGAGGGTCCGCGACCAGGCGAAAGCGATTAATCCCAGGCCGAATAGCAGACTGGCTTGAGCGATCATGCGGCCCAGTCCGATGGCGCTCCGGCGAGACGCCAGTCGCAGCACCGCCCCCATTGCTCCCACCCCGGTGGCCGCCATCAAGAAGCCCAGAGTATGCGGTCCGCCACGCAGGACTTCGGTCGCGAACACCGGCATCAGCACCGCGTAGGGCATGCCCACCAGGCTCACCAGCGCCAGCAGCAGCAGGACGGCCCGAATGGGCGGAAAACCGAACGCGTAAGCGAAGCCTTGCCGAAGGTCGGTCAGGACGTGATCGGGCTCGCCGACGCGTGGTCGAGACGCGATTTTCATGGCCAGCAGCGCCGCGATCACGGCCAGGTAGCTGACTCCGTTTAGCAGGAAGCAAACTCCCTCGCCCCAGGTAGCAATCAGCACCCCGGCGATGGAGGGCCCCAGCAGCCGGGCCCCGTTGACTAGCGATGAGTTCAGGGCGATGGCGTTCGGCAGGTCGCATTGATCCTCGATCATCTGCGGGACGAAAGCCTGACGAGCCGGCATGTCCATGGCATTGATCAATCCGATCAGCAGGCTCAGCAGCAGGACATGCCAGACCGCGACCGCACCGGTCAGCGTCAAGGCTGCCAGCGTCAGGGCCTGGATCATGGCCAGGCTCTGGGTCGCGATCAGCACGCGGTGCAGATTGAGTCGGTCGGCCAGCACGCCGGCCAGCGGAGCCAGCAGAAACATGGGCAACTGGCTGGCAAAGCCGACCGCCCCCAGGGCCATGGGCCGGCCGGTCAGGCGGTAAACTAGCCAGCCCAGGGCGATGGTCTGCATCCAGGTGCCGATCATCGAAATGGCCTGGCCGGCGAAAAACAGCCGGTAGTTGCGATGCCGCAGAGCGCGTACCGTCCGGGGCAGCGGGTGGACGGTGGCGTGATTTGTGGGCGGCAGGCTCATGGGTCAGCGGGACCGAGGGTCCGGTCGGCCGGGCAGATTCATTATAAGTATCGGCCAGGCGGCAGGTGGGTGACGCCGCCGGGGCGTTCTGGGTCCCGACCCGCCCGCGGACGTACAATGTGGCGATGCTTTCGAATATTCGCGTGGTCCTGGTTTCGCCCAGCGGGCCGGCCAACATTGGTGCAGTTTGCCGGGCCATGTCCAACTTCGGGCTGGCGGACCTGGTGATCGTTACGCCGCGCTGCCAAGTGCGCGATCCGGCGGCGGTGGCCTACGCCGCCCGCGGGCAGGCGGTGCTGGAGGCGGCTCGGGTTGTGCCGGACCTGAAGACCGGTCTGGCGGGGTGCGTCCGATCCTATGCCACTTCCTCGAAGTTGGGGCTGTACCGTCGTCAGGCGGCCATTACGCCGGAGCAGGCCGCCGCCGAGGCCTTGCGGCTCTCGTCCGCCGGGACAGTCGCCTTCGCATTCGGGCGGGAAGACTACGGCCTGCAAACCCGCGAGCTGCTGCACTTCGACCGCATCGTCTCGATTCCGGCCTCGGAGAGCTACCCGGTCCTGAACCTGGCGGCCGCGGTGACGATCGTGTGCTACGAACTGCGTCGGAGCTGGCTGGCACTGGAGGGTCGGTCGGCGCTGCCAATGGCTATCCAGCCCGGCCTGGCGACCGACGACCAGAAGCAGGTCATGTTCGAGCGGCTGTTCGATGCCCTCCAGGCGGTGGGTTTCTTCTTCGGGCAGAACCCGGATCACCTCAAGTACGCCCTGCGGCATCTTCTGGGACGAGTGGAGCTGACGGTCAACGAGGCCGACATTCTCATCGGCCTGGCCCGCCAAGTCCGCTGGTATGTCGATCATCATCCCCAGCGGATCGACCCGCCGCTCTGAAGCCATGTCAAGTGTGCCCGAGCGCGCGGTAGGATGCCCCCGGTAAGTTGGCCATTGGTATCGAGGTTGCGGCATGACCATGAAGGTTCGCAGAAGGTTGGCAGTCTGTGGCGGCCTGGTTGGCGGCCTGCTGGTCCTGACGGTGAAGGCCCAGGCTCCAAGCTCCCAGACCCTGGAGGAACTACAGGCCTGGCACGATCAGCTCATTCGTCCGCATGAAGTCATCTCGCTCGAGCAGGCCCGCCAGGCCCGTGACAAGCTCGGGGCTTGGAACCTCGCTCCCGACAAGCTGGAAGCCGAGCAAAGGGGGCAGTGGTTGCGGGTGCAAATCGCAACTGCGCTGGCCCTGGGCGATGCCGCCACGGCCCGCCAATGGCTGGCCAGGCTGGAACAGGAGCAGCCGGAGGAGCGGGAAACGCTCCGACTGGCGTGGATGACCGCGGTAGTTGCCGGCGACGCCGAGCTGGCCCAGCGGACGCTGGACAAGCTAAGTGAGCGTGGGCTGGCCGGCGAGAAGGCGATTGCTCTGCGCTCCCGGCGGCTGCGAATGGTCGGGCAGCCGGCGCCGGACGTCTCGGTCCGCACCGAAGACGGGCCGGTCATCGCGCTGCGTCAGCGTCAGGGGGTGGTTCTGGTGGTCGATTTCTGGCGGGCCAAGGAGCCGCCGTCCGATAAGGTGGTCAAAGCCCTGCATGGACTTTATGAGGCCTGGCGCGGCGATTCGAAGATCGCCTTTCTGGGCGTGAACGCCGACCCGCCGGACCAGCTTCAAGCCGCCAAGCAGTTCGCGACCGACCAAGGCTACCACTGGCCGCAGCTCTATGAGCGTGCCGGCCGGGCGGCATCCCTCACCGACCTGACGTTCCAGGTCAGCGCTTCGGCGTGGCAGGTGGTAATCGACGGGGAGGGCAACGTGCGGGCAGTCGGGTCGGCGACCGACCCGGAATTCGTCTACGCGGTCCGGGCCGCGGTGGCCGAGGCGAAAGGGCAATATCCAGTTTTGCGTCCGCGGACGACCGAAGGAGCTGAAGCCCCGTCCGCAAACGCAGGCGCGTCCACCGAGCCAGCCCGGGCTCAGGAAAGCAAACCAGAGCCGGAGAAGCGGGCCGCGGCCGGCGACTTGCCCATAACGCGGACGCGGCCCGTTTGCTGGATCAGGCCCGCGTGTTTATCAAAGCCGGTCGGAAGACCGATGCCCGCAAGCTGCTGGAAGAGATAATCGAAAAATACCCGGGCACCTGGGAAGCCAACGAGGCCAAACAGCGGCTGGACAGCCTCTGATCTGCGCGGCCCCGGCTTCCGGCCGGTCTCCTACGGCCGTCCTTCCGTATGCGGCCGCGTGGCGGGCTGGGTCTGGGCCTTGGATTTGGCCACCAGGGCCTTGATCTGCTCGGGCAGCGCGAAGCGGTCGGCCGGGATCTCCACATTGTGCTCAATCTTCTCGGCCAGCGACACCACGGTTTGCACGCCGGCGATGACCTGCGTGGTTTTGTGCGGCAAAAGCACCCCGTCCACTTTTTTGTAGTCGGCCAGGCTGGCCACGATCGGGATGTTGCCCATGGGGCCCTTGAGGGTCAACTCCTGCCTGACAGGCAAGTAGGTCTTCTGATCGATGTAGATGATCTCGGGCCCGCCCTCCTTGGGCGTGAACACCAGTTTGTAGCAGGGGCGGCCGTCGACTTCCTCCACGCCTACGCACTCGGCCTTCTGGTAGAGTTTCCGCCAAAACAGCAGGGCGTTGAAGGTGCTCTGTCGGGCGCTGATGGCTTTCTCGTCGCCTTCGAGCAGCCGCGGGCCGGTGATTGCGGTGAGTTCCCAATAGACCTCGCCATCGGTTCCGCTCTCGACCTTGCCGACGCCGGGCAGGTCCATCACGGCATACTGCTTGTTGGGGGCCAGCTCATAAGCCGTCATCGATCCCTTGATGCCTTGGTTGACAACCTCGTAGGTACCGGTCGTGACCCGCGAGTGGAGCTTCTCGAACGCCGGGCGGCCGCCCTGAGCCTCGATGGATCTTTCCATGATCTCATCGACGTCGGGCAGTTTCTCGGCCTGGGCAAAGGCTCGCTGGTCCGTCCAAATCGTCGCCAGCATCAGGACCGTCAGCGTCACTGGCCCCAGAGCCCTCAGGACCCGACGGTTTGCAGAGGCCGTCGCTTGTGCTTCGCGTTCTGAAGTACTTGGCTGCCTGCTCATCTGATAGTCTCCTGCAAGATGGTGTGACACAGTCTGGCAAATAGCCCTCTGGCTCGATCGGGGCAGCCAGCCGGGTCGCCCAAGGGCGGGTGGCTCCTGGCACCCTGGCGGCTGGCGCCCGACGCTGGCGCGAAGCGCCGAGTCACAAGCTGTCCGCGGACCGAGAGACAATCGACCGGATCCACTCCGCGGCCGCTTCGATGACCGGGTCCCGACCGGCCAGCAGTTGCGCGCGGGTCAGGGGTACTTCCACGTCGGGGATCACCCCGACCCCTTCCAGCCTCCGTCCTCCGCTGGACACATAGTCGGCGATGGCATGGATAAAGCCATCGCCGTTGGGCAGCTTTTCGACCTGGGCCGGCAAGGCCGCCCCGGCAGTCCGACTGCCAAATATGCGTGCCCGGCCAAGGTCCTGCAACCCACCGCTGAGAATCTCAGCCGTCGAGGCCGTACACCCGTCCACCAGGACTGCCAGTGGCCCCTGATAAGTGTTGGGCCGGGGGAAAATGGCAAACCGAATCTCCGCTTGGCGAGTCCGGGTCATGCCCAGCGGCTGCTCGTCCCGGTCCACAAACCAGCCGGCCACCCCCATCGACATCGCCCCAATCCCGCCCGGATTGCCGCGCAGATCGAGGATCACTCCGTCGGCGTCCATGAAGGATTGCAGGGCGCGCTCGAACTCGGCCATGAGTCGCTCGGGGTCGAGGAACACATTGAACGATATGTAGCCGACGTTGTTTTCCAGCCGGCGGGCCTCCAGGCGCAAATGCATCGGCGGCAAGTGGCCGATGCTCACCCGGCTGCCTTCGGGAACCACGCGTGGCAGCTCCAGAGCGACCACCTGACCGGCCTCGGCCACGAAACTGGCCGGCACAGGCTCCCCGACCGGGCCGGCCAGCCGACGCTGAATCGCCGACACGAGCATCAACTGCTGGAGCGTGGAGTCTTGCCAGGTGGCGGCAATCCGCTGCACCAGGGGAGCAACTTCCTCATCGCCCAAGAGAATGAGCTGCCACCCGGGTCGGACCCCCAACTCGGCGGCCGGCGAGCCCGGCCGGACCTCAACCACCAGTACCTGGCCGTCGATCACGCGAACCGTCAGGCCGGTGGTTCCCTCCAGCGACTGGTGCCCGCCTACGCCAAGCGACTCATACGCCTCGGCGGGAATGACCCCGAAATGCGACTGCCTGAGCCGGGCCAAAGCCTTATTCATCGCTGCCCGAGCCTCGGCCATAGTCCGAGCTTGCTCCACCTCCGGCCGGACCTGGTCGTAAACCGCTTGCCAGTCTAGCCCGCCCAGGTCGGGATCCCAGTGCGTGTCGCGAACCGTCCGCCAGAGCACGTCGAAGGACTCAACGTTCAAACGCCGCTGCTCGGGAGTCAGGCCCGTCTGTGCGATCGGCTGGGCGGATTTTCCGCGCCCGGCGCAGCCAAGCTGCACTGCCAGCCCACAGAGGAAAGCGAGCCCCAAGCCGCAGTGAAGCACTGCCGACCACATAGCTGATGGCCTCATCCACAAGTCTTTGCCAGCAGCCCGGTTGAAGAGACCGGCATGCCCTGAAAGGCGGCGGGCCGCAGAAGCCGAAATCACAGCCTGAGGCGGTTCTTTCCTCAATGGGTTTCCGGTCCGGATTCTACCGCACGGTAACGATGCAACCGGCGTGACCTCTTGAGGACTGTACCGCCCTGCCGGCGGCGGCACAAGCGACCCGCGCAGCCGCCAGACGCAAAAAGTGAGTCTCAGTCCGGTGAGCTGCCCCGCAACCAGAGCAATAACAGGTTATAGGCGACGTGGCAACTGCTGGATACGCCCAGGCCCCGCTCCAGGAAAACCATCGAAAGGTACAGCCCCGCCACCAGCCGGAACCCGAAGGACTTCCAAGCGAAGGCGCCCGACCCCAGAGGCAGGAAGTGACACAAGGCGAAAGTCAGCGCGGCCAAGACCACCGCCAGTCCCAGCGCGGTCGAACGCGCTCGCTGCAAAACCTCCACCAGCAGCCAGTTCAGGCCGCTGATGAGCAAGAGCCGGAATACCAACTCCTCGTAGATTCCGGCTCCCAGGGCGGCGACCGGATGGGCCAGGGGCGGGGCGGCAAAGAGGGCACTGAGTGCCAGCAGCGGGATTGCCAGGGCCAGGCCCTCGGCCGGCATGACCAGGGGCACCCACCAGCGCACGCGCCAGCCGTCGTGGCGCAGCCGGTGCCAGACCAGCAAGCTGACGATCAACACGGCCGGCGGTACCCAGCGCCCGACCAGCCCAACCCAGGCCAACAGGCCCTCGATCAGCCCGTGTGCCAGCAGATTCCGACCCGGCGTCCTGGCATCGGTCAACCAGGAAAGCCCGCACTCATAGGCTACCGCCAGCGGGGCCAGCAGCAACAAGCAGTGCAGCGGCCGACGGGCCTCGAGGGCATATCGCTGCCAGCGCTTGCGCAACCGGACGGGCCGAAGGCCGGCGGGCAGGATTGGAGAGGCGATGGCCACTACCCCATTATCGGCTCGGCAATGATGCTTGGGTATCCCGCGGGGAAGGCAAGCCAGAGCCGGGGCGGCGAGGGGTTCAGCCCCCGGGCCGGCGTCCGCCGCCCCCCTTGCCGCCCTGCTGCCGCTGGCCGCCGGCATCCCGATGGCCGGAGCTGGAACCCAGCTCCGGCGGAAGCAGCGATTGACGTACGTGGAGTGTGGAGAGGAATTGGTAGTAGCCTTCCAGCCATTTTTCGTCCAGCCGCCCAAAGGCATCTTCGAAGTCTTTTTCGCGCTCGGTGTTGGTCATGGTCACGCCCGGCTCGCGGCCGAAGACCGTCTGAAGGTATTTGGCGTACTGGTCACGCCGCTCTTTCCATAGGTAGTAGACCATGGACCAGGCGAGCTGGTAGGAGTCGTAAGTGTTGCCTCGGCCGGCAGCATTGTGCCAAGCGGTGTTGTCGATCAGGAAGAGCTTCCACTCGGCGACCGATAAGGGCCGCTTTCCAAACTTCTTGAGCAGATGGTCCAACCGGTTGTCGTTCAGGGTGCCCAGGCTGGCTCCGGCCTTCGAGGGCGGGACCTCGAACATCATGGTGGTCCCTTCCACCAGCCAGATCGGGACGTTGCCGCCCTTGAACGAGTCTCGCGGAAACAGCCCGATGTTGAAATGAATGTGGTGGCCGATCTCGTGTTGGATGACTTCGACGTTCTGGTACTCCACCCAACGCCGGATCCGGTTAGTGACTTCCTGACGCCGCTCCCAGGGAACGGATTTGTCTTTGACCGACTCGGCCAACTGGGCAACGGGGGGAAAAGTGTTCATGTCGAAGAAGTGCGAGCGGTTTATTTCCGGCATGTAGTAGCCTAGGGCGAAACCGCCCCCGCCGCTGACCGTCATCCCGTGATTGGCCGAATAGGCCTCGTACTCTTTGAACGTCCCGAAGAAGTAGATCTCCAGCTTGTGGGCCGGCCGCCGGGCCGGCAGCTTCATCATCTCCATGAACCGCACGTTCCACCGGTAGACCGCCTCCAGCCGGGCAGCCAACTCCTGAGCGGCCTTCTCCGATGCGGTGTAGACCATGACGAAGTGGTCTTTTTCCAGGACGTTCTTCTGGCGGTCGGCGCCGGCCTCTCGCAGCATCTCCTGAAGCGAATTCTCGTTCAGCGGCAGCGGCGCCATCATGTCGCTGCGATCGGCCCCGACCAGCGATTCGTCCGGCCGGGCCACAATATCCGCCAGAAGCTGCTCAATCTCCGCATCGCTGATCGGCCGGCGAAGAGCAGTCCCGCCGGCGGAAGCCACCTCCGAGCCGGGAGCCGTACCCGCCTCCTCCAGGGCTCGCATGGTGCGGACTTCGTTCTTGCGGACGGTGACGATAGCCCCGTACTTGGTCTTCACCTCGTAGGAGCCGTCGGGCAACTCCTTGACTTCGCCCTCCACGTATTTGCCGTTCATCAGCTCGATGCGGTAGCGGCCATCCGGGGCAGCCCAGCTCGTTGAGCTCGTCAGGAGGATTGACAGGAAGGTGGCCAACAATCCCAGGATGTAACGTTCACGGGTCATGGTTTGTCCGCCGGGTTGCGCATTCGTCCCCCGTGCACGACTCACAAGTTACTATATTATTATTGCGCTGAGGGTGATGCCCGGCAACCGGATTTGGTGAAGATATGCCCCTCCTGCCCGCCCGGCCGCGTGGCGAACTGGAGCTGGTCCGCCGCCTGCGAGCTTTGCTCGGCAGGCCGGCCGGCGACCAGCCGGCGCCGACCGTCGACTTCGGCGATGACATGAGCCTGATCGACCCGGCCCAGGGAGAACTGCTCTGGACCACCGACATGCTCACGGACGGAGTGGATTTCGACTCCGGGAGCCACAGCTGGGCGGCGATCGGGCGCAAGGCGATGGCCGTCAACCTGAGCGACTGCGCGGCGATGGCGGTGGTCCCGATCTCGGCTCTGTGCGCGGTCTGCCTGTGCAACCGGATGTCGATGGAAGACGCGCTGGATCTGCTGCGCGGGGTTCACGAATTCGGGCTGGCTTTTGGTTGCCCGGTGGTCGGCGGCGACACCAATAGCTGGGATGCTCCCACGGTGATCAGCGTTTCGGTCGCGGCCCGGTGTCCGCCGGGAGGGCGGCCAATCCGGCGTGACGGTGCTCGGCCCGGGGACAGCCTTTGGCTGACCGGGCCGGTCGGCGGCTCGCGGCTGGGCCGACACATGAGCTTCCAGCCGCGGGTCCAGATCGCCCTGCAAATCAGCGAATGCCTCCGCCCGCACGCGATGATCGACATTAGCGACGGGCTGGCCCTGGAC
>CAYZXK010000194.1:0-28269 GCA_964482395.1 uncultured Planctomycetales bacterium | reverse complement strand
TCTCGCAGCAGCGGCACCACGTCCTGTCGCCAGACCCGGCGTATGAACTGCCGAAAAGCTTCTTCGCCAGACCGGCAGCGTTGAGCCAAGTCGCGTCTCCGGGTAGAACTCGCCGGCCAGGCCGGGCCCGCGGCCGGCAACTGTTTATATCATGCCCACCGCGGCCGGAGCAAACTGACCGCCGTGAGGTGAACCCGACGTGCCGCCGGTTTTTCTCATACTAGAGAAGAATTGGACTGCCCTTGGCTCCAGTCCGCAGGCCTGGCTGGTAGTCTTGGCTGGGCTGGGAGCGGGCCTGGCCGGCCGCGCGCGACTGCCCATCGGAATGTCCGAGGGACTTTGGACGGCCAGCTTGAGCGCGGGACTGCTCTTCAACTTCGCGGCCTGGGGCCACTCGATGGAAGCCGTCTTCCGGCTCGGCGCGACTCTGGTCAGCCTGGCCCTGCTTTGGTTGGTGGTGGCGGTGTGGGTAGAGCGGGAGGCCCAGATTCCGCCGGGTGCTGCCAGTGCCCGCCGCGAAGTTCGGCTGGCTCTTTCGGCCCACATGGCATTGTTGGCCGGGCTGCCCGGAGCGGCGGCCCTCTGGTCGACCTCGACGCCCCTGGGCTTCCTGACACCCGGACTCATCCTGCTTCTGGTCCTGCTGCTGGTTTTGGTGGCGGGCTTTTATTTCTGGCGGCCCGGAGCATTCAGCAGGCAGGCCGGGCTGGCGCTGGTGGCCGCGCTGGTCTGGCTGGCCCTCCCGAAGGGTCTGGTTGAGAGCTGCCGCAATTCCCTGGCTTGGGCGCTTCTGGCGTTGGGCAGCCTCGCGCTGGTCAGCGTGTTGCTGACGATCCTGGCTGATTGGCGTCGGCGTTGCAGGATCTGGCTGGCCGAGCCGCACCGCTTGATCGAGCCCCCGCCCGGGCATACCTGGTTGGCGGCATGGGTTGTCTCCGCGGGGGTCGTGGTCGGACTGGCCGCCGTGCGGCTGTGCGACGCGTCGGTGACCCCGTTGGCGGTGGTTTTCGCCGCCCTGGCTGTGCTGGTGACGGGCCATTGGCGAGGCTCCGCGGCCCTCGGCGAATTGGGGCTGATTCTAGTATGCGAGAGCATTGTCACCGGCGTGCTTGCCTGGCTACCGACCGCGCCGGCCGGGGGTCTGCTGGGCATGGCGGTTGCCGGCGGCTACATGTTGTGGCTGGCGCGCTTCTGGAATCAGCAACTGCAAGACGGACGGCCCTGGACCACTGCCGGGCGACTGATTCCCATTGCCCGCAGGCTCAGTTACGCGGTTGCCGCCGGGCAGGCCTTCTTCGTGGCCCTGTGGCTTTTTTCGGATCCCGGCGGGCGGATCGGCAGTGATTGGCAATGGCACGCCTCGGCCATCTGCATGCTGCTGCATGCTTGGATGCTGCTGAAGGATTCGCTGGAGGCTGATGAAGTAGCCGGGGCTGCGGCCGGGTGCCTGGCTCTGGCTACAGCCATGCTCCCCGTTCGGCAGATCGCGGCTGCCAACGGTCTTGTGCTGCCGCCGGCGTCCCTGCTGGCCTTAACCAGTCTGCTGCTGGCGTGGGCTTCGGCCCGCCGCCGGCAGGTCCGGGCCGCCTGGGTTTACAATGCGTACATCGGAGGCCTGCTGCCAGTCGCGGCGGCCTGCGATCTGGCTTTGACGAGCTGGCAGTCTGCCGGGTGGCCGCTGCGGGCGGCGACCATGCTAATGGCGGTGTCCGCGCTGATACTGCGGTGGCGTAGCTGGCGGGGCCCGCAATCGCTCCCGCAAACCGGTACCGCCCACTGAAACCCGCAGTGCCCTTTTGCTGGGCTGCCCTACCCGGTACGCTACCGGCTATGACCTTACTGCTCAACCAGAACGAGCTGCGGGAAACCCTGGAGCGACTGGCCCGGGCCATCGCCAGCGCCGCGCCCCATGACGTGCCGGTGGCCGTGGTTGGCATCCGGCGTAGGGGTGAGACGCTGGCCAAGCGGCTCATGGCCCTGCTGACCAAAGCCGGCGTCAAGCCGGCCCACTACGGCGTACTGGACATCACGCTCTACCGCGACGACCTGACCAGCATCGGGCCAAGCGCGGTGGTCCGCGGAACCGAGATCGATTTCGACATCACTGACACCTGGCTGGTGCTGGTGGACGACGTGCTGCACACCGGTCGTTCGGTCCGCTCTGCCCTGGATGCTCTGACCGACCTGGGGCGGCCGCGGGCCATCCGTTTGGTGGTCCTGATCGATCGTGGGGGGCGTGAGCTGCCGATCCAGCCGGATTTCGTCGGTCGCAGAATCGAAACCGAGCCCCATCACGTCGTGAGGGTCAAGCTGGTCGAGGTAGACGGCGTGGACGAGGTCGAGCTGTATGACCGCAGCGGGCAATGACAGGCCGCTCTGGACTCGCAAGCATCTGATCCGCCTGGCTGACCTGAGCCGGGAGGAGATCGAGCAGGTGCTGGATACCGCCGCCGGCTTCCAGGAGGTCTCGACCCGCAGCGTCAAGAAGGTGCCGGCCCTGCGCGGGCGGGTGGTGGTGAACATGTTCTTCGAGGACAGCACCCGTACCCGCATGAGTTTCGAACTGGCCGCCCAGCGGCTCTCGGCCGACGTGATCGACTTCGCCGAGAAGATGTCTTCGACCCAGAAGGGCGAGACCCTGCTGGACACGGCCCGCAACATCGAGGCCATGGGCGTGGACATCATGGTCCTTCGCCACCCGGCCGCCGGTGCTCCTCTCCACCTGGCACAAACGGTCAAGTGCTGTGTGATCAACGCCGGCGACGGCCAGCACGCCCACCCGACCCAGGGCCTGCTCGACCTGTTCACCATTCGCGAGCGGAAGGGGCGGATCGAGGGTCTCAACGTGGCCATCGTGGGCGACATCGTCCACTCGCGGGTGGCCCGGTCTGACCTGCGCGGATTGCAGACCCTGGGTGCCCGGGTCACGCTGGTGGGACCACCGACCCTGGTGCCCAAGAGCTTTGAGTCCATGGGAGCCCGGGTCACTTCCGATTTCGAGGCGGTACTGCCCGAGATGGACGTCATCAACATGCTTCGCATTCAGAAAGAGCGCATGACTGAAAGCGGTTTTCCCTCCGTCCGGGAGTACGTCCGGTTCTTCGGGATGAACCGCGAGCGACTCAAGAAATGCAAGCCCGACGTGCTCATCATGCATCCCGGTCCGGTCAATCGGGGGATTGAACTGGCGGCCGACGTGGCCGATGGACCCAATTCCAGCATCCTGCGGCAGGTGACCAACGGCCTGGCAGTGCGGATGGCGGTGCTGTTCCTTTGTCAGCAGGCCGCCGCCGGCGAGCGAGCGGAGTAGTCATGGATGCGTTTGAGGCGATTTCCAAGCGTCGCAGCGTCCGCAAGTACCGGCCGGGGGAGGTGACCCGCCAGCAGCTTTCCCAGATCGTGAACCTGGGCCGGTTGGCACCAACCGGCCGCAACGAGCAGCCCTGGGAGTTCGTGGTCATCACAGACCGGACCAGGCTCCGTCAGCTTGCCAGGCTGGCCGACTACGGAAAGTTCATCGCGGACGCCTCGGCCTGCATCGTCGTGCTCTGCCGGCCAACCAAGTACCATCTGGAAGACGGGAGCGCCGCGACCACCCAGATGCTGATCGCCGCGACCGCGCTGGGCCTGGGGAGCTGTTGGGTCGCCGGCGACAAGAAGGACTATGCCGCCCAGGTGGTGAGCCTGTGTGGGGCACCCGCCCACTACAAGCTGGTCTCGTTGGTGGCGGTCGGCCACGCCGCCGAGATCCCGGCGCCCGCCAAACGCCCCCTGGACGAAGTGCTCCACTGGGAGACGTTTGGGGCGGCCAAGTAGCTGTACGGTCGGCTGGTCGGCCGGGCGGATTCGGCCTAGAATGCGATTGGCGGAGTGGGCCAGGCGGCCGCTCTTGGGGCTGCATCTGGGGCCTGGGCAGCCGGCCGGCAGGCCGCAGTCCGGCGCCGGCGACCCCAAGGGAGGAAAGTCCGAACTGGGTAGGGCACGGTGATGGCTAACGGCCACCGGGCGTGAGCCCAGGGAAAGTGCCACAGAAAACACACCGCCGGCTGGAGACCGCAGACCACCGAGTATCGGCTACGAATGCCGGCGCGGCCTCCAACTCTTCGGTGAGCGGAGGCCGCCCTGGGGCTTGGGCTTTTGGTCTCCAGCCGGTAAGGGTGAAAAGGTGCGGTAAGAGCGCACCGCGCGACCGGCGACGGTCGTGGCAGGGTAAACCCCACCGCCAGCAAGCCCAAATAGGGGGCGATGAGCCGGCCCGGCTCGTTATCAGCCCCGGGTAGGGCGCTTGAGCCCGTCGGCAACGGCGGGCCCAGATTGATGGCCGCCATCCGCTGCCAGCGGATACAGAATTCGGCTTATCGGCCCACTCCGCCAATGTTCGCGTGGTCTTGGCCGCCGACGCACTCGGGGCCCGGTGCCTGGTGCGGGGCTCGGGAAGCAGGCGATGTTCCATCGACGGCTGACCTGGTTCTGGGCGTTGCTGTGCGCGGCCACGGTCCTGATTGTCGTCCGACTACTTCACATTCAGGTCGTTCAGGCGGCCCACTATGAGCAACTGGCTCAGCGCATCCTCACCCGCCCCCACCGCTACCTTGCCGCTCCGCGGGGCAGCATTCTCGACCACCACGGCCGGACCCTGGTCAGCGACCAGCCCTGTTTCACCATCACGATGCATTATGGCGTGCTGGCCGGGCGCAGCGAGTATCTGACCGGCGCAGCCCGGGCCCTCCGCAGACGCGGCTACTATCCGGCCGAGACCCCCTTGACCGAGATCGTCGCCCGCCTGACGCAGGTGGAGATTCCGCGGACCTGGCGGCGACTGTCGGAACTTACCGGACTTTCCGTGGCCGAGTTGCACCAGCGGGCGGCCGAGGTCTGCGCCCGAGTGGACCGCATCCGGGCCGCGGTCCTCCGGCGCTCGCCCGGGATTCGGCAGATTGCCGAAGAGGACCAGCTCATGCCAGTGCTGGAAAACGTGGATAGCGCGGTGGCCCTCCCGGTGCGCCTCGAATTGGAGGAGTACCCTTGGCTGCGGGTGATTCCCGCCACGCGCCGGGTTGCGCACGAGGCCGACGCGCTGGTCCACGTGTTGGGCCGGCTTGGGGCCGCCGGCCCGGCCCAGATCGAAGCCGATCCGTATCGAACCGATGAGCTCCGCCGTCTGCGTCCCCAGGACCTTTGCGGCATCAGCGGCGTGGAGTACCTGGCCGAGGCTTCGCTCCGGGGTCGGCGGGGTCGGATCGTCGAGGAATATGATCGACAGGTCCGGGAGCGCCTCGATCCGGTCGCCGGTCAGGATGTGCAGCTCACCATTGATCTGGACCTGCAACATCGGGTGCTGGAGCTGCTTGAGCAGGCGGTCCGGGGCAGCCAGTATCCGGCTGGGGGGGCCGCGGTTGTGATCGACGTAGCCACACGCGAGGTGCGGGCCCTGGTCAGCTACCCGACCTACAGCTACGAGAATTACCCGGCTGAATATGACCGGCTGGCCCGCGACGCGGAACGTCTCCCGCTGTTGTTCCGGGCGGTACAGGCGGAGTATCCCCCGGGCTCGATCTGCAAGGCGATCACCCTGGTCGGGGGCCTGAGCGATGGAGTGATCACGCCGCAGACCAAGATCCACTGCACCGGACACCTCTTGCCGGACGACCCGAATCGCTTCCGATGCTGGATATACAACCTAAGCCCTGGCTTAACCCATGATGCGGTCGATGATCCGGAGGGGCAGGATGGCGTTCGGGCGGTCCGGAACTCCTGCAACATCTACTTTTACAAGGTAGGCCAGAAGCTCGGTGCGGAGAGGTTGTGCCAGTGGTTTGCCCGCTTCGGATTGGGCCGGTCGTGCGGGACGGGCCTGATTGAGGAAGCCTGCGGCACGGTTCCGACCGAGGAGTGGCTGATGAGGAATGCCGGTCGCGGTCACCAGGCGGCGGACGCCTGGAACTACGCCATCGGGCAGGGCGAAGTCACCGTGACCCCGCTTCAAGCGGCCAATGTGGCCGCGACGATCGCCTCGGGCGTGTGGGAGCCGGTTCGGCTGGCGTACGATCAGACTGGTCACGTATTTGGAACCGGTCCCGCCAGTGTCACCAGTTTTGACGAAGAGTCCCTCGGCGTCCTGCGTCGGGGCATGTGGGCCGCGGTCAATGAACCCGGGGGGACCGGTCGGCACGCTCGCCTGGATCTGGAGGGCTATGAGCTGTGCGGCAAGACCGGATCCGCCCAGACCGTCCCGCGTCCGACCGCTTATCGCTACGTCTTCGAATGGCCCGACGGCCGTCGTCAGGAGGCGGTGGCTTATTTGGAAGCGGACGCCGCCGCTCAGTTTGCCGACCCGCCGGTTCGTTGCGTCGGCAAGCATGCTGTCCGCCGCTATCCCCAGCTCGAGGAAGGTGAGCGGCTCCCTACTCACGCCTGGTTCATCGGCTACACTCAGCCGGCCGCGACCCCGCGCGGCCAGCGCCCCGCCGGCCCGGTTTACGCCATCAGCGTGATTGTCGAGTTCGCCGGCGGAGGCGGCAGCGTCGCCGCGCCGGTCGCCAAGGCCATTGCCGAGTACCTTCTCGGACCAGCCGTGATAAAGTGATCGCCCGGTGAAGTGACGAGGACGGCCTCGGCCACCCAGTTTTCTATTGCCGCGGCGGCGGTTGCCTGAGACTACCATGCCCGCCGGTCAAGTGCTCAATCTGACTCGTCTGGGCTGGGGGCTGGCCATTCCGGTCATATTCCTCTCGGCGGTCGGCCTGGCCTGCATTCACGCGACCGATCGCAGCGCGGCGCGCCGATCGGCCGAAGCGACCTTGGCCGACGGCGTGCCCGACGGGGCCGGCTCGCTGGTCCGAGCCTGGCATGCCGTTGGCCCCCAGACTGTCCGGCAAGCCGTATACCTGGTCACTGGGCTGGGCCTGATGTTCCTTGTTCTGCGGCCCAGCTACCAGAAAATCGGCCGCTATGTCTATGGGCTATATGGTCTGACGATCCTATTGCTCATGTTGCCGGTGGTGGACCGGCTGGCCAGCTACTTCGGCTGGCCCGACCTGATGCCGCTGGTGGAAGTCAGCCGGGGCACGCGACGATGGGTCGGATACGGGCCAGTAAGGATCCAGCCCTCGGAGTTCATGAAGCTGGCCCTGGTGCTGGCGCTGGCGCGCTACCTCCGCTTCGGCAGCTCCTACCGCACCTGGCGCGGCCTGCTGCCTCCTTTCCTGCTGACGCTGCTGCCGATGCTGCTGATCCAGTTTCAGCCGGACCTGGGCACCCTGCTGATGCTGCTGCCGGTCTTGCTGGCCATGCTGCTGGTGGCCGGGGCGCGACTCCGCCATCTGCTGATCGTCATCCTGCTGGGCAGCGCCACCCTGCCGCTGTTCTACAAGTTCGGCATGCGCGACTACCAGCGCCAGCGTATCCAGGCTCTGTTCAAGCAGGGCACGACCGATGAAGCCTGGCACATGGACCAGGGCTTCCAGCTCCGGCAGGCCAAGATCGCTCTGGGCACCGGCGGGCTGCTGGGTACCGGTTACGGCGAGGGCATCTTCGTCCAGTACGACCTGCTGCCCGAGGAGCATAATGACTTTATTTTCGCGATCATCGGCCACCAGTGGGGCCTGGTGGGCGGGTTGCTGGTCATCCTGGCCTATGCGGCGATCGTCCTGTGCGGACTCGAGGTGGCCACGGTGACCAATGATCCGCTGGGTCGCCTGCTGGCGGTCGGCGTCACCGCCATGATCGTGGTCCAGGCCCTTCTGAACATCGGGATGAACCTGGGGCTGGCACCCATTACCGGCATGACTCTTCCCTTCGTCAGTGCCGGCGGCAGCAGCTTGTGGGTGAACTTCCTGGGCCTGGGCCTGCTGCTCAATGTCGCCCAGCGGCGCCCCATGCTGATGGCCGCTCCGCCCTTCGAGCACCGGGACGAGCGGTAAACGGCCAGGCGGCCGGTCGACGAGGCGACAGAGCCGCCGGAATGGGGCCGCCACCTCGGGTTCACCGCGACCCGCGGCGCCCGCAGCTTCGTGCCCTCATGGCTTCTACATACAAGGTGCACACGGCGGGGTAGTGCAAGAGTTTTACCGTTTTTTCGCTTAAATCCATGGCTCAGGAGCGGTTACGGCGCTAAGACATCCATTGGGTATCCGCCGTCTTGTCGGCTAGCCGCTCGGCAGCCGGATGGAATGGCGCCCCGGTGTGATCCGGGCTCAATCCCATGTCCAAAATCCCAAATCCAAGATGGAAGGGTGGGTACCCTCGCACGCCACGCGGCGCTGCTGGCGGGATTGTTACGGGGCGGCGGACGTGTTAGCCACCTTCGGGCGGATCAAGCGGCTCGGACAGCAGCGGCGCGATCACCGCCTGGATGAACGCGGGTGAGGTGCTGTCGGCGTGGAAGCCGTAGTAACCGTACTGGCGGTACTCAGGCCGGTAGGGTCGGTTTCGCAATCGACGGGCGTAGGTCTCGCGGGTGGCCTCATCGGCTCCGGGCGGCAAGACGAAGCCGTGCAGGCCCGCGGCACTCTCCAGCCCGGCCTGACGGTCAACTGAGCCGGTGATCGGCAGCCCGAAACGAAGGAGCGGGTCGGCGGGCGAGAAGAACACGTACAGTCGCCCGTCGATTCGGCTCAACGCGGCGCTGAGGTCGTACTGCTGCGACAGGGCGCTGCCCAGGTAGACGACCGTGCCGACGTGGTACTTGGCCGGTAAAGCTTCCAGGGCCCAGGTGGCGATGCCGGTGCCGGCGGACAGAGCGATAATGTTGACCCGCCCCCGGGGGTGCTGGTCCAGGTACTCCTGGATCCGGGCAGCCAGGCGCCGGCCCTCGCCCTCATTGCGGCTGCGATCCAGCAGGTCACGCAGCGTCCCCCCCACCACGCTCTGCCAGGCGAACACCTCGATCGCGCCGCGATAACCGGCTTGTCGCAAGCCACGCGGAACATCGACCGTCCCGACCACGTTGCCGACCGGACCGGCTCCGCCTACGAAAAAGGTTTTGCCATATTCGTGGCCGCGCTCATCGGTCCCCAGCCGCGACATCCAGGTGCAGCCGGCGGTAGAGCAAAGACCGGCTGCCAGCCCGCAAGATACGACGGCATTAAGTCGGCCGGAGACCTTCCGCGGCTGGGTGGCAGCCAAAGGGACCGTCCGTGAGAAGGTGCGGTTGACCGATCCGCAGCCCGGCCTGCGATGTGTCGCGGGGATGGTGTTCATTGGCGCGCCTGATCACGAATCTCGATCAGCTCTTTCATAACCCGGCTGAGGTCGGCGGTGTGCCCCGGCCGGCCGAAGGCGTCGTGCAGTTGACGGTAAAGCTTATAGAGCCGGTCGTACACTGCGGTGCTCGGTGGGTCAGGCCGGTACACGGTCGGTTTGAGTCCGCACAGGGCCCGCTGGGCCTGTTGGACGGTGCGGAAGCCGCCCCGCTCCGGACCGGCCGCGACCGCTCCGCAGATGGCCGCCCCCAGTGCGCAGCTCTGAGACGAGCGGGAGATTCTGATCGGCCGGCCGGTGGCATCCGCGTAAATCTGCATCAGCAGCCGATTCTTCTCAGCCACCCCGCCGCAGGTCACTACCTCCTTCACCGGCACCCCGTATTCTTCAAGCCGGTCCATGATGACCCGGGCCCCGAAAGCGGTGGCCTCGATCAGGGCCCGGTATACCTCGGCCGAGGTGGTGCTGAGAGTTTGTCCGATCAGCAGGCCGGTCAGGCGTACGTCGACCAGGATCGAGCGGTTGCCGTTGTTCCAGTCCAATGCCAACAGCCCGGATTGTCCCGGATGGAGCCGAGCGGCCGCCCGGGTGAGCCGCCGGTGGCCCGTGCCGCGACGATCGAACTGGCTGACCCACCAGTTGAAGATATCGCCGACCGCGGGCTGACCAGCTTCGATCCCCCAGTAGCCCGGGACGATGGATCCGTCGGCCACCCCACATAATCCCGGAATGGTGGGCACGGGCCCGGTCTTGGGTGCGATCAGCATGTCGCAAGAGCTGGTACCGAGGATCTTGACCAGTCGGCCCGGGCGGATGCCGGCTCCCACCGCGCCCAGGTGAGCGTCGATTGAACCGACCGCCACCGGTATCCCGGCCGGCAGATTCAGTCTGCGGGCCCATTCGGGCGTGAGTTTGCCGGCGGGCTGGTCGGAGGTATACGCCTGGCAGTAAAGCCGGCCGCGCAGCTCAGCCAGGGCCGGATCAAGCAAGCCCAGGAAATCGGTGGCCGGCAGCCCCAATTGCGGATGAAACAGGGCCTTGTGACCGGCGGCGCACATGCTGCGCTTGATCGCCCCTGCCTGGTCGCATCCGGTCAGCAGGGCGGGGATGTAATCGCAGAGCTCGACCCAGGAGGCGGCGGCGCGAAACACTTCGGGTGCCACTCGGCGGCAATGCAGAATCTTCGACCAGAACCATTCGCTGCTGAATGCGCCGCCGCACAACCGGAGGTATTCGGGTCGCCGGCGTCGGGCCAGGTTGGTGATCTCCTCTGCCTCCGCATGGCTGGTGTGATCCTTCCACAACCAGGCCTGGGCGGCAAGATGTTTGCGGAACACCGGCTGAAGGGCCAGGGGCTGGCCGGCGTCATCGACCGGGATGGGAGTGCTGGCGGTGGTGTCCACGCCGATCCCGATGATCCGGCGAGGGTCGAAGCCCCGTCGCCTGCGGGCCTGCCGCAGGGCCGCCCGCACGCAGCCGATCAAGGCGACGGGGTAGTCGGCCGGGTTTTGGCGGGCCAGATTGGGGTCTTTCGGGTTGAGGATTACGCCGGCGGTACCCGTGCGATAGTTGGCCACGCCAGCGGCCAGTTCGCGCCCGGATCGCAAATCCACAATCAGGGCTCGGGCCGAGTTGGTGCCAAAGTCCAGCCCCAGCGAGAAAGCACCCGCAGCGGCCATCGCCTGCTCCTCATAACCAAGCTCGCGGACCCGGGCGGTTCCTATCGGTGGCCAACGGCGGCCGGATGATGATGCCGGTGATCCGGTCGGCTGGTCGAATTCTCATCGAGTGTTGGGGTTTTTTCAGCACCGGCTACTGGGTCGCCGCGGCGTTCAAGACGTGATCCTCGACGTAAATCGGCACCTGATTGGCCACCCCGAGGGCGATCGCGTCCGAAGGCCGACTGTCCACCTCGATCAGCTCGCCGCGATGCCGGATGACCAGCTTGGCATAGAAGGTGTGCTCTTGAAGGTCGTTGACGACGATCTTCTCCAGTTCGGCCCCCAGCGCTTCCAGGACGTTCCCCAGCAGGTCGTGGGTCATTGGTCGCTGCAACTGCTGGCCCTTGAGACGCCGATCGATGGCCAGCGCTTCGGTGAACCCGATGACAATTTGCAGAAACCTGGGCCCGTTTCGCTCCCGGAGCACGATCACCTGGTGCTCGTGCGACTCGGAGATTCGGATTTGGGCCAGGTCCATGCGGACTTCCATAGTCGACCTCGTGACTTCTCTCGCCCTCCCAGGCGACACTAGCCCCCCGCCGCGGGAGTGTCAAGCCGCCGCCCCGGATGCAGCAATGGCCGACTGTTGACTGCTGGCGGCAGCGCCTGCTCACCGTCGAGCAGCAACGATTTATTGGTTTCCGGCTGCCGGTCGACCGGTTATTGTCCGCTTACGCGTCCGACCGCGGCCGCCGGATGGGCGGTGACCGGTGGGGGCGAACCGATGCTGCGTACGTTGCTCATAATCGTTGTCGTGCCGGCTGCGGGGCTGCTGGCCTATCTGGCGCTGGGTCGGCACCGCCCACGGGCGGACTTCGTGCTGGCTACGCCCGAGCCCCGAACGCTGGATCCGGCCCGGGTTAGCTGGCTGGACGAGATCCAGCTCACGTCGGCGATGTTCGAGGGACTTACCCGGCTGAACGCCCACACCTTCCAGCCGGAGCCGGCTGTGGCCCGTCACTGGGAAATCAGCCCGGACCGGACCGTCTACACCTTCCACCTCCGCCCCGAGGCCCGATGGTCCGACGGCGAGCCGGTCCTGGCCGCGGACTTCCAACTGGCTTGGCTGCGGGTGCTGGAGCCCGAGTGCAAGGCGCAGTATGCCAGCCTGCTGTTTGTGATTCGCGGTGCGGAGGCTTACTACCGCTCGCGACTCAATGCGGACCTCGACGATGACCTCCCGGCTGGCGAAGTCGGGATCGAGGTTCTGGATCCCCGGACCCTGCGGGTGACGCTCGGCCACCCCTGCTCGTACTTTCTGGAACTCACTTCGTTTGTGACTTTCAGTCCGGTTCATCCGGGCAGCATCCGGCGCTGGGCCTATCGGGACGGTCGGGTGCTTGCCGACCGGCAGCATCTGTGGGCCCGGCCGGGCCACATGGTCTGCAACGGGGCATTCGTTTTGACCCAGTGGGATTTCAAGCAGAGTATTTGGCTTCAGCGCAACCCGTACTACTGGGATAGGGACGCGATTGCGGCTGACACCATGGAGGCGTGGATTACCGACGACCCTGGCGCGGCCCTGATCGCTTATCAGACCGGCCGGATCGATCTGGTGCGCGGCCTGGAGCGCTCGGTGGCCCGGACGCTGCATGCCCAGCGGGCGGCCGGTCGGCGCCGGGATTTCCATACCGGGGATCTGTTCGCCACATTCTTCCTGCGAGTCAATTGTCGGCGCCCGCCGCTGGACAATCCGGACTTTCGCAAAGCGCTATGGCTCGCCATCGACCGCCCCGCTTTGTGCGAGCATATCCTGGGGCTCGGTGAGGTCCCGGCTTACACCTATGTTCCGCGGACCGCCTTGCAGCTAATGCCCCGGACGGCGAGCGATGGGCGAACTGTCTTCTACCAGCCGCCGGCCGGACTGGGGGCCGAACTTTCGGAGGCGGAGCGGGTCGAGCTGGCCCGACAGCATCTGATCGAGAGCGGGTTTGGGCGCGAAGCGGCCGCCCGATCCATCGAGCTGGCTTTCGCCCCCGATCCTGAGCAGCGACTGCTGGCCGAGGCGATCGCGGCGATGTGGGAATCCCGGCTTGGAATTCGGGTCACCCTCCGGATCATCGAGGGCAAGGTGCTCAGCAGCCGGATTGCCGAGCTGGACTATGACCTGGCCCGCAGCGACTGGTTCGGCGACTACCTGGACCCGGCAACTTTCCTGGAGATGTTCACTACCGGCAACGGGCAGAACCGCACCGGGTGGTCCAGTCCGGAGTATGACCGGTTGATCGGCCTGGCGGCTCGCGAGCCGGACGATGCCCGTCGCTTCGAGTATCTGCAACAGGCCGAGCGGATCTTGTGCGAGCGGGAAGTTCCGATCATTCCGGTGTTTTTTCGCCGCGGAAATTACCTGCTCAACCCGCGGCTGGGTGGAGCCGGGGACGACGTGCGGGGCGTGATTCAAATACATCGACTCCGGCCGGTCCCGTAGTCGACTCCTGCGTCAGCCTGGCCGATGGTCGCTTTGCCCGGCTTGGACCCAGCCAACTGAAGGCCGGCCCGGAACAAGGCCGCGTCGGGAGCTGGCCGGGAGGCCCGACTGCCATCTTTCAGTCTTCCCCCGCGCCCGGCGGAATCGACTGGGGGTCGGGGATGTTGACCCGCTCGATCCAGCGGGCCTGGCCGGTCTGATCATCGGTCTCGATAATCACCCCGCACAGTCGAATGTCGTCGCTGGCCACCGCGTAGGGATGCGGGACGCCGGTCACTAGCGACTTGACCACCGCCTCCTTGTTTCGCCCCAGCACCGAATCATAGGGTCCGGTCATTCCCAGGTCGGTAATGTAGGCGGTCCCGCGTGGCAGCACGCGTTCGTCGGCAGTCTGAACGTGGGTGTGCGTGCCGACGACTGCGGTCACCCGGCCGTCGAGATACCAACCCAGCGCGATCTTTTCGCTGGTGACCTCAGCGTGCACGTCGACGACGATGGTTTTTATGTGGCTGTCGAGTTGCCGGAGGATCCGGTCGGCGGCGTGAAAGGGGCAGTCGGCGCGGACATTCATGAAGGTCCGCCCCAGCAGGGAGAACACCGCCACCGGTTGCCCGCTGCGGCTTTCCACCACCGACACCTCCTGACCGACCGCCTCCGGCGGCAGGTTGGCCGGCCGCACGATGCGGTCCGACGATTCCAGGAGCGGCAGCACTTCCCGCCGCTTGTAGATGTGATCCCCCATCGTGCACACGTCGATCCCGTAGTGCCGCAGCTTGGCGAACATCTGCGGCGTCAGGCCGCTGCCGGCCGCCGCATTCTCGCCGTTGGCGATCACGCAGGCGATGTCCCTTTCACCGATCAGTCGCGGAATGATCTGCGAGCAGGCGTGCTTGCCGGGCCGACCCACGATGTCCCCGATGATCAACAACCGCATGCGGCTGCTTTCCAGGTACTGTCACGCCCCGGCGGCGCCGACCTGGGGCACCGATTTCCGAGCCCTTAATGTGGCTGGCGTCGGCCGGACCCGGCCACCCTGCCGGATCCGGCCCCTCGTGCCGAAGCCTGCTCGCCTTGCCAAAGTATAGGCTACCGCCGCCGCACCCGACAACCGTGGTCGCCCGGCTACTTCGGCGGCTTGCACTTGGAGCAGGGTTCAAGGCCCTGTTGCTTGGCTTCTTTCAGCGATATCGCTTTGGCTCCGCTCTTGACGTACTGACAGTCCTTGCGGTGGTACTTCCGCCCGTGCTGGGTGACATAGACCACGATTTCCCCGGTTGGCGGCTCTCGCGGGCCGGAGGATCGGCCGGCCGCCGGACCGGTGGAGTCCGAACTGGGCCGGCTTTCGGCCCCGGGCCGGCTCCAGAGCCCCTTGTGATTCTGCCGTGCCAGCCGCTCGTAAGCTTCCATCAGACTCTGATGCCGAAACGGTCCGCCGGCCGAAACGCGGGCATAGCCTTGCCGCACCAGCTCCAGGTTCACCAGCAGCCCGTCCGGGGCCCGGTACACGTAGGCCCAGATGCGCCCAGTCGAGTCAGGCTGCGGCCAGTCGGGCTCGGACTCCAGGTACACCGATTCGCCTTCCAGCAGCCGGGCGGTGAAGGTTCTGGCCTGCTCGGCGGCCGGGTCGGTTTGCGGCACGTAGGCTCCGATGAGCCGGACGGTAACAGGCTGGCCGTCACGCTGCACCACCACTTCGTTTCCGGCTAATACCTTGACTACCGGGCAGGCGGTTTGCCCGGCGAAATCCTCGGCCGGTACTTGCGGAAGCCGGTCGGCGGGCAGCTCCTGGGCCGCGACGGTTTGCAGGAGGCTGAGCGCTCCGGCCAGCAGGAGTTGCTGGCGACCGATCGGGCACCGCCAGTTCCTCATCTATCTTCTCCTTTCGCGGGCCTCATGAATTGGCCGACGATGGTATAGCCGGGCTGCACCTGCCGGCGGCCAGGAAGTTCGTTGCGGCGTTGACCGGGCCGAAGCAGCGTCCTGCGGCCGGCCCCGGTCATGCCGGTTCGGCCCAGGTACTGATGCAGCCATCGTACGTTCTGACCGCCGGAGACTTCATTTCGCTTGCGCTGGTATTGCCTGCCACATGGGCTGGCCCGACTATGGATTCCCAGTGTTTCTCGTTGAACAGGCAGCCGGGGTCGCCGGCGTTGACGGAGCCGAAGTAGCTGTCTGCCCGGGCTCGGCATCCGCCGCAATAGCTCCTGAAACGGCAGATCCCGCAGTGATGGGTGAGCTTGCTGCGGTCGCAGAGCAGAGCCCAGAAAGGGTTGGCGCGGAATATATCGGCCAGCCGACGGGTGCGGACGTTTCCCAGGACCCGCTGAGGCATGTAGACGCAGGGGGTGATATCACCATTGGGCTGAATGCAGACATAGGTCCGGCCGGCCCCGCAGCCCCCCAGATACTTGGCCACCACGCGGGCCTTCCACCCGGCTCCGGAACCGGCATGGGAGCAGGCCTGCCGTCCCTCGCTTGTGGCGTGGACCAGACAGACCCGACCCAACTGGGGGGCGGTCGAGATCACGCCGATCCGGCCCGATTGCATCCACCGGTTCAGCGTTTGCAGCAAAGATTCGCGCTGCCGCGGGTTCAGGTCTCCGGCGGCCATCCGGCCGCCCCGGCCGACCGGGATGAAGTTGAAGTGGGCAAAGCAGGTGGCTCCGATGTCCACCGCGAAGCGAAGCATGTCTTCGACTTCCTCGAAGTTGCCTTGGTGGACACACATGGCGATGCCCAGTCGCAGCCCAGGCTGGGCCACCACATAGCGCATCCCGCGGACGGTTCGTTGCCACATTCTGGGCAGGCCGCGGAAGGCATCATGCTTGTCGGGATGCACCGAATCGAGCGAGACCTCGATGTAGCGTGCGCCCGCCTCGGCCAGGTCGGCCGCCAGCCGGGGGGTCATGGTCGTGCCGTTGGTCGCGACACTGATGTGCATTCCATATTGCCGGCAGCGGCGTAATACCGGCAGCAGGTCGGGACTGATGGTCGGCTCGCCGCCGGCCAAAGCTACCATCGGAACGTATAGTTCGCCCAGCTCATCGACCAGGCGCAGCTTCTCCTGGAGCGTAAGCTCGTCGGGCCCGGGCTGGGCCCGGCTGTCCTGGTAGCAGTGGCGGCAGCGCAGGTTGCACCGGTTGGTGAAGTTCCATACGGCAAACAGGGGGGCGGAGAAGCGTTGCGGCACGGTGAGCCCGAATTCAGCCAGGCTGCGGGCGGTGGCCACCAGTCCGCGGACCGTGCTGCTATGCTCACTCACCCGGCGCCGAAATACCTCCATCGGCACCGACCCGCGCAGAGCATCTATCAGCCGGTGCACCGGCCAATACTTGATACGCTGCCATAACGGGGCGCTCAAATCGCCGTAGGTCCGCAGAATCTCTTCCAGCAGCGTGGGGCGCCCAGGCCGCCGGCGGGAAACCACGCCAAGCAGCCGCCGCACCAGGTCACGACCCAGCCAGTCTTCCAACGGATGGCGGAAATTCAAGTCGATGGCATACCCGGACTTGCCGGACGGGCCTGGATCATTGGCACCCGCTGCCTGCGCACCCGAAGTGACGGATCCATCTACCGCATTCGATGCACCGTGTTTCGGGCGATCGGACAGGGCAGGGAGCACGTCAAAGCGGCGGTCGGGCCCTTCCCCGGGCGTACCGGCACTCCCGGAGCTCTGCCGCTGGCTCGAAGGTCCGGGTTGCAGCCATTCCAGGTCAGCCATGGCGTCTGCCTTCCTTGCCGGGCACCGAGCGGGCACTATCGCCCGGAGGCGGATGGGCTTTTCTAACACCTGGACCGCCAAAAGCCAATCTGGTTGGGGGATTTCGGACTGGATTCCCTGGACGCTGGCCGTCCGGCGGCATCGCCAGGCCGCGTTGCAATCTCGATCTGGCGGGCCGCCTGCCAGCGCCGACGCCGGTCAGCGGCCCGGGACTTGCCGGACTGGGAGGTGCGGCATCGAGGGAAGAGGGTGTGGGAATATGCGATGGAGACTGCGATACCGGGCGCCGTTAGTTCCCGGCTACCATCGCTAGCGTGCTTCGCGCGCGGCCTCGAGTCGCGCCATTGCGTACAGTCAGACGTTGCGAAGCCGGTGGCCCAGCTTGTATTTCTTGGCCTCCAGGTAACGTCGGTTGTGCTCGGTGGGTGGCATCTCCAGCGGCAGTTGCTCCACGACTTGGAGCCCGTAAACTTCCAGCCGGCTGACTTTCTTGGGGTTGTTAGTGAGAATGCGGATCTTGTGCAGGCCGATGTCCCGGAGAATCTGGGCCCCGATGCCGTAATCGCGGTGATCGGCCCGCAGACCCAAAACCCGGTTGGCCTCCACCGTGTCCAGGCCCTCATCCTGGAGCCGGTAGGCGTGCAGTTTGTTCTCCAGTCCGATTCCGCGGCCTTCCTGTCGCAGGTAGACCAGGGCCCCGCGCCCTTCGCGGGCGATCATCTCCATCGCGGCCTGAAGTTGCTGCCCGCACTCGCAGCGGGCTGAGCCGAAGACGTCGCCCGTCAGGCATTCCGAATGCACGCGGACCAGCACCGGATCCTCGGTCTGGGGCACCATGCCCCGCGCGTCAAGTTGCCCCAGGCCCCCGTGGCACAGGGCCAGGTGCGTTTGCGGGTCGGTCCGAGCCCGGTACGCGATCAGCAGCCATTCCCCGAACCGGTTGGTGAGCGGCACGCTTTCCACGCGTTCGATGAGCCGTTCCCGCTGCATGCGGTACTCGATCAGGGCCGCGATGGTGCACATCTTCAGCCCGTGCTGTCGGCAGAACTCGGCCAGTTGCGGGACCCGAGCCATGGTGCCGTCCTCGTTGAGGACTTCGATCAGGGCGGCGCCGGGCAGCAACCCGGCCAGGCGGCACAAGTCGACCGATCCCTCAGTCTGGCCGCCGCGGACCAGAACGCCGCCCTCGCGGGCCATCAGCGGGTTGACGTGTCCGGGTCGGACGAAATCTTCCGGGACGGCCTCCTCGGCTACCAGGTGTCGGATGGTCGTGGCCCGGTCGAAAGCGGACACGCCGGTGGTGGTTCCCAAATGCGGGCCGGCGTCAACGGTGACCGTGAAGTTGGTTCCGAACCGGGTCGTGTTGTCCGGAACCTGGGGGGTGAGCTGCAAGCGCTTGCAGCGGCTCTGCGTCAACGCCACGCACAGCGTGCCGCGGCCGTACTTCAGCATGAAGTTGACCTTCTCCGGCGTGATGGCCTGGGCCGGACAGACCAGGTCACCCTCGTTTTCACGGTCCTCATCGTCGACCAGTATGATCAGTTTCCCCTGGCGCAGTTCGGCCAGCACCTAATCGATCGGGCTGAATGGAGAGCCTGTGTCAACCGTGGGCATGATTTCCTCTGCACGATCGGTCGGCAAACACCTACCTCTCCGATTTTAGGCGCAGCGGGCCTTGCAGGGCCCCGATAGTCTGATTTGCCTGCTAGGCCACGCTGACCCGTCGCCCGACACGCCGCTTGCGGCTTATGAGCTTACGCCCGCTGTGGGTGCGCATTCGAGCCCGGAAACCACACTTGCGCTTCCGTTTGATTCTGCTGATGCGACGCGGATAGTGCATAATTCTTCCATGCTCCTGTAAACTGGAAATCCTGCCGGCCGGCTGGGGCCAGGCACGAATCTGGAACCGTGTAGCAAGCGCCGGGCTGGGGGCCCACCGCCCCCGGAGAGCGGCTCCGCCAGCCAATGCGGGCGACCCCTCCGGAGGTGCTATTATCATCCGGCCGGGCCCTCGCGCCAACCGCCAGCCGACCGGCAGGTTCCAGACGACTGCCCGAGCTGGCTCGAGGGCCGACGACCGGCCGGCGATGGGGTGGCAAGAACCCCGTGGCAAGCTATATTCGTGCATTGTACTCCAGAAGCGGGTGCGTCATGGCTGATGCGGCACGTCCGGTGCTGGAACCGTCGGAAGCTGAATCGCCGTGGGTACAACTGCGGTCCACGACCATCCATCCCTTTGTTTATCGGAAGATGGTCTGGCAGGCCGACCCGCAGGCGCGTGCGGGCGACATCGTGAACTTGTATGACAGGAGCGGGCAGTTTTTCGGGCGCGGTTTATACAATCCGCGGTCGCAGATCACAGTCAGGCTCTTGTCACGGGAGCGGGTGCCCATTGACGCCGATTTCTGGCGGCGGCGGCTGGACCAGGCGGTGGGGCTGCGTCGGCGGCTTCAGCTTGACCAGGTGACGGACGTTTACCGGCTGGTGCATGCCGAGGGCGACGGGCTCAGTGGCCTGGTTGTCGAGCGCTACGCCGACTGTCTGGTGTTCGAGCTGTTCTCAATCGGGATGTTCCAGCGTTGCCAGGAGCTGGCCGGGATACTGGCCGACATTCTCGGACCGCCGACCGCCCTGGATCGGCCGGGACAGGCGGGCCCCGAGTGGCGGATTGTGGTTCGAGCGGACGCCCGGATCGAGCGGTTGGAGGGTTTTCATGTTCCGAGCCAGCCTTGGCCCGGGGCGTCCGTGGTGCCCGACCGGGTGATCGTCCGCGAGCACGGTATCCGGTATCGGGTGGACCTGAAGCAGGGGCACAAGACCGGCTTTTTCTGCGACCAGCGGGACAACCGCCGAAGACTGGCCGAGCTTTGCCGCGACGCGACCGTGCTGGATTTGTGCTGTTATACCGGCGGCTTCGCCTTGCATGCGGCCAAGCTGGGCGGGGCGCGAGAAGTGACCGGCGTCGAGCTGGACGAAGCGGCCGTCACGGTGGCTCGGGAGAATGCGGATCTCAATCAGGTGCGGGTGGATTTCGTCTACGCCGACGCTTTCACGTACCTGCGACAGATGCTGGCCAATGGGCGACAGTTCGATGTCGTGGTGCTCGATCCCCCTAAGCTGGCGACTTATCGGATCGAGTGTGACGAGGCCCTGCGCAAGTACCACGATCTGAATTGCCTGGCAATGCAGGTGGTTCGCCCCGGCGGCCTGCTGCTGACTTGCAGTTGCTCGGGGCTGATTTCGCGGGCGGCATTCACCGAAGCCGTCCACCGGGCGGCTTTGCACGCCGGCCGGAACCTGCAACTTTTCAACCAGACCGGCGCCGCTCCGGATCACCCAGTCATGCTGAACTGCCCAGAATCCGCATACCTGAAAGCCCTCTGGTTCCGCGTTCTGTAGCCGGCGCTGGGCCAGCCTCGCGGCGGCGGCAAAGCCCAGCCCGACCGGCTGGGCTCTGCCGCCCGATTACCGGCACAGCTCGGGTCCGGGATTGCTTCACCGGCCGGGTGACACGGGCTTGATCGCCACCACCACGTCGAGCCGGGCCAGGTTTTCCAGCTTGCGCACGTCCAGGGTGCCGATCAGGATTCGGGCGGCCTTGCTGTCGGCGGTCGGCTCGAAGCCGAGCTGTGTCAGGGCCGCCAGCGACTTTTCGGACGTGTCGGTCAGGAAGATCATCAGGTCCACGCGGTAGTTGATGATCCGCAGCTCGCCGGTGGTCAGATTACCGTTCTGGCCCTCTTTCTCGACCTTGCTGGCCAGGTCACGCAGCGGCTCGGCCAGCTTCACACGAGCCGCCTGTTCGGGAGTCAGCGCGGAACCGGGTTCCTACTCCTTCAGGCCGTCGGCCTCCTCCTCGCGGGCCACGTGGTGCGAGGGCTGCGGCGTCAACGAGGTCGGCTGAGCCGGCGCTATTCGTCTGGCGCCCTGGCCGAACATGCCGCCGCCGATGGGCGGCGGCGATCCGAGCGACTTGAACTCCGCGCCCTGCATCAGCCCCCTCTGTGCCGGCGCGCCAACTGCCGCAACTCGGCAGTATTGCATCAGTCCCGGCTGCCCCTCGCCGAAGACGCCCTCGTAGCTCACGCCGTCGGGCATCTCGACCGGCACAGTGATCTTGGTCGGTTGTCCGCCGACCGTGACGGTCAGCTCTTCCACCGCCACGAAGCTGGTGAATTGTGTAACCAGGCGGTATTCGAGCCCCAGCGCGATGACCTGCCGCTTGAGGTCCGCGGGGAACTGGCCGGTTTGCAGGGCCCCATAGTCTTGCATCATCAGGTCGGCTACCTTGGCGCGAGCCCAAAGTGAGGGCAGGGCTGCATGGTCCGGCGGGCGCTGCGGCCATTGCAATTGGACGAGCTGCTCGAACGGGCCGGCTCCGGTATTGCCGCGCAGGGTGACCGTCCCGCTGGCCGGGCTGGTCAGCCGGCCGTGGACCATGATCGGCTTGGCACTGAACAGGTCCGGGATGTGTGCCGGGTAGACCTCGGTCACCGGCAACTCGCCCCAGTCGATCTGGATATCGGTCAGCACCGGGGCCAGTATCCGCTCATGCAAGCGCTGTACAGCCGCCTCCACGTCGCTTTGGAGGGTCACGTATTCCACTTCGCCGCGACCGGCGGCGGCCATACTGTCCAGCAGAAATCGGTTGACGCTGTTGCCGATGCCGCAGCTGAAGACCCGGGTGGTGCCCGCGTTCCGCTTGACCGCGCCAATGATTTCCATGTCGTTCCCGACGTAGCCGTCGGTCAGGAAGCATGCGATGCGCAATGACATCACTCCCGGGTCGCGGAGAACCGGAGTGGGTGTCAGAGCGGCGTTAATGGCCTTCATCATCTCCGTCCCGCCGCCCCCATGCCGTGAGGCGAGAAACTGCTGGGCTTCGGCTACGTTGGCCGGGGTGGCCGGACGCGGCAGGTTCCACAGAATCCGCGTATCGCCGGAAAAGGTGATCACGTTGAAGGTGTCCGCCGGCCGCATGCTGCCGATCAGCCTGGACATCACCTCCTTGGCCTTCTCGATCGGGAAGCCGCTCATCGAGCCGGAGGTGTCCAGCACGAAGATCAGTTCTCGGGGCACAAGCTGGGCCGGGACGACCCGTTGCGGCGGCTGGAGGATCAGGGTGAAAAACTGGCCGCGCTGATCCTGATGCACCAGCAGCGCATCGCCGATCTGTTCGGTCCCCAGCCGGTAGTGCAGGATGAAGTCGCGGTTCGGGATCTCCGCCAGGTTCGGGAGGGTGACCCGGACCGGGCTCTCCGCGCGGCCGTCCAGCCGCTGGACCGCGATCTGGTGCAACACGCTCCCAAGGTCCACGATCGGCAGGCCGGCGTCGATCGTCACGGTCAGACTGATGTCGTGACCGGCCCGGTAGCCGGGCTTGACCACCGGCGGCGTAATCCGCGAGGCGTCCGGCACCCGGTCGGTGTCCGGCGACCAGCCGGTGCCTTTCGGCTCGTATGGTTCCTGCGGGTGCTGGCTTGCGTCCAGCCCGCTGACCTTGCCCTGCTGCTCGAGCGGGACCGGCGGAACCTTCAAAAGCGGGTGGCCCGGTATGTAGCGTGGGCCGACCACCATGGGAAACACCCACTCGAACCGGCCGTCCTCGTACTTGAGGGTCTCGATGTAGCTGATTTCGATGGCTACCTCGACCCCCGGCTCGATATTGGCTACCGCCTGCGTAAAAATATTGGGGCGTTCCTGGTCCAGCAGGCTGGCGATGTGGCCGGCGGCCCTGGCGGCCTCATATACCCGCCGAGCTTCCTCACGCTCCTTCATCTCCGCAACGATCCGGCGATCCCCGACTAGCATCACCATATCGTCGACCGCGGCATCCTGCGGCAACGGAAAGACATACACCGCTTCTATCTTCTGGTTGGTCGGGTTGTGAAAAACTTGCCGAACGGTCACGTGGGCAACAAAGCCGACGATGTCCGCCTCCACCACAGTATGCTTCAGAGGGCAGGCTCCCACCGGGGTTCCCCCTTGATCAAGTATTTGCAGCTCCCCGCCGGGGAGCGACGGTTTCTCCTGGCCCAGACCCAGGACTGGGGTCAATAACATCGCGGAGGCTACTGTCATGCTGTGGCCGAACCGTTTCATGGTCATCTCCTCGTTCAACGGTGTTGGACGCGGTATTAGACGCGGGCGATGCCAGGGGGTTCCCGTGGCGTCCGCGCAAGTGCGGGCGGGATCGCGCGATAAACGAGCCGTCGGAAGCCCGCCAAACCCGAATGGCTGGCCCTGCCCGACGGACCGGACGTGCAGCCCCACGGGCATGGGCGCCGGACCCGAGATAGGGGGACCGGAACCCAGGCCGGGCCTTTCCAGCGAACCCGGTCGGCGCGGAGCCAGTCCCTTTTTTCTGACACTCGCCCGGCGCTGGGCGGACCTGGGGTGGACCGAGAGGTCTGGCGCTGCGGACCTGGCAGGCATTGCGTGCTTGCGGCGGTGTTTTCTTCGAGCTTGCCGGTGTGCAAGACCGGGTGTAACTTCACGGATGGCGACGGGTTTGGGAGCAATGAGGATGGCTGGTCAAGAATGGTCGCGGCGGTCGTTCCTCAAACACGGTCTGGAGGCCGTCGGCGGACTGGTGCTCGCCGGGCCGCTGTCGAGGAATACGATCCGACGATGGGGCGGCAGCATGAAGCGATTCGAGATTTCGCTGGCGGCCTGGTCAGTGCACCGGATGTTCTACGGCGGTCAGATCAAGCAGATCGACCTGCCGGAGCTGTGCCGCAAGGAGTTTGACATCGGCGGTGTGGAACTGGTCAACAGCTTCTTTCCCAGTCCGCAATACTCCTACTGCAAGGACCTGCTCAAGCGGGCGGCCGACCACGGGGTGAAGATCCTGCTGATAATGTGCGACGGGGAGGGCGACCTGTCGGCCGCCGACCGGTCGCAGCGCCGCCAGGCGGTCCGTAACCACCGCAAGTGGCTGGATGTCGCCCAGGTGCTGGGTTGTCATTCAATCCGCTGCAACGCGGGGGAAGGGAAAGCCGGCGACACGGACGCGATCAACCGCTGCGCCGAAAGCTTCTCGGAGCTGGTCGAGTACGCCCGGCCGGACAAGATCAATGTCATCATCGAGAACCACGGGGGCTTCTCGTCCGACCCGGATTCGCTCTTGGCGGTCATCCGGCAGGTCAATGATCCGCTGCTGGGCACGCTCCCGGATTTCGGCAACTTTCCGCCGCAGGTGGACCGGTACGACGCGGTGCGGAAAATGATGCCTCTGGCCAGAGCGGTCAGTGCCAAGTGCTACGAGTTTGACGAGTCGGGGAACGAGACGACCATCGACTATGCTCGGATGATGCAAATCGTGCTGGATGCCGGGTACCGCGGCTTTGTGGGCATCGAGTACGAGGGCCCCAACCCGGACGAGATCGCAGGCGTGAAAGCCTGCCAGCGGCTGCTGGCCCGCTTCCAGTAGCCGAGCCGCGGTCTGGGCTGGGCCGGAGGGGCGGACGCTTTGACAGGCCGGGCGGCAGACTTAGAATCCCCTGGCAGCAACGAACCATTGAAAGCAGGCTGCTGAGGAGTTAGTGATGGCCGGTGCGCATACGCTGACATTCGACGAGAGCAATTTCGAGGCCGAAGTACTGAAGTCCGAGGTCCCGGTGCTGGTGGATTTCTGGGCCCAATGGTGCGGGCCGTGCCTGATGCTGGCTCCGACCATTGACGAGCTGGCCCAGGACTATCAGGGCCGGGCCAAGGTCGGCAAGGTTGACGTGGATACGGCAGCCGCACTGGCCAGCCGGTACGGCATCCAGAACATCCCGACCGTGCTAGTCTTCCACCAGGGCAAGCAGGTCGAGCGGATCGTCGGGGCCAAGCACAAGCGTGAATACCAGGCGACGCTGGACCGCTACCTGAAGCAGTAGGGCCAGGGAGGTGGGGCCTCAGTCGACCTTCCAGGTATCGCCGGCCATGAAGAGCTGCTCCAGGCGTCCGGCCCCTTCTTTTTGCCCGCCGGCTTCCAACTGGCCCATCATCAATTCTTCATAGGTCGGCTTTTCGATCGCCCGGAACACGCCCAGTGGCTCCGGGAATTCCGGATAGTGCATTTGGGCCAGTCGGAAGGCCATGGAGGAGTTTTCGGCCTTTTCATCATGGACCACCAGCTCGGCCGGCGAGACTTTGGCGAGGTCGACCACCTCCAGGGCATCATTCCTCACGCGAATCCCCTTGTCCTTGCGGATTCCAAAGATCAGCGGCTTGCCGTGCTCCAGGTAAACGACGTGGTCGAGTCGGGTCTCTCGATCGGTCGCAAAGGCGTAGGCGTTGGGATTGTAGACCTGGCAGTTCTGGTAGACCTCCAAAAAAGCCGTTCCTTTGTGCTGGATCATCCTTTGCAGTACGTACTGCAAGTGGTGAACGTCGGTGTCGATGGCCCGGGCGGCGAAAGTGATCTCCGCCCCGATCGCCACCGAGATCGGGTGGATAGGGTGGTCGATGGCGCCATAAGGGGACGACTTGGTGCGGGTGCCGAATTCGCTGGTCGGCGAATACTGGCCTTTGGTCAAACCGTAGATCCGGTTATTAAAGAGGATGATCTTCAGGCCGACGTTCCGCCGGACGGTGTGCAGGAAGTGGTTGCCGCCGATGCTCAGTGCGTCCCCGTCACCGGTGACGACCCAGACGTCGAGTTTCGGATTGGCGCACTTGATCCCGGTGGCGATCGCCGGGGCCCGGCCGTGGATGCCATGAAATCCGTAGGTATTCATGTAGTACGGAAATCGACTGGAGCATCCGATGCCGGAGACGAACACGGTGTCGTGCTGGGTGGCTCCGCTGGAGGCGAGCACTTTCTGTAGCTGGACGAGGATGGAGTGATCCCCGCAGCCCGGGCACCACTTGACCTGCTGGTCGGTCTTGAAGTCTTTGGCGCTCAGGCCGACCGGATCGAACGTCGCCGTGTTCACTTTTTATCTCCTAGCAGCTTGTTGATTTGGTCCCGGATTTCGGCGACGGTGAAGGGACGACCCTGCACTTTGTGCAGTCCCATCGCGTCCACCAGGTACCGGGCCCGAAGCAGCAACTGCAATTGTCCCAGGTTCATTTCACAGACCAGCACTTGTCGGAAGCTTCGCAATATCTCGCCCAGGTTGCGCGGCATGGGGTGAAGCCAGCGCAGGTGGGCGTGGGACACGTCCTGCCCGGCCTCTCGGGCCTGTTGGACGGCGGTCCGCACCGCCCCGAAGGTTCCACCCCAGGAGACCAGCAGCAACTGGCCGCTGGGACTGCCGAACACTTCCTGGTCGGGGATGTCGTCGGCCACGTTGTCGACCTTCCGGGCCCGCAAAGTCACCATCAACTGATGATTCTGCGGGTTGTAGCTGACGTTGCCGGTGATGTGCTCCTTTTCCAGGCCCCCGATGCGGTGGTGCAGTCCGGGGGTGCCGGGGATCGCCCAGGGGCGGGCCCCGCGCTGATCACGGGCGTAGGGCTGGAAGGTTTCGGGGTCGGTGGCGTGCCGGATCTCGATGGGAGTCAGTTCGCTCAAGTCCGGTATCCGCCAGGCTTCGGACCCCATCGCCAGGTAGCCGTCGCTGAGCATGATCACCGGGGTCATGTACTTGATGGCGATACGGACGGCCTCAATGGCGGTCCAAAAGCAGTCGGCCGGCGACTGGGCCGCGACCACCGGCACCGGGCATTCGCCGTTGCGACCCAAAATTGCCTGCCACAGATCGGCTTGTTCCGTCTTGGTCGGCAGCCCGGTGCTGGGACCGCCGCGCTGCACGTTGATGATCACGCAAGGCAGTTCGGTCATGACTGCCAGCCCGATCGCCTCCTGCTTGAGGGCCATGCCGGGCCCGCTGGTGCCGGTGGCGGCAATGGCGCCGGCGAAGGCCGCCCCGACCACCGCAGCCATGGCGGCAATCTCGTCTTCGGCCTGGAAGACGCGCACGTCAAGGCTCTTGTATGAGGCCAGATCATGCAGTATTTCGCTGGCCGGCGTGATCGGATAGCTGCCGTAGAACAGCGGCTTGCCGGCCAGTTGGGCGGCGGTGACCAGGCCCAGGGCGGCCGCCTGGTTCCCGGTCAGGCTGCGATAAGTCCCGGGCCGAAGCTTGGCCGGCTGCACCCGGAAGCGAACGGTCAGTTCCGGGGCGGCCTCCGCGTAAGCGTAACCGGCCTGCAAAGCCAGCGAATTGGCCCGGGCAACCGCCGGCACGCGCCCGAACTTGCTGTTGATCCATCGGAGCGTCGGTTCCAGCGGCCGGTCGAAAAGCCAGTAGGCCAGCCCCAGGGCGTAGAAGTTCTTGCACCGTCCGGCGTCGCGCGGGCTCAGTCCGGTGTCCTTCACCGCCTCGAGCGTGTTCTGGGTAATGGGCACCTTGTAGACCTGGAAGCGGTCCAGCTCGCCAGTCTCGAGCGGGTTGTGGTCATACAGCGCTTTTCGCAGGTTGGGTTCGGTGAATTCGTCGCTGTTGACGATCAAAATACCTCCCTCGACCAGCTCTCCGAGGTTCACCTTCAGCGCCGCCGGGTTCATTACCACCAGCGCGTCCACGCGGTCGCCGGGTGTGTAGACGTGGCGGCTGGCAAAGTTGATCTGGAAGCCGGAAACCCCGGCCGGGGTGCCGACCGGAGCGCGAATTTCCGCCGGGTAGTCGGGGAAAGTGGCCACGTCGTTGCCGACCACTGCGGAGGTGCTGGTAAACTGCCCCCCGACGAGCTGCATGCCGTCGCCGGAGTCTCCGGCAAACCGCACCGCCGCCTGGGTCAATTCTTTGACTGGCTTCGTCGACTTGGGGGTGGTTCGCATCTTTCCAGAGGCTGTAGTGCACATTTCTCAGGCTCAAACTGGCAGAAACAGGGGTTACGGCCCGCGGGAGCCGGGAGCGAATCGGATAAGTGAGCGTCTGCCGGCGATCACCGGAGGTCGGTATCCCTCAGCGGCTATCTCGGTTGCCCGCACGGCAGTCAGGCGTCGGTAGCCGCTGCGAATCAAGCCGCCTGCGGCCTACCAACCCCCGAACCGCTCGGGTCGCCCTCAAAACTCATAATTGTAGCGGCAGCCGGGCGCGACTACCAGCCAAAGCCGCGGGTCGGTGGCGTATCCTTTCGTGTGTAATCTCGTTGCCGAGGCGTAGGAAGGGCGTATCCTCTGGCCCATATTGAATTAACAGACAAGGAGGACACGCCCATGAGGATCGTAGCGGCGGATTTGGAGCGGACGCCAGTTACCA
>CAYZXK010000193.1:0-11446 GCA_964482395.1 uncultured Planctomycetales bacterium | reverse complement strand
AGGTCGGCCTCGGTGTTGAAGCGTCCGAAGGAGAAGCGGACCTCGCCTTGGGCGATATTCGGCTCGATATGCATGGCCTGTAAGACGTGGGAAGGCTCGATCGATCCGCTGGCGCAGGCCGCGCCGCTGGAAGCGCAAATCCCGGCTTCGCTCAGCAGGATCAGCAGGGCTTGGGAGGGAATATCGAGGAAGCAGACCAGGCTGGTATTGGGCAGCCGGGGGGCACCGCGTCCGATAATGCAGACCTCCGCAAAACGCCGCGAAAGTTCCGCCTCCAGACGGTCACGCAGCCCGGCTACACGCCTCTCGGTCTCGGGGTCTGGCTGGGCGAGGATCCGACAGGCGGCTCCCAGGCCGACGATTCCGGGAGTGTTGAGGGTCCCGCCACGGCGCTGGCGCTCCTGCGACCCACCGGTCTGGCAGGCCCGGAACGGCGTGCCGCGCCGGATGTAGAGGGCGCCGACGCCTTTGGGCCCATAAATCTTGTGCCCGCTAAGGGAAAGCAACGATACCCCGAGGTCCTCAACGTTGACCGCGATCTTGCCAAGCGCATTGACGGCGTCGGTGTGGACCGGCACGCCACGTTGCGCGGCGACCTGGCAGATCTGCTTGAGCGGGAAGATTATGCCGGTCTCGTTATTGGCCAGCATGATCGAGATGAGCCCGGTATCGTCGCGAATGCTCTCGCCCAGTTCGTCCAGATCGAGTTGGCCGCTCCGGTCGACACCCAGGCGAGTCACTTCCAGACCGGCCTCCTCCAATTGCTGGGCAGTCTCCAGGACGGCGTGATGCTCGACGGCCGAGATGATCAGATGCCGCTTGGCGGGCTGGGCGGCCAGGACTCCGCGCAGGGCGGCGTTGTCCGCCTCCGTGCCCCCGCTGGTGAAAACGATTTCGCTTTCCCGAGCCCCGATCAGCCGGGCCACATCGGCCCGGGCCTCTTCAACCATTGCGGCCGCTTGGGTCCCGAAAAAGTGGGTGCTGGACGGGTTGCCGTACCACTCGGTGAGCAGCGGTAGCATGGCGGCCACCACCCGATCATCCGGGCGGGTGGTGGCATTGTTATCCAGGTAAGTGACCGCGGGGCTCATTCCTCGTTGGTGGCTGGATCCAGATCCCAGTCCTCGGCCAGCTTCTCCTTAAGGGTCGTGCTGCGCTCGGCGTGTCCATCATTGTAGGCGTAGTTAGCTCCGCCGTAGTGCCGCTCGTCTATGTAGGCTTCGCCCTCCAGGCCCGCGATATGCTCCTGGGGCACGTAGCTCAACCGCAGGTCATTGGGGTCGGTGACCTGCGGATTGGCGTCCACGATCAGCGGCAGGCGGGCCTTGATCCGGTCCAGCGAGCCCTTCTCCCAGCTTACCTGATAGGCGCGGTAATGGCCGCTGCTGTTGGCCATGGGGACTGCTTCCTTGCACACCCATAGCTCGTAGCGTCCGTTGTGGTTCTGCTGGACGGGGAAGTCTCGGTCGGTGGCGAAGTCGTGGTCCTGGTAAATGTAGATGTAAAGCGTTTCGGCCCAGCCGTGCCGTTTGGAGTCGTCGGAGTCCGTGAGGTTGTACATCATGGGGGGGAGGAGGAAGCTGTGGTCGCCGCCGTAAGCGGTCACGGCCTTCATGAACTCGCTGAGCCGGGTCAAACACACGACCGACTTGGCCTGCTGTCGGGCGCGGGCCAGGGAAGGCGTCAATATCGACACCAGCAGTGAAATGATGGCCACTACGACCAGCAGCTCGATTAGCGTGAACCCCGGTCCGGCCCGTACCCGGGCCCACGCCATCCGACCGGCGTTTCCGCCTGACCCAGGGCCTACTCGCCCCATATGGCACCCAGAGTATTATAAACCCATGACCAACCTGGGCGACCCCAACCTTGCCGGGGACCGGCCGTCGGGCTCCAAGCCCCCCCAGGATGCTGACTCGCGTCCGGCCCAGCCATCGACTGGCAGGGGCCCCACGCCCCAGGAGCTGCGAGCCCGACTGACTTTCGACGACCAGCGCTTGTTGGCCGAGTGCGAAGTGCATTTACACCGCACCGGCGGACCGGGCGGTCAGCATCGTGACAAGGTGGCCTCCGCGGTCCGACTCCGTCATCGACCTAGCGGATTCGTCGTGACCGCCACCGAGCGCCGGTCGCAGCGAGAGAACCGCCTAAGCGCTCTGCGTCGGCTGCGCGAGGCGATTGCGATCGGTGTCCGCTGCGATCCGCCCGACCAGATCACTTGGCCCGGGGGCGTGGACGTTCGCGAGCGGCGACTCCAGGTCAACGTCAAGAATCCGGCCTTTTGGCAGGTCCTGGCCCTGACACTCGATGTGCTGGCGGCTGAGGGGGGCAACTTCGCCAGGGCTGCCGCCCGACTGGGTTTGACGACTTCGAGCCTCACCCGGTTCCTGGCCGACCATTCCAAGGCCTGGGAAGAAGTCCTGCGAATCCGCAAACGCCCGGTGCGAACACCCGGCGCAGATTAGAGGTTGTTGCCCGGCAGGTGCGGTGCCAGCCACCCCCCAATCCGGCGTCAGTCGCTGCTGGCCTGCGACTCGCTGGTGGTCTGCTCGGCTTGCCTGGCCAGGTCGTCGGCTTTCTGCTTGCGAGCTTCAGCCAGCATCTGCGAGTACGTATTCAGCATCAACTCGCTGTAATGCTTGGTCCGGGTCACGGCATTCCACACCACCAGGGCTCCACCGACGGCGGTCGCGGCCACAATGAAGATCCAGGTTGACATGGTCAATCCATGCTATCGGCAGATTCGGGCCGGGGTCTCAAATCCCCGCCGGCCGGCGTTGCCAGCCGGCATGGCACAGAATAGCATGGACACCCAGGATACGGGCGGCCCAAACGCCCGGAGGCGCGGTCCAAGCTATGAACCGGTCCAAGGAGTACGTCTGGCGATCAGTCTCCGACGCCACCGAGCTGCGGACGCTCATTCGAGCGGTGCCGGATTTCCCCAAGCCCGGCGTGCTTTTCCGCGACATAACCCCCCTGCTGGCCGATCCGTCCGGCTTGGCCATGGCGGTCGAGCTGATGGCCCAGCCTTTCCGCGGCAAGCACATTGACCTGGTGGTGGGGGCGGAATCGAGGGGGTTCATTTTCGGGACCGCGGTGGCCAAGGTGTTGTCAGTCGGCTTCGTACCGGTGCGCAAGCCGGGCAAGTTGCCCTGCCAAACCTGGCGGCATGAATATGAACTGGAGTATGGCCGCGACGCACTGGAGATGCACCGGGATGCCATCCAGCCCGGTCAGAAGGTTCTGATAGTGGATGATCTGCTGGCCACCGGCGGCACGCTTGCGGCCTGCTGTGCCCTGGTCCGCAAGACCGGGGCTGAAATCGAGGCGGTCGCCGTCCTCATCGAGTTGCTCTCGTTGGGCGGACGGGCCCGCCTGGGTGACTGCCCGGTCTTCAGCGTTATCGCCTACTGAGCGACGGGCTGAGGTGTGGTTTGGCCAGGCTGTGGCGGGCTGCATCCGGGCCCCCGGCCGGCGGCAGGGGTCAATCCCGGAACGGTCGGCAGACGCCCGGCAGCTCCATCCGGGAGGATTGCTCCCGGGCGTTGCCGCCTCGGTTGCGGCGGGAATCGGATAGGTCGCGGGTGCGACACCTATGTGCCGGCGTGGTAAAGCGTTAGCGGCTGAGCTGGATTGGGGGCCCCGACTGGCCGCCAAGACACCCTGCAACTTGGCTTCGGGCTCAGAATGGGGTAGTTATGAGCCTGAACGGGCCGGCCCCAAGAACCGGGCTTGCCCGGGATCCGGTTTCAGGGTACACCCCCAGCGACCAAGCGACGATCGCAAGCTCCGGTGCCAGGAAGAAACGGGTAGGCGGAGAGGCGCGATGAAGTGTCCCAACAGCAAACTCCGGCTTGGCCTGCTGGTCGGGCTGATCATCTGGCCGACCGGGGGCTGCACGATCTTGTCAGACCTGCTGAACCCTTCCTTGGCGACGGTGTTCGGACTGGACCCGGCGATTCTCCGGCCTTTGCAGGGAACCGTGATCGTCGCCTTCAGGAACCTGACCCGCTACCCGGCGACCTTCTCCGCGTATGAATCGACCAATGCCGTCGACCCGACTTTGAACCAGCGGTTCTTCTCCGCCGAAATCGCCGCCGGCCAGGTCGGAAACGAGGTGTTGGACTGCCCGGTGGAGGTGATAGCTCCGGTGGATGTCGTGCTTCAGACCGACACCACTGCCGTCCAGGTGACCTATGGCAACGTGCCCCTGATCGCCGGCCAGAGCTTCGCCTGCGGCGACGTGGTGGAGATCGGCGTGTCTACCAGCGGCACCGGCGAAGCCTTGCAGTACGTCATCACGGTCAGGGTGATTCCCGGCCAGCATTAGGCAGCCGCCGGGAGGAGTTTGCGAATGGCTATTCGCTACCGACTCGGAATCCCCGCCGCAGGAGCGGCGCTGCTGGGTGTTCTGACTGGGTGCGGCGTGCTCAGCTACGAGCTGACCAGCCTGTTCAACTCGGATTTCCTGACCGCTCTGGGGCTGGGCTCGGCGGTCGCCAGTCTGCCCGGCGACGCTCCCACCCTGCTGGTGGCGGTGGAAAACCGGACCAGTCGCTGGGTGGCCATGACGGTGGCCTACCGGGCGGGGGATGACACCCCCAACAGCTACACGACCACCCTGGCCCCCGGCGGCAAGAGCGCCCAGTTGCTGGACTGTCCGGTCGCGGAAATGACCCTGGGCGGCGACGTTTCCAACCTGAGCCAGTCCGGGGCGCGGGTTTATCTGACCGAGCCGTCCGGCGGCGACGTGGACTCGCTGGAGGGTGCGCCTTATATCGAGGTGGACGCGTTCGGCAAGCTCTTGATCGACGAGGTGAATTACAATTGCGGCGACAGCGTGACTTTCACGGTGCAGCCGTCGAGTGATTCTCGCTCCGGATACCAGACTTTCGCTTATATCCGCCGGGCCAGATCCTAGACGGGGCCGGGGGGTGTCCGGGGCCGGTGATCGGACGTTGGAGCAGGTGATGAACAGGATTCTACGGGCCGGGTCGATCGCGTTAGCGGTGGTGGCGGCATTCCAGTTGGCCGGTTGTCCCACCTACAGCACGCTGGAATACGTGGCCGGAGGCAAGGGGGAGACCACGGTCCTGCGTGGTGAGCCCCTGGTGGAGGTGCTGACTCCGGTCAGCGACCTGTCGATCGCCGGCGGCACCCAGGTGGAGGTGAACTGGCGAGCGTTCGCCAAGCGACGTACCTCGGTCATCAGCGTGATCGTCGACGAAGATCAGGACCCCAACAACGGCAACGAGACCATCGCCTACTCCAACGTGCCGCTGACCGAGACCACCCGACTGATCGACACCACCCAGCTCAAGCGCGGGACCTACTACATCGGGGTGGTGCTGACGGAGGTCGGCGAGATCGTGACCTACGACTACGCCCCGGGCAAGGTCACCATCGACCAGCGACCCAAGCTGTACTTCCTGGAGCCGGCCGACCCCAACGATAGCGGGTCCTACAGCGGCCGCGGAGCACTGGCCTTCGATCGTTCGGCCGCGATCAACCCCCGTTTCACCATTACCTGGGAACTGAACGACCCAGATTCAGTAAACACTACGGATATCTACCTGGACCCGGACGATCTGCCCAACGGCAACGAGGTGCTCCTGTATCACAGCACTTCCCAGACCGGCGACAGCTTCTCATTCAACCTGCCCACCGCGGCCTTCGAGCCCGGCCTGTACCGGATCCTGGCCGTGGTCAGCGACCAGCAGCGGGTCAACGTGGTTTCTTTCTACGCTCCCGGAACGATTCGGCTCCGCTCGCGGCTGGCCGGCTACGTTGACCTGCGCAACCTGGACCTGGGCGATAGCCCGGTGGCCGGAGCGATATTCGAGGGCTTCAATCCGCGCGACAATGCCGGCAGCTTCGTCTCCGCAGCCGGCGACATCGACTCCGACGGCTTCGGCGAATTCCTGATCATGTCCCAGTTCGGCAAGCCCCGTTACATGCTCAACACCCGTCGCACCGGCGTGGGCGAAGCCTACCTGATCTACGGACGCGGCCAGCGCTTCCGCGGGGTCGTGAACCTCAACTCGACCGGCGTGCTCATGCGCGGCGAGATCTTCGAGGGACCGGCCGAGCAGGCCGATCCGATCCGCCCCAGCCGCGGAATCACCAGCTTCGCCCTGCTTTCCGACTGGGATGACGACGGCGTACGCGAGGTGGCCTTCGGATTGCCCTTCACCGACTCGGCGGCCGAATTGGCTGGCGATCTGGATAACGATGGCGCCTTCCGTACCGGTGGGGTGGTGATCGCGGCCGGACTGAACTTCCGGCCCAGCCTCGGGTTCCCGGGCGGTAACGTCTTCCGGCTGGACCGCTTCGGCGTATATGACCACACGGGCGCCGTTGATCCGCGTTGTCCGCATACTTTCTACGGGCCAAACGCCCCCGGCGCGTTGCTCTCGTTGTTCTCATCGACCACATACACCTATCGCTACATAATCGATCGTTCGGTGCCCCCCGAAGAGGCCATGTTGGGGTGCCGGATTCACACCAACGAATTCGGCGACCAGTGCGGGGAAACCGTTTCGGCGTACGCATTCAACGGCCTGTTGATATCCGTGCCCAATCGCGATCCGGTCATAAACACCCGGGTCGGAATCAGCGTCCCCGGGGCCGGCGTCGTAAGTGTGTACTTCGGCGCCTACGTGTGGAATGACGCCGACGTTTTCCTGCCCCACGAAGGACCTTACAGGTATATCCTCGACGATCGGCGATTCTTCCCGGCCAACCTCGGGCCCAACTTCCCCCTTCCGGCCAGCCCGGGATATTGGGTCGATATTGATAATGCGGAACCCTGCTTAGTGCAGACCTCTCACCCCGGAAACATCCTCCCTACCGCCACCCGCACCGGACGCATATACGGCGGCTTCCCGGGAGCGTCGGTCGGCCAGGCCGAATCCGTGGGCGATTTCAGCAGTGACGGGCTGGAAGATTTCCTGATCGGCAGTCCGCTCACCAATCAGGGTGCCGGGGCCTGCTTCATAGTACTCGGCCGCCACCGCGAACTGATGGAGTTCTCCGAGTTGCCGATCGAGGAACTGGGGATACCCATGTATTCCTCTGACCCGCTCGGCCAGCGCGTCCTGGATGGCATTCGGGTGGTCGGGGCACGCGGCGAAAGACTCGGACAAGCCCAGAGCCGGGCCGGCGACTTCAACGGCGACGGCATCGATGACGTTATTATCGGCTCCCCGCTGGTCAACAACCGCCAGGGCGGGGCCGCAGTCTTCTTCGGCAGCCGCACCGTCGTCAATCTGACCGAAACAGAGATCCCCTTCGACGAACTGGCCTCGCGAAAGCTCGGCGTGATCTTCGTCGGAGAACGGGAAGGCGACCTGGCCGGGGCACGGGTGTCACCCGCGGGCGATGTGGACGGCGACGGAAACGACGACATCCTGATCTCCGCCCCGAATCGGTCCGTCCAACTGGACCTCGACCAGGATGGGTACGCCGAGATCGACCGGGAGAACTGCGGCGTGGTGTATCTGATTTACGGTTCACCCGACCTGGCCAACCGTCGCAGCCGCTTGGACGATGGAACTTATACTGAACGCGGTCGGCTCTTGCTGCGGGACGTCGGTACCGAAACTCTCCCGGGAATTGTCTTTATCGGACGTCACAGCCGCGACCACCTGGGCGGGGGGCTTGGCGAGCAGGGCGATCGAAGCCGCGGAATCGCTTCGGCCGGGGACGTCGATGGTGACGGCCGCGGCGACATCCTGCTCAGCTCGGTCTCAGCTTCGCCCCGGGACCGGGCGGCGGCCGGCGAAGCCTACTTGATATACGGCACTGGAGACGGTGACTAGCCCCCGTTGACACGGATCATGACCATGCAATCCTCGTGGCTTCGGCTTCTGACGCTGGCGACCACCGGATCGCTCCTGATTGGATCCGCCTGCGTACCCGGAACGGTTATTCGAGACCCGTTCCTGACTTACAGCGAAGAGTACGGCGTGGCCGGCCGGCAGGCCACCACCGAAGGCGGTCAGCCGGCTGGTACGGAAGTCGAGGAGTTCTTCCGCCTCCCCACCACCCTGACCTTCATCAACAACCACACCGAGGCCGTCCTGGAAACTTCGTTCGTGGCCTGGGTCGAGCTTGGCAGCATTCGTTCGGCGGGTCAGCAGGACGCGCTTCTGCGCGGCGGGTTCAAGCAGTTGACCAGCGAAGTCAGGCTGGGGACCGCCTACACGCTGCCGGTGGGCACGTTCGTCTATGGCGGACCGGGAATGGCCGGGGCCACGCCCGTGCGGCTGGCGCCGGCTCAGACCGGCGAGCAGGCCGCACCCACCTCCGTCGCTTTCGACCTGATCACCCCGGACTGCATCCTGGTATTCGTGCAACCGCCGGTCTCCTGCGAAAGTGCCGCGTTCACTTTTTCCGATCCGGCTACCGGGCAGGTGCTGTCCGGAAGCTCGGCGGCGGGAGGCGGTTATAAGACGTTGGCACAAGTCGACGTATACGAGTGCTCCCCGCTGCGACCCGGATTGTTTTTCAGCGCGGCGGGAGGCGTATTGCGCCCGAACGAGTTCCGCGAAGGCGACCCGATCACGTTTACGTTCAACGCGGGTTCAACTGCGGACGGAGCCTTCGCGGTGGTCACCATCGGGGCGAGCTGACCCGGGCCGGCAGCGGCCCGCAACGGCTTGCGACCGCGCCGGAACCCTGGTGAACAGCTATAATGAGTATGGACGACTTATGGAGCTGAAAGCGATGGTCCGCTCTGCATTTCTCAGGGTGCCGGTTCGGGCGGCAGGTATGGTCGCGTGTCTGGCCGGTGGCGTGATGTTGTGCCCGGCGCAGGAAGGCGAGTTTCCGCCCGTCATCGTGGGTCTGAAGCTGTGTCTGACGCCCTGTCAATTTGACGCCGCTCAGCCCGGCGGGTTCGATGCCAGCCAGCCGGAGTGGGACCCCGATGTCGATGGGCCGCTGCGCGAGGGCGATACCCTTTACGTCTGTTTGCGGGTGCTGGATCTGGACTTCACCAGCGAGGAAGTCCAGGACGATCCAAACAGCACCGAGCAGACCATTCAGTTGACGATGCAGTCCACTTGGTGGCCTTACAGGCGAGGGACGGTTACCTATGGTCCCCAGCCGCCGGGGGTGCCCAGCGACAAGATCGGCGAATTCGGGGATGTCGAATTCGAAACGCCCGGCTTCAATTTCGGCTTCTACACCGGCTACCCCCCGACCGATGGCAGCGACACGACCAGCGTTCAGCTCGAGTTTATCGTCCCGGAATTCACGGGCGCCAACCAGGCCCGGTTAAAGGGTTATATCAACTACGATGTCCGGTGGAGCGTCAGGGTAACGGTCCGAAATCCGGGTCAGAACGTTGAAGACCTCGAGCCGGACTCCGTAGTTTTCTGGGTTTATGCCATCGAGAACCCGACTTTAGCGCCCGGCAACCCGCCGCCTTCCGCGGATGCCGGCCCAGATCAGACCGTGGGCCTGGGGCCGGACGGTACGGTTACCGTCTGCCTGGATGGCAGCCTCTCGCTCGACCGGTCTAACGTCGGCTTCTCGCCGTTCGATCCGGAGGTTTTCGACAAGGACATGTTGCGTTACACCTGGGAATGGGTCAGCGGACCAGAACGAGTGGACCCCGAACCCGACCCCCAGGCTCCTTCGAACCTGGCCTTCGGGCAGTGGCCGATCGCCTATGTCACCTTGAGCCTGACGACCACGCCGGATAATCCCTACGTTTACCGTCTGCTGGTCGAGGACGGCGTGAACAGTCCGCCTTCGGTGGACAGCATGCGGATCTGGGTCGAATCGACTCCCCCGGTCAATGAACCTCCCCGGGCGGTGATTACCTGCGACGGCCAGGATGTGTCCGGGAAGACGGTTACCAAGCGGGTCGGCGAACGGATCACCCTCAGTGCGGCGACCTCCAGCGACCCGGATGACGATTCCCTGATCTACCGCTGGCGGCAGACCGACGAACTGGGCGCCGATCTGCCCAGCGACCTGCTGCTCAAGTCCTTCCAGCCGCTGGAAGGGACAGACTCGGAGCAAGTCTCCTGGGTGGCGACCGCGGCGGGGACCTACTACTTCTCGCTGCTGGTAACGGATGTACCCCGTCCGGGCTTGAATGCCAAGAGCAGTCGCGCGCGGGTGACGGTAGTGGTTGAAGAAGCGGCGGGGGGCAGTAGCGCCGCTGCACGCCAGAACGCCGATGCCAACGACTCCACCGTCAAGGGCGAGCAGTCCACCGAGGGTGACGCCGGGCCAACTGGACCGAGTGCTTGTGGCGGCAGCTCACTGCTTCCGTTGGCGGCGGTGCCGCTCCTGGTGCGGTTCACCCGCTGCCGGCGCCGCTGACCCGCTCGCAGTGGGACAGAGGGAACACCCTTGCTTTCGGCGCCAGGCCGCGCTCGTCTGGCCTGGCCGACGGTCGGGGACCAGGAATGTGCTTTCCTGGCCGGGGGTCGTCAGGAGTGACGCGTTTCAGTGGAGCAGGCCGCAAGTTCGTCCTTGGGCCGGTGCTTCCAACGCCGGTGGACCCATAAGTACTGCTCCGGCCAGCGGCGGATGGCGTCCTCCAACGCGCTGGAGAAGGCCTGGGTAATCCACAGCAGGGGATCGTCCCGCTGCTCCCACTCTGAGGGGTAAATGATGCGCTGGACCGCTATCCGGTAGTGAAAGCCGGGCCGGGTGCGGACCGCGTGGCCCACGATGATCGGAACCCGCTTCTGGATGGCCAGCAGGCCGATCGACTTGTAGGTGGACGCCTTTCGGCCGAAGAACTCGACGAACAGGCCCTTTTGGCCGGCGTCCTGGTCGGCGATGAAGCATAGTGGTTGTCCGCGGTCGAGGACCTCGCCCGCTACCTTGCTGACGCCCCGCTTGTACAGCAGCGACAGCCCACCGGCCCGGCGAGACCGCTCCAGGTACCGGTTGATCAGCGGGTTATCCACCGGTCGCATCACCGCCGTCAGGGGGATGCCCAGGCGACAGATGGTGTAGCCCAGCAGCTCATAGTTGCCGAAATGGCCGGTGAGCAGGATCGCGCCGCGGCCGAGCAATAGCTCACGCAGGGCCGGCCCCAGCCGGTCCAGCTCGACCGCCTTGGCCCAGGACCATTCGGAGACCAGTCTGGGCGTCATCACCAGTTCGACCAGGTATATCTGGGCGAAGTGCTCGAAAGAGCGCTGAGCTATCTGGACGAGCCGCCGTTGGTCGCAGGATTGGCCCAGGGCCGGCCTCAGGTTGTCCAGTGCCCGATCGCGATGTCGTTTCATCGCGGCCCACCAGACGCGGCCCATCAGCCGGGCGGTACGGAGGTTCATCTCGATCGGGAAGCAGCCGATAATCAGTGCCCACAGGCGCAAAGCCAGGTATTCGCCGACTCGGCGCAGCGCGATTGCCAGGCTGGGAGCCTCGGTCCAGGCCAGCAGGTGATCGGTCCACCTGGTTTTCATTGCTGGGC
>CAYZXK010000192.1:0-41231 GCA_964482395.1 uncultured Planctomycetales bacterium | reverse complement strand
GCGGATCGTGTACGGTCTGGTGGCGTACTACAACGCCAAGTACGCCACGCGGGTCTGCAAAGAATTCCGGGAGGTCCGCGGTGTGGCCTGAAATGCCCTTCTTAACCCGCAACAATTACACACGGGAATTGACGTTACCTGTATCCCGGCCCTGACGAGGCGACCACGGCCCACCTAGAGCCACCGAGGGCTGCGGTGAAGTCGCACATTGATTACGAGGCGGCCTTCGAGGATTACCTGCAAAAACGCCGGCTTCCGTATGTGGCCGTCGACGAGGCCAAGCGGGCCGCCTTTCGCGATGCCAAGCTCAAGTGCTTCGATTTCATCGTCTACTCGCCGACCCGGACCAACTGGCTGGTGGACATCAAAGGGCGTCGCTGGGCGGCCCGGGGACGCAGCACTCGACCCATCTGGGAGAACTGGGTCACCCAGGCCGACCTGGACGGATTGCGGCGGTGGCAGGAAGTCTTCGGCAGCGGTTTTGAAGCTTTGCTGGTCTTTGCCTACCGACTGGATACCGATGGCCTGCCCCCGCCGGAAGTCGTGCACGAGTTCCGCCAGCGGCGATATGTGTTTGCCGGCGTGCCGCTGGACGACTACCGGCTGAACGCCCGTCTGCGCAGCCCCAGGTGGGGGACGGTGAGCCTGCCGGTGGCCGAGTTCGCCTGTCGGGTCCGGCCGATCGCGGACTGGCTGTAGATGGGGTCCCACCGCCGGAAAGCCTGGTCCAAAGAACATCTGGCGTCCGGGCCGCAGCGCGGGCCTCGAATCGGCAAAAAGGCCGCACTGATCGGCCCGGGGCCCTTTCCAATTGCGGGTCTGTCTGCCGTGGTGGTCTGGGGGGCCTCGTTCGCAGCCACCCGGATAGCTTTGCAGGGAATGACCCCCTTCGGACTGGTGGCGGCCCGGCTATGGGCCGGCGCATTGCTCCTGATCGCCGCCGGTCGCCTGCGCTGCGGCTCGCCCTGGCCGATTCGATCGGACCTCTCGACCTGCACCTTGCTGGGCCTGATCCTGGCGGCTCATGTACTGATCCAGGCCTACGGACTGCTGCATACTACTGCCGTTCATACCGGCTGGATCATCGGCTTCATTCCCGTGACCATCGCGCTGGGCGCCCATCTGCTGGGCCAGCAGCGGCTGGGTCACACCGGCTGGCTAGGGGTGGTTCTGGGTGCCGGCGGCGTCCTGACAGTTATGAGTGTCAGGATTCCTGAGTTCGATCGGGCCCGCTGGGGCGATCTGCTCCAGCTTGTCTCCTGTCTGACCTGGACAGTATATACCCTGGCTTCGGCAGGGCCGGTGACCCGCAACGGCGTTTTGCGAGTCACCGCCTTCGGCCTGACGGTAGCCGCCGCGGTCAGCACCGCCGCCGCGGTCAGCATCAGAGCTTTCAGCGGCCCGCTGACCTGGAGTGTGCTGGCCGCAGTAGCCTTTCTGGGCCCGGTTTGCAGCGGGCTGGCCTACTACCTGTGGTTCGCGGCAGTCGATCGACACGGCCCGGCTCGGGTGGGCGTGCTGCTGTACCTGGAGCCTTTTGTCGCTTTGGTGACCGGGGCCAGACTGTTGGGCGAACCGGTGGGGTGGAACTCGATCATCGGCGGGTTGTGCGTGCTGACCGGCGTCTGGCTGGTGAACCGAGATTCCGCACCGCCGGCTCCGCATCCCCGCGGCGGTCGCGAACCAAGGGCGGCGTAAGCAGGCCCTACGGACCCACCCGCCGTTATCGCGTTATCACGCTTCCGCCTTCACCTGCGCGACCTCTCCAAATCGCGGCTCGTCGGCCGCCTGACAGCTTCATCCGCCCCCCGAGCGGCTTGCAGGCTCAGGGCCCTTTCCAGACTTTGGCGGCCCAAAGCGAAGTCCGGGTTGATTCGCACCACTTCCCGGTAGTGGACGATTGCCTCGTCCAGCCGGCCCAGAGCAAAGAGCGCTTCAGCCAGCTTGAAGTGGGCCTGCCAGTGTTTGGGCTCCAACTTCAAGGTGAACCGGTAATGCTCAATCGCTTCCGGCCAAGCCTCCTGCCGCTCCAGCGTCAGACCCAGATTGAAATGCCCCTCGACCGACTCGGGGTTGATCTCCAGCCCGGCCCGAAAATGCTCCACCGCCTCGGCCAGCTTTCCCTGACGCGCCAGGTTGATCGCCAGGTTATTATGGGCCTCGAAGCAGGTCGGCTGCTCTTTCAGAGCCTGCTGGTAGTGCTGATTGGCCTCCTCGACGCGCCCCAGCTTCGACAAGGCGATCCCCAGGGTGACGTGGGCCTCCACATAGTCCGGTTTGAGTCGCAGGGCCAGGTTATAACACTCGATGGCCTGCTCGAGATTGCCCTGCTCCGCCAGGGCCACGCCCAGCCCCGCATAGGCCGGATGACAGCTCGGCAGCAGGCGAATCGCCTCCTTGAAGTGCCAGATGGCTTCGTCGATCCGCTTCTCCTTCACCAGGGCTGCGGCCAGGTTGCTGTGCGGGCGCTGGAAGTTGGGATACTTGGCCACCGCGTCCGCCCACAGGTCCACCGGGCTGCGGTACACCTTGTTCCGCGTGATGGTGGCCCCCAGCAGAAGCAGCCCCGCGACCGCCGCGGCCGCGGGCTTGGCGACCGGCCCGATTCGCGGCCAGGGGCGGTAGAAGACCTCGGCCAGCACCAGCGTTAGTCCGATGCTGGGCAAATAGGTCTTGTACTCGACCATCAACTCGGCCTGGGGCAGCACGGCGTAGGGCAACAGCGTGAAGTAGAACCAGAGTATGCCGATGGCCGCCAGCGTCAGGCCTTTGCGGGCGGCTGCCACCGCGAGCACCGTCAGCGAGCCGTGGAAAAGCAACGCCAGAATCGCCCCATGCTCCAGCAGCGTGTGGGAAAGGGCGAAATCGTGGTCGATCGACATCCGTCGCGGCAGTGGTAGCAGGAGCAGCTTCCAGTAATGTAAAAAGACCCGCGACTCGGTCAGCAGGTGCACCCACGCGCCGTGAAGGTCCTTGGGACCATAGGGCAGAATCCGCAGGTTCTGCACGTCCAGCAGTCCCTGTTGCCACAGGAAAAACAGCAGCCCGCATGCCGCCAGCGCCACGCCCGGCACGAACCAGCGCAGATACCGCCGGAGAGCCGCCCGGTCCGGCGCCCGCAGGCAGAATTCGACCATGAGAATGACCAGCGGCAGGGTCAGCCCCAGGCTCTTGGAGCGATAACTCAACCACTGGCACAGCGGCAGACACACTGTCAGCGGCAGGCGCTTGGCCGTCCACGGTTGCGGGCGGCGGACTCGCAGCCAGGTCAGCACCGCCAGCAGGAAGAAGGTGGTCGCCATCGCCCCACGCCGCTGAGCGATGTAGGCCACCGTGCTGCCGTGCAGCGGATGAACCGCGAACAGCGCCGCCAGCGCCAGCGGCAGGGCCATCGGGGGTGGCCGATCGGGCTGAAGCCATCCCAGGATCGACCGCAGCAGCGCGTAAACCAGGCAAGCGTTGATCGCGTGGATCAGGGCGTTGAAGGCCAGAAAGGTCGTGACGTCGAAGCCCCGCAGCCCGAGGGCTCGGTTCAGCCGGTAGTTGAGGGCGAAGGTGAAATGGCAGAGCTGCTCATCGGCGGCCAGGGGCGAGCGGAACAACTTGCCAAACGCCTGCCCCACCTTGAAAACCCGCGGGTTCTCGATGAAGCTGCCGGCCGAATCAAAGAAGAATTCCTCGTGGTCGGCATTCACATATGCCGCGGCCACTAGGCCGATCAGGCAGACCGGTACCAGGACCGGCCTCAGCGCTGCCAACCGGCCGCCGGTTTGCCTGGCGACCGGGTCGCGCCGAAGTTTCTGCCTGGCCTTCCTGCCCATGCCACGCACCCCTGCACACCTGTGTCACGTCGAAGGCTGCATTAAGCGATTCGCTCGGCACAGCCGGCGCATTCTACACAAGCGCGCGGCCTCCGGCAGAACGCCAAGCGCCGGCCAGCCCCTTGCCCCAGTGCTCGGCGCCCGTCGGCCACCTTGCACGCCCTGAAGGGTAACACAAGACGTTAAAGTCTGGCCGCCAAGCGGGCCCTAACGCCGGACCTGCCAGTCCGCCGCGAATCCGCGATCGGGCCGACCAAAACGTCGCGTAGCGCCGATCTACCGCGCCCCGATGGCCGCCCCGATCTTGTCGACCAGCATCGAGGCGGTGTACGGCTTATGGACGAATCCGGCCAGCGGCACTCCGCCGAAATGCAATTCCGCCTCCTGCTCGCTGTATCCGGTGGACAGGATCACCCTCACGTCCGGCTTGATGGCCCGCAGACGCCGGAACACGACCTCGCCGCTCAGCCCGGGCATGTTCATATCCAGCAGAACCGCGTCTATGCGATCCCGGTGCTGTTGGAAGATTTCCAGCCCGGCGGTCCCATCTGCCGCCAGCAGAACTTCGATCCCCCGCGCCTCCAGAACTTCCCGGACCACCTCCCGCACGTCCTCCTCGTCATCTATCACCAGCACTCGGAACCCGCGGGGCAGCTCACACGGCCGCTTCTGGCTCGGCCCCGGGGCCAGGCTGGCGGACGCAGCCGGCACGAACACGCAGAATACGGTGCCGACCCCCACCTGGCTGTTAACCGTGATCGCCCCGTGGTGGGCTCGCACGATGCCCAGGATGGCGGAAAGCCCCAGTCCGCGGCCGGCAAACTTGGTCGTGAAAAACGGATCGAAAATCCGCCCCAGGATCTCCGGGTCGATCCCGCAGCCGGTGTCGCGGACTTCCAGGCAAACGTACGGGCCAGGGGTCAATCTCTGATCGGCAAACTCGGCCGCGATCCGGCCGGCATCCAGCTCCTCCAGCCGGGTCGAGACCGTCACCTCCCCGCCGCCCGGCCCGATCGCCTCGGCCGCGTTGATCAGCAAATTCATAATCACCTGCTGCATCTGGCCGCTGTCCGCCCGAATCGGCGGCAGATCCGGCCGGATGCGAACCTTCAGGGTCACGTTCTTGGGCACCGCCGCGGCCGCAAAATCCACCATCTCTTCCACCAGCCGGTTCAAATCCATGGTCTGCACGTCGCAGTTCGCCCGGCCCGCGTAGGCCAGCATGCGCTGGGTCAGATCAGTAGCCCGTCGACCGGCGTTGACCACTTTCTCCAGCAGTGGCCGCAGGGCGGAGTTGGCCGGCAGTCGCTCCATGGCCAGCGATGCGTTCCCCATTATGCCCACTAGCAAGTTATTAAAATCGTGGGCCAGCCCGCCCGCGAGCACCCCCAAACTCTCCAGCTTCTGGGACTGGTGCAACTGAGCTTCCAGCCGCTGCCGCTCGGACACATCCCGCACCAAACTCACAACTCGGGCAGGCCCGCCCCCGGGGTCCGGCAGCACCGTGTTGTGCCACTCGCACTCGATCTTCTCTCCGCTGCGCTTGCGATTCGTCAGCACCGTGCCGCTGTGTGGCGTCCCCGCCAGCAGGGAGCGACGCATCTGGGAAAACGCCGACTCGGCTTCGGCCGGAATGATCAGCTCGCCGACCGACCGCCCGATGGCCTCCTCAGCCGAGTATCCGAAGATCGTGGTGGCGGCCGGGTTCCATTCCAGAATTCGGAAATCCTCCGACCACACCACGTACCCCAGCGGCATGCGGGCCACCAGCGACGCAAACCGGTCGTGGGCTTGGCGCAACTGCCGCTCCGCCTCCCGCCGATAGGTCAGGTCCGTCGAGGTACCCGTGAAACCCGTAACATTGCCGTACCCGTCCAAAAGCGGGATGGCATTTATGCTCAGGTATGCCGTTGAGCCGTCTTTGCGGAGGTGCTCCGCCTCAAAGCTTAGCCGCGGCTTGCCCGACCGCAGTTCGGCCAGGATTCCCAAGGTGCGCTCTCTCATCTCCGGTCGCACGAACTCGGTGACGTGCCGCCCGAGCATTTCGTTCGGCTCATATCCGTAAAGCGTTCTGGATGCTGAGTTTACAAACGTCCAGCGTCCCTCCAGGTCCAGCGACCAGATCAGGTCGCCAGACGTTTCGACCAGGTTCCGGTAGCGGGCCTCGCTCCTGGCCAGGGCCTCGGCCGCCCGATATCGTTCTGTCACGTCTCGGGCCAGTCCAACCAAGATTTTGGACTCCCCGTCGCGCAGGGCCATCACGCAGCTTTCCAGCTGAATGATGTGCCCGTCCTTATGACGGTGCGAGGTGGTAAAGTGGTGCAGCCCCGTTTGCCAATAGGCAGCTTGATCGCTCCCGCAGATCGGCGTGCTCACCTCCAGGTCGCTCATCCGCATGTTCAGCAGTTCCTGGGCACTGTACCCGGTCATGCGGCAGAAGGCCTCGTTGACCTCTCGGAACCGAGAGTCCTCGCCCAGCACGAAGAAGCCATCCATGGCGTGCTGGAGGATGGCCGCGTTGCGGGCTGCCACCTTCTCCACTTCTCGCAGTCTGGCCGACTGCGCCTGGCCGGCAGCGTGCTCGGATCGGAGTTTGAGTCGAGCCGCTCGAAGCCTGGCCGACAGAACGCCGACTGCCGCTGCGAGCCCCATGAAGATGGGAAGCATAACCCAGAACATTGGCCGGGCCCCTAACGTTACAAGTTCCTGGCGCCATTATACCACCCAGACCATCATAGCAGCTCTGAGCGAGCTTTTACAGCTTCACTGCGCGCTAGGCATTCGGCCGCTGCGTCGGGTTGGCCGGCTCGTTTCAGCGCCTCCGCCTTCTGCATCCACGCCGCTGCTTCCATACGCAGGTTCGAGTGCTGGCGAGCCAGCTCAAGCCGCTTATCGGCACAGCGGATCGCTTCCCCATAATTCCCCAGTTGCAGGTGCATCTCGGCCACGTACTCGTAGGCCCGGGCCAATCCGTTCCAGAACCTGGTTTCCTCCAAAGCATTTAATGCCATGGTAAATTCGAGCTTGGCCTCTTCGAAATCCCGCTCCAGAGCGGCACAGCGTCCGATATGCAAGTGAGTCATCCCCACGCTGCTTCGGTCGCCAATCTCGATCGCTAACGTCAGTGCTCGCATGTAATAATGGCGTGCCTCAGCGTACCGGCCCTGCTCCACCAGCACGTTCCCCAACCCGTTGTAGGGTCCGACCAGTGCGGTCAGCGCTCCGTGGGCCCGGTGGACCTGGATCGCCCGTAGGAAGGCCTGCTCGGCCTCCCATGCTCGACCCTGCCGGAACAGCACGAACCCCAGATTGTTGTCGATCTGAGCCGCTTCAGTAGCCAAATCCAACTCTTGGGCAGTCCTGGCCGCCTGCTGGAAGCAGGCCGCCGCGCTCTCGTAATCGCTCCGAAAATAGTACATCACTCCCAGGTTGGCCAAAGCTTCCACCGCAGCTCGGCCCTGGCCGAGCTGCCGCGCCAATGCCTCCTGATGGCGATGCTGTCGGGCGGCCTCGTCGTAACGTCCCATGCGCGCAAGACTTACACCGACCAAACTCAACGCCTCCAGCAGATTTGGTTCAAGCTGGATCACCTCACGTCCCAGCGAAACCGCTTCCTCATAGTCCCCTCGCAAGAACGCCTGCCTGCCCAGCACAAGCTTCTGACGAGCTTGCAGGCTCACTTCCGCGGGACGTACCGGGGTCGCCGGTCTCAGTCCCAAGGCGTGTGCCAACCTGCCGAAGAGCTGTTGCTCCAGGTCGGACAATTCGGTCAACGTACCCCGAATCGGCGGGAGACTGTCCCGTTGGCCGTCCGCGGTATGCCAGATCTCGCAACCGATCTCGATTCGCGCCCCATCCCGGGTGAAACGACCAGTCACCACCGTCGCGGCCCCCAAACGCCGGCCCGCTTCGCGGATCCGTTCGCTTTCCCGCTCCAGACCGCTGGATTCCACTCGATCCACCATCGCCGCCAAACCGTCCTGGTCCACGACATAAAGCTCGGGCATTTCCGACAGTGTACGGGACAGGTAGTTTGCGACCGCATAGCCCAACCAGTCGTCGTCGGGGTTGGGCCGTTCATTCCGGAATGGAAGGACCCCGATGCCGCGCGGCTCCAAGCTCTCGCCGGCCCGGGCCTGAACCCGAGGGGTCCGAGGCAGCGTTCCGGGCCGTTGCCCGGCGGGGACTGAAACCTTCGGTTCCTCCAAGTCGGCAAGGAGCGCCTCGGCTGACTGAAACCGCTCCTGGGGGTCGATGGCCAGAAGCCGCAGAATCACCCGGACAAACCATTCCGGGACAGGGCTAACCGAACCTTCCGGCCACTGTACTGGCCGACACTGGAGGTCGACCAGCCGCTGAAAGACTCCACCCGACTCTTTCTCGATCCTCGGCCCTTCCCATCGTTCCAACTGCCCTACCGGCGATGGCTCCTTCGGCCCCTTCGGTGCGGTCCCGAGCATCCGATCCCCGGCCGGCCCGTCCCTGCATCTGAGGCTCCCCTGTGCTGCCTCGTGCGGCAGGCGCGCCGTAAGGAGCTGATACAGGGTTGCGCCGAGCGAATAAAGGTCGGCCGCCGGGCCTGCGATCCCATCCGGACGGAACAGTTCCGGCGCCGAGTAGGCGAGCGTCCCATACGTGCCTGCGGAGTGAGGGAGGTCCTGCGCCAAACTCGCCACTCCCAAGTCCGCAACCCGTACCCGCCCGTCGGTGCCCAATATCAGGTTTCCTGGTTTAACATCCAGATGTACGAGCCCCGCCTGATGAATGGCTGCTAATCCTTGTGCTGCATCCCGAGCAATCCCCAGGGCCTGAGTCCAGCATACTGGCTCGTTGGTAAGATGGAGCAACTCGGCCAGGTTGACGCCGTCCACGTACTCCATCACGAAGTACCACACCCCGCGAAACACGTCGCAATCCAGCACCCGGACCACATTGGGGTGGTGAACCCGAAACCCCGCTCGGGCCTCGTTTCGCAGCCGCTGAACGGCAGAGTCGGCCGCGCTGCTTACCCGGTAGGGCAGAATCTTTACTACGCAGGGATGGGTGAGGAACTCGTGGTGAGCCAGATAACTGACGCCGTGGGCGCCCGTCCCCAAGCACTGTAGCAGGCGATACTTCTCACGCAGAATCCCGTTCGGAGCCAGAGCGGACAGTTCCGGGGGAGCGTTGAGGCGGCCACCTTCCGCAGCGGGGCGCGGCCGTGGCAGCACAAAACCGCACTCCAGGCAGCGCCAGATGCGACCTCCCGCAATGCTGGAGGTGCCAAGCCGGCCGCACTGCTGACAAGCACGACCCACCGACTCGGTGCTCATGGACGCTTGCACGCACGCCCAGGCCGCAACCAGCCCGGCAATGCCACCCAAACGCTAGATTTTGGCTGGCGGACTTGACAAGTGCGAATTATCGGTACATGGTAATAATTGCGAGCGAGGTGCATTCTAACTGACCTGTCTGCACGCCAGTCGGCGGCGTGCGTGTGTTCAGTGCCCCTCCCTGCGGCCCGTCATGACGGAGTCTACGGGAGCGGGCGAGTGTTGACAACGGTTGCCCCATACGACGGCAGCCGGACGGAGGCCAAGTCATGCTTCCCCTAGTCTGGTACCTGGCGACGGCTATCATGGGCTTCATTGATGATATCGTCGGATCAGTCTTCGGGGCCGGGTAGGAGGCTTCGCGTGATTGAAGTAATTACCGACCTCGATGACCTGACTATCGACGTGCAGTAGTTGTCTGCGAACGGCCGCTAGAGGCCAGCCGGCGGATTACGGAGCGAGGCGCGAAGCCGGCGGGCGTTGTTCAGCTTGGGCCGCCAGTCCAAGCGGCTTGATCGCCTGGCGCGGGCAGACGGAGGCTGAGCGCCTCAAACGCGGGCCGGTAACCTAACGGGGTGGGAAGGCGCTCTATGCCTGCGCATGCCTCGTCTACCACCCCTATCAGGCGCTCGAGACGGTGCGGGTCTGCCGGGGACCCGCCAAGACGAGCCGCTCCCTCCAACCAGGGACGGAGGCTCTCAAGTCGACTCCGACCAGCCAGGAGCGCCGCGTGGGCAACGGGCAACGCGGCGCTACGGTACGCCTGTTTGGCCATTTCAACGTGCCGAACCCATTCGACTCCCACCCGGTGCAACTGAACCGGGAATCGCAGGGGGTCATCAGGCAATAGAAAGCTGTCGATCTGGCTGCACAATCGCAGGATTTCGTCTCCAACTGGCCCGCACGCCTCCGCCCGCCAAGCCTGCCACAGCCGAAAGGGGTTCCGGCTTATCACCAGGCGGCCGCGCAATTGGCGCCAGGTTCCGAACGCTAAGAAGCGGCTGGCCCGAGGGATAGCGTTGCCCAGCAATTCGGCCGCCTTGGCATAGCCGGGGCCTCCCTCCTCAGCGATCGCCGCGCACCAGTCCTGGCCGCCCGCTAAACGCCGACCGGTCGCGTAAATAAACGGGAAAATGGGCGGGTACGTCGAGAAGTAGCAGAATTCCCAGGTTGTGACCAGGACGCCCAGTGCCGCGGCGGTGGCCGCATCCGCCGCATGCTGGTCAATGTTGAGTTGGGAGGGCTCAAGAAAGCACCAACCCGCGTTGTAAGTCTGGACGCTAGGGCAACATACGACGTCGAAGCCTTTTTGCCGAAAGAGCCGCGTGGTCGGGAGAGGGCGCGAGAAATACTGCCAGTCGAAGATGACAGTCTGTGGGGGAATAAGTTCTAAAGCCTCCGGATATTGGGCCAGCATGTCGCCCCACAAGCAGGGGCGGCGGCCACGCTCCAGCACAAAGCGGCATAGTTGGCCGAAGTACTCGCCATAGAGTCCCGGCTTGCCGATCCGCTGCACTCGCGCGGCGCAGGCCGGGCATTGCCCGAGTTGGCGGGTCTCGTCGCCGCCGAGATGCACCCACTCGTCGTCGAAGGCTTCCAGGACGTCTGCTACCAGGTCGCGGACCAGGCTGACGCATTCGGGGCGTGTCGGGCAGATTTGAGCCGTGGCTGCGTCACAATCGGCTTCGGCCAGCCACTGGCCGCCTTCGGACCGAATGAAGCCCTCCATGTGTCCCAGGGTGTTCAGGAAGGGGATGATGCGGAAGTTATGGCTGGGCAAGCTGCGGGCCAGGCGGCACAGGCGGCGGACCGCGTCGGGAGTCAGGCAGCCTGGTCCGGCGGCCCAGGGGGCGGCCCGGTACGCGAAGCGGTGTTCCAGGTACAGCCCCAGCGCATTGTATCCCGCCGCCGCCGATCGCCGAACCATGGCTTCTAGCAGTTCCTGGCTAGGCGACTGCTCGCGGGCCAAATCGTACATCCAGCCGATAAACTGCATGGCAGCATTCTATCACCGGCTCGTGAAGCGGTGGTCACACGGCAGAGGATATGCTTTGGGCATCATGACTTCCCGAGAGCGGATTTTGGCAGCTTTAGACCGGCGGCAGCCCGACCGGGTGCCGATGTGCGAGACCAACTTCTGGCCCGAGACGATTCAGCGCTGGCAGGACGAGGGGTTGCCGGTGGAGGCCGATCTGAACACGTATTTCGGGCTGGATCCGGTGGCGTGCATCAATGACCTTTTCGACCCCTCGTTTGGGCTTGCCGAGCGGACGCTGGAGCAGACCGGGCGGCATCGCGTCTTTGTAGACTCCTACGGCAAAACCGTGAAGGCCTGGCTGACCGGCAGCAATCCGCCGGTGATTCTTGAGCCGGGCATTCGGAGCCGGACGGATTGGGAACGTCGCAAGCCCAGCCTCCGACCCGGCCTCGACAAGTTCAACCGGCCGCAAGCGGAGGCGGAGTACCGCGTGGCGCTAGCGGCCGACCAGTTCCGGGCGATAACTCCGGCGGAGCCGATGTGGTTCGTGCTGTATCTGACGATGGGCTTCGAGCACGGGCTGCGGACCCTGGCTCGCGACCCCGGGCTAGTGGAAGATATGGTTGCCACCTACACCGACTACCTGTTGGCGATGCTGTCGATGACGCTGGCCCAGGGCTATCAGTTCGACGCGGTATGGTTCTGGAGCGACCTGTGCTACCGGAACGGGCTGCTGTTTTCGCCGCAGGCCGCCCGGCGGCTGGTCTTGCCGCACTGGCAGCGGCTGGCGGACTTCGCGCATCGAAACGGGATGCGGTTCATGTTTCACTGCGATGGGAACGTGAGCGAGCTGTTGCCGGTGTTGCTGGAGGCCGGCTGCGACGCGATCCACCCGCTGGAGGTCCGGGCCGGCAACGACGTTCGGGAGTACAAACGCCAGTATGGCAGCCGGCTTTGTCTGATTGGAAACATCAACGCCGACGTGGCCGCCAGCAACGATTTTGCCCAGATCGAGCAGGAGGTGGCCGACAAGGTTTCGGTGGCGGCCCGTGGCGGGGGCTACATTTACACCATCGACCATTCAGTCCCGCCGACCGTGTCCCTGGCCGCCTACAGTTACCTGCTGGAATGTGTGCGAAGGTTCGGGGCGCCTGGCCGCGGCTGAGAATGGGTTGCTGACCGCCGGCAGGGTTGCTCTCGGCAACCGGCCGGCCAGGCTGGGCGCCAGCCAAGCGGCCAGGCGCCGGTCGTCGTGTCCCGGCCGGCGGCGTAGAATATCTTGACTCCGGTGAGCCGGCGTGGAGCATGGGCGGTCCGGGCTACGAGCTTTTCGATCACACGGCCGACCTGGGAATCCGGGTGTGGGCCCCTTCGCTGCCTGAGCTGGTTCCGCCCGCCACTGAGGCTCTGTATGCCGCCATCGGCCAGCTCCGCACCCTCGACAGTGCGGCTGTGTGCGACTTTGATCTGGCCGGCGACGACCCGGCGGTTTTGCTGCGGGATTACCTGGCGGAGATTCTGTTGCTCTTCGAACGGGAGCGCCGTCGGCTAACCGACCTGCGGGTGCGGCAGTTTACGCCGCAGCACCTGGCGGTCAGCGGTCAGGCCCGACCGGTCGACCTCGCCGCCAGTGTCCTGGAACGCGAGGTCAAGGCGGTCACCTATCATCAGTTGGCCATCTGCCGTCGCGCGGACGGATATGAGGCGACGTGCATCCTGGACATCTGAGACCGGCACGGGCTTTGCCGTGGGCGTTGCGGCTCAGGCCCGGAAGTGAGGTTGAACATGGCAGAAGGTTACACCGGCCCGCTGGAACAGATCGACCCTTGTCGGTGGAGAATCCCCAGGTCCTACAAACCGGGGATGCGGGTGGACGGAATCATTTATGCGGACCAGGCCCTGATTGCTGCCATCCGACAGGATAACGCACCCGAGCAGGTCGCAAACGTGGCGTGCCTGCCCGGGATCGTCGGCTACTCGCTGGCCATGCCTGACATCCACTGGGGGTACGGTTTCTGCATCGGCGGCGTCGCCGCCACCGACCCCCAGCAAGGCGGGGTCATCAGCCCCGGCGGAGTGGGCTACGACATCAACTGCGGCGTGCGGCTGGTCCGCACCGACCTGACCGGCTCGGACGTGCAGCCGCGGATCAAGGAGCTGGTCGGGGCCCTGTTCGAAGCTATTCCCTGCGGGGTGGGACGCGGCGGAAAAATCAAGTTCAACCGGACCGAACTCCAGCGGCTAATGGCCGAGGGCTCCCGCTTCGTCGTCCAACAGGGCTTCGGCTGGCCATCCGACCTGGAACTGACCGAAGCCGGCGGGTGCATCCCCCAGGCCAAACCCGAACTGGTTTCCAACCAGGCCCTGGAACGGGGGGCGGATCAGTGCGGCACGCTGGGCAGCGGCAACCACTTCATCGAAGTGCAGGTGGTCGAGGAGATCGTCGACCCGGTCGCCGCCGCGGCCTTCGGCCTCGCCCTCGGCCAAGTCACCCTCATGATCCACTCCGGCTCACGCGGCCTGGGTTACCAGGTCTGCGAAGATGCCATCCGCGAGCTGCGGGACGTGCCGAGCAAGTACGGCATTGATCTGCCCGATCGGCAACTGGTCTGCGCTCCGGTCGAATCCAAGGAAGGCCAGCGCTACCTGGGCGCCATGCAGGCCGCCGCCAACTTCGCCTGGGCTAACCGCCAGATCCTCACCCACCTGACCCGGGAAGTGTTCGCCAGGTTCTTCGGTCGAACCGCCGAGAACCTGGGGATGCGACTGGTGTATGACGTGGCCCATAACATAGCCAAGTTCGAGCAGTATGAGGTCGATGGCAAGCTCCGCACTCTGTGCGTGCACCGCAAGGGTGCCACCCGGGCCTTCCCGGCCGGGCACCGGGAGGTCCCGCAACCCTACCGCAGCGTGGGCCAGCCCGTGCTGGTACCCGGCGACATGGGCCGTTCGAGCTGGGTGCTGGTCGGCCAGCCGGCCGCCATGGAGCAGACCTTCGGCAGTTGTTGCCATGGAGCCGGGCGACTGCTCTCCCGCGGGGCCGCCATTCGAGCCGCCAAGGGCCGATCCATCAACCAGGAACTGCTCGAGCGCGGGGTGGTCGCCCGGGCCCGGGGCCGCACCGGTCTGGCCGAGGAGCAGCCCGCGGCCTATAAGGACGTGAGCCAGGTCACCGAAGCGGTGCACGCCTCCGGCATCAGTCGCAGGGTCGCCCGAATGCGACCGATCGGGGTCATCAAAGGGTGAGCCAGTTGGCCACTGGGCCGCGGCCGCTGACCTTCGGGCCCGACGCATCCGCGGTCATGAGAGCACCACCGGCTGGATCCCCAGGAACTCGCAGGCTGCGACCAATGCGGCCACGTGGTCGCCGATGATCGCATGAATGTGATTGCTGCTGTAATGGTCCCGTAAGCTGGCCAGCGGCAGATCAAACCGCGCGAAAGCGTGCGGCCACTCGTAGGTCGTCTGCCGGGCCAGCTTCTCCTGGCGGACCGTCGGCAATGCCACGAAGCTCCCGGTGAAAATGTGCATCACAAAACGCCCCCCCCGCCGAACTATCCGCCCAAAAGTCACCTTGCGGGCGGGGGCGGCATAGAACTGCACGCTCCCGCCCCCTGCCCGAAAGTAAAAGTCCGAGGCCGGCCGGAGGTGCACCTGCCGCCAATTCTGGCGGAAATCCGCCGATCGCCTCGCGAACCAGGGAGCATGCTGACCGCTGTTGACCAGATCGTACAAATCTTCCTTCTGGTGGTAGTGCCGCAGGTCGGCAAACAGGACCGGCGTTCCAGTCAGATGGTGCATAAGTTGCATGGTCAGGGCCCCGTTGCTGTCGCATTCGGTCGCGCAGATCAGCGGCTTCTTCTCGGGTTGCTCCCAGTCGGCGGTGTCATTCAGCAGGGCCTCCTGCACGTCGGTCACGCACAGCTCGGGCCACTCGGTCAGGTCGAGCTGCCCGGTCAGCCCGCAGAAATCGATCCCTTCCTGCCGGCAGAAGTCCTTGATGGCCAGATACATGCGCACCTGCCGGGCCAGCGTGCCCTCCAGACCGGGGGTCAGCTTGCGGGCATCCCAATGGATCTGGGCACAATGCTTTTCCAGCCAGTCCAGCCCGGCCTGAACCCGGTCAGCCGCGATCCGCCCGGCCATCTGCCACAGATGCAGTTGACCTCGGTGGTAAACGTGCACTCCGAACTGCTGCATCCACTGCGACGGATCAATGTGACCGGTGTACATCCCCATGGACGGCCCGTCGAACTGACCGTAGCGCTGGCCGTGCAGCAGGGTCGCGGCCCGCTCGCCCCGGGCCCGCTGATCCGGGTCGTGCAGTCGCAGGAAGCTGTCAACCTGGCGCTGCACTTCCGGCTTGCGGATGTCGCCTAGCACGCGTCCGAACGGCCGGTCGATCTCCTCCAAGGTGCCCGCGGAAGCGAAGAAGGCCACCCAGCCCGGATGAGCCGGCAGAATGTTGCCGACCTGCAAGATCGGCACCTCGGGGATCAGGTTGGCCACCTGCGCGGTCAGGTCCGGAAAAGACCAGACGCAAAAGTTGAACACCACCACGTCTGGGTAGGCCAGCGCGATCCGTCGGGCTTCGCTCCGGGCCGTCTCATAATTCCAGACGATCTTCCGGGCCGCGACCACGTCATGCTTCTTGCTGCGCAGGAACCCGACCAGCCGCTCCTGAAATGTCCGGCAGTCCTTCTCGGTCGCCTTGGCGACTCGTGCCCGCCCGTCGGTGAAAGTCACCACTCCGATCTTCATGACCGACTCCGCGTTTGGTGGGGTGTGACCCGGTCTTCGCAGCGACCGCGCCCCGCTGCCCGCCGCTATTTGCGCGGGCCGGACCGAGTTTGGCAAGCGGCGGTTGTGCCCGGGGGCGAACAATCTACAATGCTATGCTGCCCCGTCGTCCCAGAGCAGCATCGCGGTCGCGGGCAGCGGAGGCCGGTCGTGGCGGCGCGGAAGAGTCGGCCCGTGTTGTTCGAGGTGGTGGCTCGCACTCAGCGGGCCCGAAACCGAGGGATCGCTCAACGCCCCTCGCCTCCGAGCGTTTCGCCCGGTGGCGCGTCCTCTTCGCGGGCAGCCAGCGGCCCGTACCCGACCGGCTTGCCGGCTAGTCCGGCCGGGCGGCTGCCGGTCCTGTCGGTCCAGGGGGGGCGGGTCCATCTGACGCTGGGATGGTTGCACTGCACGGCTATCGCGGCCCTGGTGGTCGTGCTGTTGGTACTCGCTTACCAGGCCGGTCGCAGGAGTGTCCAATCCGCATCCGGTTCAGCCCCTGACTCCGACCTGGAGAAGCTGTGGGCCGCCCCGGCAGTCAGTCAGACCCCGCCTGCCGCGGCCCCACCGGTCCCCGCCCAGGGCCGCGCCGGAGGTCCGATAGTCACGCCCGCCGGCCCCGTGGTCGAACCCTCCGCGGCCATCAAGCCGCAGCCCGCGGAGCCGGTGCCCGCGCCGTCGGTGCAGCCCGAGCCTGCCAGCTTCTCCGTCAATTCCTACTACGTAGTGGTGCAGCATTTTCCCAAGCGGGCTCAGTCCGCGGCCGAGGCCGCCCGAGACTTCCTTCAATCCCGGGGAGTACCGTGCGTGATCCGGGTCGGCGCCGGCGACCTCGAGCTGGTGGCGATCGAAGGATTCGCTACCGAGCAGCAAGCCCAGGACTTGGTGCGGCGTATCCTGGAGCTGGGCAAGGAGTACTGGAACAGCGGCGGAGGCTACAACTTCCTGGGTGCCAAGGCCCGCAGGTTTTGAATCGGCGTGCCTGAACATTGAGCACAGACCGGACGAAAAGCGCCGGGGTCAGCAGAGCCCTTGATGCTGAGAGCGAAATCGTCGGACCGATCGCCCCTTCTTGGCGGCCGACCGCCTGCTGAGCACCGCGCCGCCGACCGGATGCCCGCGACGTACCGCCCGGGCCGCCTCCGACCTCTGCGGTCGGTGTAGAGGGACCCGACGCCAGGTAGCCGGGCGATCGGCAGTGAGCAACCGCCCGTGTCACGGTTGGAGCAGTTGCAGAAACTGGCAGACGCGCAGCCCGAGGACCCGCTGGCCCGTTACGCCGTCGGCCTGGAATGCATGCAACTCAAGCGCTGGGCGGAAGCGGAGGCCGCCTTCGACCGCACCCTGACGATCGACCCCCACTACTCAGCCGCGTACTTCCAGAAGGCGCGCGCTCAGATCAAACTCGGCCAGCCCCGGGCCGCCGCGGCAACGCTGCGTAAGGGTATCGACGTCGCCGCGGCCCGGGGCGAATCGCACACCGTGGACAAGATGAAAGAGCTGCTGGAGACCCTCTTATGACCCCGCTACGCCTGGCTATCGTCGGCTGCACCGGGCGGATGGGACGAGCACTGATCGAACTGGCCGACCGCGATCCGACCCTGGCGGTCGTTGCTGCCGTCACAGTGCCTGGCGATCCATGCCTGGGCCAGGATGCCGGCCAGATGGTGGGGTCCACCCCGCTGGGCGTTCCGGTCGGAACGGACGTGCCCGTGCCTTGCGACGCATTGATCGAGTTCACTACCCCGGCGGGATGTCAGACTTGGGCCAATTGGTGTGCCAGCCACGACGTGCCGCTGGTAAGCGGTACCACCGGACTGGACCAGACCCAGCAGGCCACGCTGCGGTCGGCTGCCGAGCGAATACCGGTCCTCTGGTCGCCGAACATGAGCGTCGGCGTAAATCTGATGCTGGCGACAACGGCCGAACTGGCCGCCAGGCTCGACGACACCTGGGATGTGGAAATCTGCGAGACCCACCACCGCGACAAAGTCGACGCGCCCAGCGGAACCGCGCGAGCCTTGCTGGAGGCGGTCGGCCGGGCTCGCGGCCAGGACATCGACCAGGTCGCGGTGCATGGCCGGAGCGGTCGGTGCGGACCCCGTCCAGCGGGTCAGATCGGCGTGCACGCCCTGCGCATGGGAGGGTTCGTCGGGGAACATGAGGTGCATTTCAGCTCGCCGGCCGAATCGCTCACCTTGCGGCACCGGGCTTTTTCACGCCAAACTTTCGCGGCCGGCGCGTTGCGCGCCGCTCGGTGGCTCCAGGGACGCCCACCGGGATTGTACACCATGACCGACGTCCTATCGGACCGAGCTGGCGGATAACCGGCCGCGGACGGTAGCTTATGGGGTGACCACACCTGGCTGGCATCTCCAGTTTCCGTTGCGACAGTGCTTCCTTCCACGAAAAAGGCGGTCGCCGGCGGGAATTGCCAACCCATACCGGAATCAGGATGCCAACGACGGCGAGTTTTATCATCGGCGGTCGGAGTCAACGACCGGCGGCGCCTGACCGACGTTGTCAGCAAGGGGTGGTAGATGCTGACACGTTATTGGGATCGTCGTCGTCAGGTGCGTGTGCCGGTCCGGGAGCCGGTGCGCTGGCATTCCGGCCCGCACAGCGGGCACTGCGAGCTGGTGGATCTCTCCCCGGCCGGAGCCGGCCTGCGGATGCCGGTCCGCCGGGCGATGCAGCTCGGCTCGCTGCTGTCACTAGAGGTAGAACTCGGGCCGGGTCGGAACTGGTGGCTGGCCCGCGATGCTCGCGTTGTCCGGCGGCGGCCGGATCAGGACGGTACCTGCGTGGTGGGGGTCGAGTTCCGGCCGGTGCGGCGCGCTTGGTGACGGTGCTACCTTGGGCGCGAAAAGAGCGAGCGCCCGGGGGCATGGAGCACGCGAGGAGACTCCCGAACTCGACCGACTGGCCAGACCCTCAGAGTCGTAGGGCCGGGCGGAGTGACGCCCCGGGCGCTAATCGACTCCAGTGTATAGGTATTCCAATACATACCGGATTACCGGGCGCACATTTATCCGGTCGGCCTCGGCCTCGAGGAACTGCTCCACATGCCGCGCAGTGTCGATATCGCCGGGCGGGCACGCGAGCATCAAGTGAAGTACGCAGGCCGATCGCAAAGCTGGGTCGGGCTCCAGCGTGAACAGCTCAAGCGAAATATCTCGGAGCAGTGCCTTGTGCGTGTTCGCCAGCTTCTCCAGCGGCTCCTGTAGGCGCACCCGGAGCATCAGACTGACCGGGGAGTCGGGCTCCTCCAGGCACCGCATATACTCCGCCAGCAGCGCCTCCGGCGGCATATCCTCATACGCCGCAGCCCGCAATTCGACCGCTACGCGGTCCACTGCTCCCATGGGCTGCGTCCCGAAGAGAACCTGTTCCGACGGACAGAAAAAAGGGCGCTTCTCGCGTACCGAGGGGTCACCAAGCTGACGCTCGTACTCGATGCGCCTGTAGTAACTCGGCGGATAACTCGAGGACGGCGGCGGGTCGCCGGCCAGCATTTCGTCGCAGATCGCCAGGAATGGTTCGGGCGGGAGCATCTCACGCAACCGACGTAGCGCTCGCACCCGATCAGCAAAGTCGTCGGCTTGCAACGCTTGTCGGCGCAGGGCGTTCAACTCGGCAGGCGGCACGGCCGAACCCGTCGGCTGGGTGGTCGGGGGGCTCTTCGAGTCCGACGGTTGACTCGTCTGCGCTTCCAGGGCCCGCTCCAGCTCCCTCAACCCTTCGACCGTAAGTTCCTGAACCGGGCAGTCCAAGCTGCTGGCCCGCCCCGGACTGGAACGCCAGATCAGCAGCTTGGGCCAATGCCAGATTCCCAGCCGCCGATGCAGGGTGGCGCCTGCGCCGACCGCGAATCGGATTTTGTGTTTCTCGACGAAGGGCTCCACCCGCGCCTTTGGCTCGGCCGAAAGCGCCATTACCACCACATCGGGGCGGCTATCCAGCTTGTGCAGCGAGTCAATAATCTTCGGCCAGTCCGCCTGAAGCTGCGTAGAAAAGAGCAGAACCACGTAGGTTCGATCATCGGGAATCTGGATCGGCACCGGATTCCACCAGTGCTTGGCATCCAGAGTGACCGTCCGATCACTACTTGAAGTTAGGAGCAGCAAAGCCAACAACGTTCCAGGCATGGCCGCCTCCTCGGCCCTTAAGATATCGGCTCCGCACCCGATAGTGATACACGGCCTGAGCAGCCCCGCGCTAGGCGCCGGTATTCCGCGAGCCAACGGCCTACACTGCTGTCCGGCAACGCGGCTCGCCGGCCGGAGCGAGCGGCACGGGTCGGCCGAACACGAGGCTCCGCGTGCCGAACAGGCGCCGTGATCGACGCGGCTCGCTCGGGCTTCGCGTCCCGACCGTCCTCGCTCACTGGGGACTGCCGCTTAGAAATCGCCCTGCGCCGGCGTGGGCTCGCCTACCTGGAGATCGATCTCCGGCATAACCGAACAGCAGCTGTGACAATAATTGTAGGCCGGCGTACCCTTCTTGAAGTTGGCGCCGCAACAGTTCTGGCACTCGTTGTTGTTCTTGCAGCACAAGCCGCAATCGTCGCTGTCCGCGGGTGCGCTGCAACTCCCGTCGCAGGCCGCGCCCCAGTCGGGCCGTGCGCCCACGCAAACCGCCAGGCACAACAGCACCAGCAGACAGAACCGCCCAGCCGTACCATCTACCGTCCCTAGAAGCGTACCGGCGCGTTTCGTAACATGGCCTCCTAACTTCTTGAGCAGCAGACCCGGCTTGCCAAGCTGTTCATAGTTTGGAACCTCCATATGTGGCCCTTTGACCCAATCGCGCCAATCGGCCCGTCCGTCGGCGCTTGGACACATTACAAGTGTAATCTCGGCGCACGCGCTGTCAAGTCAAGAAAAACGATAACACGTGGCTGTATAAGGACTTAAGCTCACACAGCATATGGCGGCCTTCCGCGTCGCGTGCACGGGCCGCCGAGCGTCCCGCTGCCCAACACGCGTCGTGATCGACGACGCTCGCGTTGTCCGCCGGAGACCGGATCGAGACAAAACTTACATGCTGAAGGTCATGCTGTGCCCTGCCTGCCGCCCGAAGCTGCGGGACAGTCATTCCGCACCGCACGCTCTAGGCCAGGCATCCAGCGGAGCCACCGGGCGGGGCGGAACGTCGCCAGCGAAGCCGTATCACAACCTGCCCCGGACCGCCTCAGTCGCAGCCCAAGACGGTTTCAGCCGTGGAAGTTCGCGGCTGCCGTTGAGGGGCAGACGCTGGCGCGGGCCGGCTTGCCGGCTCCACCAACTTGGGAGCCGCTTCGAAGGCGTCAGCCGGGTGGAGGCCACGAAGCGCGATCGGGTGAGCAGACACCAGCAACGCCGCGCCCGACCACCGGTCCGCCCAATCCGCGGTCGAGTCGTCTTCGCAACTGCTTTTGCCGAAAGCGTGGGGTCTACCGTCGACCCGCAACACGGTCCGGAACTGTTCCTCATCGAGCCGGCCGCCCTGCCCGAGATCAGCGGTGGCGCGAGCCGGGGCTGGATTGGAAACTTGGCTTCTGCCTGCCATTCGGCTGCCAAGTTGTACAGGCGACTAAGAACCGAATCGGTAGACTTCCACCGACTCGATCTTGCCGGGCTGGTCCTTAATGCCGTAGCTCTGGTGTTCGAATGTTCCGAGCCGCCGGCGCATGGTCGCCAGGTAGGTCGCCAACTGATCTTCGGGGAAACTGACCTTCTTGTGTACCGCCCGATAGACCAGCAGCCATACCCGGCCGCCGGCGGGCAGCTCGACGCTTTCCGGTGGCGGAGCCCAGCTTAGTTGGACTGGAGCGAAGCGCAGCACGTCAAATACGAACTGCCCGCCGACTCCTCGCCATTCGCCCAGGTATGGAGCGTAGGGAACCGGTCGGTCGGCGTTGAACACCACCCAGCGGTCGTTGGGCCGGGTCTGCCTGGTGACCGCTAGGACGGCCTGCCGGCTCCGCTGGGATGCCGCTGACTGATATGGGCGGAGCCCGTCAGCCACCATGCCCCCGAGCATGAAAGCCGCGAGGGCACCGGCGGAAATCGTCAGACCGACGCGGAATCGTGCTCCGCGCAGGAGGTATCTGAGGGTCACAAATAGCCCCAGCCCGGCCAGGAGGCAGAATGCGGGCGCCAGGTAAAGGGAAGTACGGGCCGAGCCGCCGTAGGGGTAGGCCCGGATGGCGGCCGCCAAAAACGTCAGGGGTAGGGGCCCCAGCAGAAGCAGCAGCAAAGGCCGCTGGGTCCGCCACAATCTGATACTCCCGAGCACTACCAGCAACAGGGTGGCGATGCTGCCGGGCGGGCTGCCGCCGTGCGGGTAGGCCAGCATCTGGCCGGTGTGGATGGCTGCCAGCCACTTGAGCAGCTCCCCGGGCTGCCGCAGCGGCGGAAAGGCGACCGTCCACATGGGGATTTCCTTGAGCCGGGCGGCGGCCTCGGCATGCGGCTTTGCGTAAACCCAGTACATCGCCAGGAAACTTCCGCAAAGCACCAGGCCGTAGCTGAGCGTACCGAGCAAGAGCGGCCATCGGCCGCGCTGCCGCACGGTCAGCCACGCCAGCAGCAGGCCGACGCTTCCGGCCACAAAAACCGCCGGAAAAGAACACCAGACGGCCAGCCCCGCAGCCACGACCAGACCGACCCACCACCCGGTCGCGGTCGGACGGAGAAACGCCCGCCAGCCCAGCATGGACAGGAGCAGGGAAATGAGCAGGTCGGTGGCGTAGGGCTTCACCTCCGCGCCGTGCCGGACCAGATAGAACGAAGCGGCAAAGATGCCGCTCGCGAGGAGGGCTGCCCGGCGTGGCAGCACCCAGGCCGAAAACCGCCAAAAAAGCAGCAGAGCAGCAACCCCGGCCACGAAGGGTATTAGGCGCAGCGCCCATTCGGAGAGACCCAACAGCCGGCTGACGCCCAGCTCGGCCCACATGAACCCCAACGGCGCGATCTGCCCGTAGACCAGCGGTCGAATCAGCCCGCGCAGGTCGCGGAGCACGAAGTTGACCGCGACAAAGGCTTCATCTCCCCAAATCGGGAAGCCCAAGGCATATCGCAGGGTCCGCCACAGCAGCCCTAGCAGAATCAAGCCGGCCGCCAGTCGGCCCAACGTGAGTCTTGCCGGCCATCGGTGCGTGGGGTCGCCTCCTAGTCGGGCACCGGCTGGGTCGAGACCTGGACGCTCTCGTCGACTCGGACCAGATCAATGTGGCAACGCCAGTGCGGGTCGGTTTCGGGAAAGTCGGCCCGCCAGTGCACTCCCCGGGACTCGCAGCGGGTCGCCGCCCCCGTGGTAATTCCCAGGGCCACGGTAAGCATGTTCTGGGTTTCCCAGGCCCGGGGCTCGTCGAAGACTTTGTCCATGACGTATCGGGCCCAGAACTCGATGATCTCGATGGTTTCTCGGAGACGATCGCCGGTCCGCTCCACGGCCACGTTTCGCGACATCAAGCTGGTCAGGCTGTTGAGCACGTCGGTCAGGTCCAGCTCGGTGCGCGCGGAGCGTGGCAGCAGGTGGCTGAGCGGCAGGGGGCTGTTGATGCGCCGGTTAGCACTGGTCCGCTTAGCCGCCAGTCGGCCGGCCCGCCGACCGAATACCAGTCCCTCCAGCAGCGAGTTGCTGGCCAGGCGATTGGCCCCGTGCAACCCGCTGGAAGCGACTTCCCCGCAGGCGAGCAGTCCGGGCAAATTGGTCTGGCCCTGGTGATCCACCACCACTCCACCGACTGCGTAGTGCGCACTGGGGCGGACCGGGATGAGGTCGCGCTGCGGATGTATGTCGAAATCCTGGCACAGGCGGGCCAGGTTAGGGAAACGCTGGGCGAAGTATCCCGGCGGAAAATGCCGCACGTCCAGGTACACACACGGCGTCTGCCGACGCTTCATCTCGGCCGCAATGGCCCGGCTGACCACATCCCGCGGGGCCAGCTCTCCTCGCTGGTCATAGTCCGGCATGAACCGCTGGCCGTCGCGGTGGACCAGGTAGGCGCCCTCGCCCCGCACCGCTTCGCTGATCAGCTCGCGTGCCGCCCCCGCCACATAGAGCGTAGTCGGGTGAAACTGGATCATCTCCAGGTCGCGCAGCACCGCTCCGGCCCGGAAGGCCATGGCCAGGCCGTCCCCGGTCGCGACCGGGGGATTGCTGGTTTCCCGATACACCCGCCCGCAGCCGCCGGTGGCCAGGATGGTGGTGGTGGCCCAGAACATCTGGTGTCCGTACTTGGGATGGTGGGTGAGCACGCCGACCACCTGGCCCGCGCTGGTCAAAAGATCGACGGCGAAACAATGTTCGAAGATGCGAATTCGCGGGTGGCTGCGAGCCTGGGCCAGCAAGACCCGCAGAATCTCCCGGCCGGTGGCATCCCGGGCGTGCACGATCCGCGCCCGGCTGTGGCCGCCTTCCCGACCCGTCTCGAGGCTGGCTCCCTGCCCGTCGAAACAAGCACCGGCAACCTGGAGATCGCGGATCAGCTCGGGGGCCTCTCCCACCACCTGACGGACAACCTCCGCATGAGCCAAGCCGCAGCCGACCTCCAGCGTGTCCTGAGCGTGCCGTGCCGGGTGATCTCCCTCGCCCACGGCCGCCGCGATCCCGCCCTGAGCATACGCGGTCGCCGACTGCTCCACCCGGTCTTTGGCGATGACCAACACATCGGCGGCCTCGGCCGCGTGAAGCGCCGCCTGGAGTCCAGCCACGCCGGACCCGACCACCAGCACGTCGGTGAACAGATGCGGCAGGCGGTGGTGCTCGAAGTTGGTCAGATAACGGCGTCGACCGATGACCGTGCTCAGTTTTCCAGCCCTCCTGGCTTGGCGGTCGGCTCAGTGGGTGAACCGCCGGACCTTCACGTCGGTCACCAGCATGTCAACCGCCACGTCCGACGGCCCGACCGGTATCGAGGGCACCACCTGGTCCTCCAGAGCCAGGGCGCAAGCTATGCCCCGGAAGTCCGGATGCGACAGGAACCGGTCGTAGAACCCGCGCCCGCGGCCCAGACGGTTGCCCTGTTCATCGAAGCCCAGGCCGGGAACGATCACCAAGTCGATATCGCCGATCGGCACCGGGACGCCCTCGACCGGCTCGCGGATCCCCATGTAACCTTCCTCCACCCCGCTGACCAGGGAATGGATCTCCACCGGCAGCATTCGACGTTGGTCCCAGGCCACCCGGGGGGCCAGGACGGTTTTGGCGTCCGCCCAGGCCTGGAGAGCCAGTGGTTGGGTGTCGACCTCGTGCGCGGTGGAAAGGAAGAGCATGAGCACACTGGCCCGTTGATACTCCTCCTGCTGGCACAGCAGTCGGCAGGCCGCGGCACTGCGGCGCTGCAATTCCTCGGGCGGGATCGCGCCCATCCGTTGCCGCAGCTCCTGGCGTAGGGCCTTCTTGGGCACAGCTAGCTCTTCTGCTCGTCAGCCGGGCCTGTCCGGCGGACCGCACGCCAACGGGACAGGGCCTGCGCCATGCGGCGCTCCTGCCCGCGTTGGGTGGGATTGTAATAGGTTCTAGCGGCTCCAAGGTAGTCCTGGGGGACATAACCGTCGGGGTAGTCGTGCGGGTATAGATAGCCCTCGCCCCGCCCCAGTCGGGCGGCTCCCGGGTAGCTCGCGTCCCGCAGATGCGGCGGGACCGGCAGGATCACCCCGTCCCGGACGTCCTTCCGCGCCGCGGCGATGGCCTGGGTTACCGCATTGGACTTTGGGGCGCAAGCCACGTAGACCGCCGCCTGGGCCAACGCGAACTGGCATTCCGGCAGTCCGACCGCGGTGGTGATCTGCACCGCCGCCGCCGCCAGAATTGCCGCCTGCGGGTCCGCGTTGCCCACGTCTTCGGAGGCGCAGATCGCGATGCGACGGGCGATGAAACGCGGGTCTTCGCCGCCTTCCAGCATCCGGGCCAGCCAGTAGAGAGCCGCATCCGGGTCGCTGCCGCGCATGCTTTTGATGAAAGCCGAGGCCACATCGTAATGTGTGTCGCCGGCATCGTAGGCGATGGTCTTGCATTGCATGGACTCGGCGGCGACCGCCAAGTCGATATGGGGTGGCGCCGCTCCGGGTGAGCCTCCCGGGCCGCTGCCTGCCTTCTGTTGCGATAAAACCGCCACCTCCAGTGCCGATAATGCCTTGCGAGCATCGCCCTCGGCCCGCTCAGCGATGAAACGCAAAGCTTCCGGGTCACAGGTCGCCCCGGTCTGGCCCAGCCCACGCTCCGCGTCGGCCAGTGCCCGACGGAGCAGGCTTTCGATCTGCTCCGGCGTGAGCGGATGAAACTCGAAAATGTGGCTGCGGGATATCAGCGGGCTGTTTATGGAGAAGAAGGGGTTTTCGGTCGTCGCTCCCACCAGAATCAACACGCCCTCCTCAACGTCTTTCAGCAAGACATCCTGCTGAGCCCGGTTGAACCGGTGAATCTCGTCCAGGAACAGCACGGTCCGCTGCCCCTGGCGAATTAACCGGTCGTGAGCCGTTTCGATCACCGCCCGGACATCCTTCACCCCCGCTTCGGCCGCGTGCAGCGTCACAAAACCCGCCTTGGTGTAGCCCGCGATCAGCCGCGCCAGCGTGGTCTTTCCCGTTCCCGGTGGTCCGTAGAGTATCGCACTGGTCAGTCGGTCGGCCTCCAGGAGTCGCCTCAACAACTTGCCGGGTCCGGCGAAGTGCTCCTGCCCCACGAACTCGTCGAGGGTGCGGGGTCGCATCCGCAGCGCCAGCGGCTGCACCCGGCGTAACGCACCCTCATGTTGCTCCGCGAACAGGTCCACGTCACCAGAGTATAGCGGAGGTTATCGGGCCGGTCAGACTGGTTTGCGGTCCTTCCCACCATCAGCCTGAGCCCGGCCGCCTCCCCCGACAACGACCGCGTGTCAAAAAACCGGGCGCCCACGCCTATATTTGATCGAAGCAGCTAGACGGCACTTATTAGCCGCCTGGAACCGCGACCGAACGCAGGTCACGACTTCACGTACATCGTCCGTGAGCATGTCATAGGAGGCACTACCATGAGAAGCAGCCTTCACATCGCAGGGACCGCCTGGCTCAAACTTGCAGCAGGTTCAATGCTGGCCATGGCCGGCCTGTCAGCGACCGCCGGCGGGCACTTCATCGTGCCCGAGCGGCAAGTGGCCCCGGACTACGCCATTGGTCCGGCGGCCGGCATCCAGTGCGACCTGGCTTTGGTCTGGGGGCCGCAGCAGTATTTTGTGGTGTGGACAGACGGTCGGGACGCGTCATTTGGCATGCATGCGGTGGCCTGGGCCACCGACATCTTCGCCGGGCGCGTGACCGCCGACGGCCAGGTTCTCGACCCCAGTGGACTTCCGATCAACTACAGCTACTCCCTCCAGGACAGTCCTGCGGTGGCCTGGAACGGGACGCACTATCTTGTGGTCTGGACGGACCTCAGCGCGGGGTGGAACGAAGAGGATTTGTACATGACGCTGGTGACCGCCAATGGCCAGTCGCTGTGGCCGGATGGGGTTCCGCTTTGCAACCACAGCGGCGCTTCCACTGACGCCGCCGTTGGGTGGGACGGAACCAACTTCCTGGCCGTCTGGCAGGACTCGCGTAATGGCGACGACCTAGACATCTACGCGGCTCGCGTGGCACCCGACGGAACGGTGCTTGATCCGAACGGCTTCCCCGTTTGCCAAGCTCCAGACAACCAGATGAATGTCGCTTTGGCCTGGAACGGGTCCCACTACCTCATTGTGTGGTCCAGCGGAAGGTGGGGGACCGACATCTACGGGGCGCTTTACGATCCGGCCGGTGTGGGCAGCCCGGTCGAATTCCCAATTTGCCAGGCGGGCGGCTTGCAGGATCACCCGGCGGTGACCTGGGACGGCGCCAACTTTTTGGTGGCCTGGCATGATCAAAGAAGCGGCCAGGCCGACATTTACGCGGCCCACGTTACGCCGTTGGGGCTGGTCCTCGAGCCCGATGGCTTTCCGGTCGTCGCCAGCGAAACCCGCGAGTTGTACCCGGCGGTGGCATGCGCGGGCGGCTCCTGCTTGATCGCATACCAGCTTCGAGACGACCACGATTCGCCGGACGTGATGGGAGCGCTGCTCAATCCCGGCGGACTGGTGACCGTCTTCCCGATCTCAGCCCACGCCGGCGACGAGCAGCTACCAGCGCTGTACTCCAACGGGACCAGCTACTTGTGTGCCTGGGACGACACCCGCCAGAGCGAGCGAGATGTTTTCGCGGCCCGGATCACGGCCGAGGGACTGGTTCACGATCCCGGCGGCTTCCGCGTGAGTTGGGCCGCCGAGCACCGGCAGTGGCCCGCCGCGGCCTTCGACGGGAACCAATACTTGGTGGCCTGGACGGAGAACAACCCGGAAGCCGACGCGGTATGCGCCCGGGTGGATCGGAACGGGGTCTCCATTGATACGACCGCCATCGTCCTGTCCGGCTTGCCGACCTGGGAACGCTTTCCCGAGATTGCCTCGACCCCGGCGGGCTGGTTCGTGGTATGGCAGGACGAACGCAACTATGACGCCAGCGGCAGTGACTTCTATGCCGCCTGGGTTGACTTCGGAGGCATCGTATATCCCGGGCCGGGCGGGATGCCCTTGTACACCGGTCCGGATGACCAGGAGCGACCGGCGATCGCCTGGGACGGCGGGACCCTGTTCCTGGTGGTTTACCAGCAACCGATCTATGGTGTGGGCGACGACGTCTGGGGGCTGATCTACCACGCCGACACTGGGCTGATCACTGGGCCCTTCCCGATCTGCCAGCAAGAACGGATTCAGAGCCAGCCGCGACCGGCGTTCGACGGCACCGCCTTCATGGTGGTCTGGGAAGATGAGCGCCGAACGATCCCTCTCCAATACGCCCAGTCCGATATCTACGCGGCCCGGGTCACCACCGACGGGGTGGTGCTTGACCCCGATGGCTTCGAGATCGCGGCCGAGGAGGCAATGGAGTATTCCCCGCGAATCTCGTGGAACGGCACCAGCTACCTGGTGGCCTACCAGCGAACGCCGGAAGGGGCCGCCCCGGACATCTACGGCGTCTGGCTCAACCCGGACGGCCTGGCCAGCAGCCCGTTCCCGATTGCCGCCGATCCCGACCTGGCGGAGTGGAAGCCGGACGTTTCGTGGGACGGAACGGCACACGCGGTTTCGTTCCAGGGTTGGCCCAGTCGGTTGTGCGTAGCGACCTTGGTGCCGGGCGCGTCCGGCCCGCCGCCAGTGGACTGCTTTGAGCCCGGCCACTTGGGCCGCAATCCGGTAGCCTGCCACGGCCCGCGCCGCCGTCACCTGTTGCTGTACGAGTCGCGCTGGCTTGAGCCACCCTATGGGTCCTATCGCCTCATGACCCGACAGTTCCTGCCGTTCCCGATCGGGGACATGAACTGCGACGGCAAGGTGGGCTTTGCCGACATCAACGCGTTCGTAATGGCCATCACCAATCCGCTCGCATACCAAGCCTCGTACCCCAACTGCGATCTCATGAACGGTGATGTTAATGAGGATGGCTCATTCGGGTTCGCGGACATCAACCCATTCGTGCGGCTGCTGACCGGCGGCTGATGCGGCCACCGGTCTGAAAGCGGTACCGACCAGAACCCGGCGTGCGGGCGGCGCCGGGTTCTGCCTTGCGGCACCCTGGCGTAGATCCGCGCGGGCTCGCGCTGTTCCAGGTCGGCATCGCCCGGGGGGACAAACCCTCGTACTTGCCACGTGGTATACTACCGACGGTGAGTTTCCCGAATCGCGGAGGGAACGGCGATGCCAGCCATGGTACGTGCGGTCGCGCTCACCGCAATGAGTTGGGTGGCAACAGGTTTCGCGGCAGCTTGGGGGCAGCAGCCGGGCGACGGCGTCCCCGCGGCCCAAGGCGGACGCCGGGCGGTGGTGATCGTGCCGGTCTGGGATCCGCCGGCCTGTCTCTCGGATTCCCGCGATCAGGTGGCCCGCCCGGGCGAGATCGTGGATTTGTCGGTCAACCCGGACGCCAGCGTCAGCAGGCGCAGCCGGCCGCTGCGCCTCGACCCGGGTTCTGACTACCGGCTGCTGATGGAGTCTCAACCCAACCCTTTGTGCCCCGCCCTGCATTACCACGTATATGAGGTTGATCTGAACAATCCGTCGGCGGCCCGCAATTGGCGTGAGCTGCGGCGCGCCCAGCGCGATCAACTGCGCGAAGAGTATTGGGACCGTCGCAACGAGCGGGAGATGCAACGCCGAAAAACCCGCTTGCTGGGTCAGCACGCCGAAGCATTGGAGACCGGTCGGGCGGCCCTGCGGGCCGGTGAGTATCGTCGAGCGGTCCTGGCTCTGACGCTGGCTGGTGAGCTGAACAATGCCGACCCGGCTTGCCGGATTCACCTCGCCCAGGCCCGCATGGCCCTGGGACATGATGAGGACGCGGCCAAGGCCTTACGCCGGGCGCTGCAACTCCAGCCCAAACTGATACCCCTCCAGTTGGGACTGGAAGAGTTTTATCCGCAAGAAAAGGATTTTGCCGACCAAGTGGACGGCTTGGCCCGGCGGCTGAGCGAGAAACCGGCCGCCTCCGCCGACGAGTACCTGCTGCTGGGATTCATGGAGTTCCAGCGTGGGCGGATCGACCAAGCTTACGCGGCCTTCAAGCGGGCCGCCCAGGGATCACCCCGGGATCGTCTGATCCACGCTTATCTGGACCTCACCAAACCAGCCGCAGTAAACAGCTCGAGCAGAGAACGGTAAGCCTTTCACTCAAAGTATCTTACGGCGCAGCGAAAAATCCCCAGCCCATCGCCCTCGCCCCCGGTGGGCAAATAGGGCCAGCAGGGATGCTGCATCCAGGTCACAAACCGCTCGGGGTGGGGCATCAAGCCCAAGACCCGGCCGGTTTCATCGCACAGGCCGGCAATGTCGCCCTGACTGCCGTTGGGATTGTGCGGCAGATTCCGCGGACTGACCTGGCCGGACTGTGGGCCGACATACAACAATGCGTTCTGGCCGGCCCCCACCACCGCCTGAAACGATGAATCGTCCTTGAATAACACGCGGCCCTCACTGTGGGCGATCGGCAACTCGTACCGGCGCCCGGGCTCCAGAAAGACGCACCGCCCGCCCGCCGCTTGCAAATGGACCCAACGGTCCTGGAACCCGGGGGGATCATTGCCGGCGATGGCACAAACTTTGGATCTGCCGTCCGGCCGACGAAACGGCAGCAGCCCCGCCTGCACCAGAACCTGGAAACCATTGCAGATTCCCAGAATCAGCTTGTCCTGATCTATGAACCGCCAGATATCTTGCAGGAGATGTCGGCGAACTTGAGCGGCCAGGATGCGGCCGGCCGCGATATCGTCCCCATAACTGAATCCGCCCGGGATGGTCAGCACCTGGAAGTCGTGGAGGAGCCGGGGTTGCTCGATGAGCCGTCGGACGTGGACCCGCATCGGGTCGGCCCCAGCTAGCTGCCAGGCATGCTGGGTTTCCAGGTCACAGTTGGTGCCCGCGGCTCGAAGAATCAACACCCGGACCTGAGCCATGCGGTCTCCACCGGCTCCTGGCATTTGCCTGGGGGTCAGCACGGGGCGGTTGCGCGCTTGAACCGCCAACCCGGCACGCTATCATGTTTGCTTGGCCGGTCAACCGGCCCGAGAAGCGCCTCGGTAGCTCAGCTTGGTAGAGCAGCTGGCTCTTAACCAGCGGGTCCTAGGTTCGAGCCCTAGCCGAGGCATTTGTAAGTATCGGCAGACAAAGAGCTTAACTGGCAGGGACGGCATCAGCCGGATCTGGGGGAGCCGTGGGACGGCCGGTTAAGCTCAGGGTGCGTGCGCCAAGCCAGCGTTGACCTGATAAACCTGGCCCGAAAGCCATTTTTCACGGACATTAATAATGACAGGTGCCAGCAGGGCAAGGGCTTGCGACAAGCTGTGCAAGCCGCCCACGGCTGGTCGCCGAGTGCAGGAGCGGTCGAAAATGAGTCGCAACCTTTCGCGTAAAGCCTTCACGCTGATTGAACTTCTGGTAGTCGTGGCGATCATCGCCTTGCTGATTTCGATCCTGCTGCCTTCCCTGCGGGATGCCCGCGAGCAGGCCAAGGTCGCCAAGTGCCTATCCAACTTCCGGCAGATCATGAATTCGACGGTCAAGTACCTTTTGGACTACGACGACAACTTTCCGTTTTGGGATCGCAGGCCCAACACCGGACCGTGCTCCTGGTCCTACGGCGGCAAGACCAACAGCGAATACTGGCGGACCGAGGACGGCGGGCTGTTTTTCTACACGGTGGACCGCCGCCCGCTGAATGAGTACCTGATGGGCGGCAAGGTGGAACCCGACCTGACGGAAGGGAACACCATCACCAAGCGCACCGAAATCCCGATTTTGCAGTGCAACTCGGACAAGTCTTCGCATCAGCGGCTGTTCTGGACCGGGGGCGCCGGCGGACGCGGCCCAGAGCATCTCCTGCTACGATGATGTCGGCACTAGCTACCACTACAATTTGCATGCTTTCTTCGACGTCCTGTACTACGGTGATAACACTCCCTGGGAGGCGCCGGGCGACTGGCAGGAAATAGGCCAGCGGCTGATCCGGGACGTGATGAATAAACACGCCGGCAGCTACGTAATGTACCTGGAGGACTCGCTGGACTGGGCCCTGGGCGGCAGCACCAGCGGTCCGATGCCCCAGATCGGTAACCACGGAAAATTCTGCCGGTTCTGCGTCGGGTTCCTGGACGGGCACGCCGAATACAAATTCATGGACATGCGCGGCTGGTGCGGCGTGGGCTGGGCGGCCATCAACCCCGAGTGGGTGAGGCGGCCCGGTCAGACCAAGCCGATCTACTACACTCCGCCGGACAAGAACTGCGACCCGCCTTGACCGAAGACGCCCGGCGGAAAAAGCCGCCTCCCACCACGGCCCGGCGCCGGTCAGGGTCTACGAGCCTTCGAGCGAGTTCCCGGCAGCCAGGCGATCCGCAGCATTCTCCGAAACAATGACCACGCTGTCGTCGCCTGACAGCAGGTCATCATGGTCTTCGACCGCTCGACCGTCGCGCCTGCGCTCTCCGGCCGGACCCGGCGTGTCGCGATCGGCCGACCCTTCCCCAGCCGGCATCACCGGCCGACCATCTTCATCCAGTTCCAGATCAGCTTGAGCCGTACGGCGCTTGGCGATCGCCCGCAGGTCGCGCAGCAGGCGCTCCTGGCTCTGGCCGGTGAGATTGGCCAGCGATTCGGCCACATCGGCGATGTAGCGCTCGAAAATGCTGCGGCGTTGGCTTTCCATGTGTTGTCGGCGTCGACGGCGCAGGTAGGTGGCCAGCTTGCGCCCGCATTCCTGCAACGCCAGCTTCATTTCCTTGCGGATTTCGTCGTAGTCCGCGATGGCTTCCTTGCTTTCGCTGGTGAACGGGACCCACACGCTGGCCATGTGGATCATGATCACCAGCGGCCCGACCGGCAGGCCGCCGGACGGCTGCGACAGACCGTAGTTGCGCCAATCGACATCCAGCACGCTCTTGTAGGCAGCGCAGGCCGACTGCTGGTACAGCAGAGGCACGCGGTTGGCGAATCGGATCACGCGGGCCGGCTGGTCGGCGGGCAGGTTCCCGCCGTAGGCCAGCCCGATCTCGATCTGAAACGGATTGCCCCGGTAGACTGCCGGCTCGCGGGTGGTGGCGGCGAAGAACTCCGCCTTGACCTCCTTGAGCAGGCCGGCCAGCAGGCTGCGAACGCCGATGGGCGCCAGGCAATCGGTCGGCGGAGCCATGAACCGCACGCTCTGCATGGCCTGGTAGAGCCGCTCCACTTCGTGGGTCCCGATCTGATTGGGATAAGCTTTGGGGCTCAGACCGGCCGCCTGACAGATCGCCTGGGCCCCGCCGGCCGAAACCCGGCAGAACTCGCGCTGGAGGAAGCCCGCCAGCCTGATCCCCTTGGCCTGCTTGAGCATCTTCATCAGCACGCCCAGCTCGATGCCGTGCGGATGGGGTTTGATCTCCCGAGTTGCCGCCGGCAACTCACCCGACCCGCGCGGGAACTCCCGCCGCTCACCCAGCGGCGAAAGGTAATGAATCAGCGCGTGAGGGTTGGCGATCGCGGTCTGCTCAACATATTCGTCTACCGACTGACGACCTTTGGTGTAATTGGCCACCAGTTCGATGCTTACCTCGGTCCCCCTCTGCCAGGGCACCTCGACCGTCTCCTCCAGAATGACCTCTGGACGGTTCCGGGCCGTGTCCATCTGAATCTGGAAATGATGGGCGGGCTGGTTAGAACTGGTGCGCGAGGTGATATGAACGCTCTTGCCGGTGGTAAGCAGGCCGTACATGCCGGCCGCCGAAATCCCGATCCCCTGCTGCCCACGGGCCATCTTGAGCCGATGGAACTTGGACCCGTAAAGCAACTTGCCGAAGATGTTGGGAATCTGGGTCCGCACAATCCCCGGGCCATTGTCGCGAACCGTCACCCGGAACCGCTCCTCCGCAAGCTGCTCGACCGCGATGTGCAGCTCGGGCAGAATCCCCGCCTCTTCGCAGGCATCCAGGCTGTTGTCCACCGCCTCCTTCACCGTCGTCAGCAGGGCCTTCCGCTTGTTGTCGAAGCCCAGCAGATGGCGATTCTTGGCGAAGAACTCCGAGACGGAGATGTCCCGCTGCTGGCCGGCCAGGGTCTCGGCGGTGACTTCCGTCGATTCAGCCCGGCCCCGGACCAACCGGGCCTTCTGCGATCCGGCCCGTGGCCCGTCCGCCCGCTGCGGGCGCCGAGTTCGCGGGGCGGCCGGCTGGTCCGCCTGGCCTGCGACAGCGGGCCGCGCAAGAGCCGCCGCGGTTGTCGGCGACTCCGCGCCAACCTCAACCTGAGTGGCTTCCAGCCCCGGCTGCCAGGTCGGTCGGGTTACGCTGGTGACCGGGATGGAACGAGTCGGGACTGATTCGAACAGGGAAGGCGTTTCGGATCCCGACCGGCTGCTTTTCGGTTTGACGGCCATCCGTGGCTCCGCGGCAGGCTTAGTCATCAGGCTGAATATGCTACCACTCGCAGCATACCTGTACAGGAGGCACGGTTGGCAGCAGAGAAGCCAGCCTGGTCGGTCGCCCCGCTGACCCGCCCTGCGGAGGCCCAGTTGCTTTGGGCCGCAAGGGCGAACCGGTCCCGCCCGGTGGCCCGCCGATCTTTCAATGTTTCTGAAACTTCTACTCCCGCTGGACGGTCTTCTCCGGCCCGGCCAAACTGACAGTGGGGCATGGGGTACGGTGCGGAGGAGCCACGTGCGGCTGGACGGACGCTGCCAGACGCCCTCGCTCGGCGAGTTGTACCTTCCCATCGCCACCGACCTGGCCGAGACCCGGCGCATTTTGGCCGATGAACTGACCACCGGACAGGAAGTCGTCGGTCGGCTCTGCCGGCACGTGGGGCAGTTTCATGGGAAGCTGCTGCGGCCCGGGCTGCTGCTGCTGAGTGCCAAAGCCTGCGGGGCCGTTCGCGACGAGCACCACATCTTGGCTGCGGTGGTCGAGCTGGTGCACCTGGCCACGCTGGTGCATGACGATCTGCTGGACGAGGCCGACATCCGCCGTCGAGCACCGACCGTCAACCGCCAATGGGGCAGCCAGCAGGCGGTCCTGATGGGCGATTTCCTCTATAGCCACGCGTTCGCCTTGTGCAGCCAGCTCGATTCCCAGTTCGCCGCGCAGCTTATCGGACGGACCGCGATCACGGTCTGCGAAGGCGAGATAATGCAGGTGGCCAATCGTGGCAACTACGAGCTGAGCGAAGCGGAATACCTGGACATCATCGGTCGCAAGACCGCGACCCTGCTGGAGACCTGTTGCCACCTGGGTGCCGCGTATGCCGGCGCGGACCAGAAGCGGCTGGACTCGCTTAAGCAGTTTGGACGGTCGCTGGGCATAGCCTTCCAGATCACAGACGACCTGTTGGATTTGGTCGGCGACGAATCGGAGGTGGGCAAATCGCTGGGGCGCGACCTGGGCCAGGGTGAGCCGACTTTGCCGGTGATTCACTGCCTGCGGCATTCGCCGCAGTCGCGGCGCCAGCGTCTGCTGAGGTTGCTGGCGGGCGACTATCCGCGGCGTTCCCGGCAAATAACCGCCCTGTTGCTGGCCTCCGGCAGTATCACCTATGCCCAGACAGCCGCCCGCGAACATAGCTATCGGGCTCGACAGGCTTTGGACGAGCTGCCGCCCTCCGCCGCCCGCGAGAGCCTGGAGGCCCTGGCCGAGTTCGTCTGCTCGCGGGTGGGATGAGGTCCCGGCCGCTGCCAGTACGGACCGCAGACAACGCGAGCCCCCGTAGCGGGCCACGAGTCGCAATTCTGTAGCCCCCATTCTCCCGGTATGATGCCGCCCCATGGCCCGGTTGTGTTATGTCTTTGCGGGCGGGGGCACCGGCGGGCACTTGTTCCCCGGCCTGGCGGTCGCACAAGCTCTCACCCACCTGGAACCGGCCGCGAGCATAGCGTTTTTCACCACCGATCGGCCCCTGGACCGCGAGCTGCTCGCTTCCCACGATTATCAGCAGGTGGTGCAACCGGTCCGGCCGTTCACACTCCACCCCCTGCGAGCCCCATCGTTCTTGTGGCATTGGTGGACCAGTCGACGCCTGGCACGCCGATTTCTGAAGACTCATTGCCCGCAGGCAGTCCTGGGGCTGGGTGGCTATGGCGCCGGGCCGGCAGTGATAGAAGCCCGGGCCCTGGGCATTCGGACGGCGATCCTCAATCCCGACGCCATTCCCGGTCGAGCCAACCGACATTTGGCCCGGCATGCGGACCTGGTGGTCTTGCAGTGGGAGGTCTCGCGCGGTCACTTTCCGCCGGGTACCAACTGCCTGACGCTGGGCTGCCCCGTCCGCCCGGAATTCGCCAACGCCGATCCGGACCAGGGGCGAAGGCTGTTCGAACTTCAGCCGGAGCGACCGACTCTGCTGGTGACCGGGGCCTCGCAGGGTGCCCACACCCTCAACCAGGTCATGGTCCGGGTCTGGCCGCGGTTTCATGCCGAGCACCCGGACTGGCAGCTTCTCCATCTGACCGGACCGGCCGACCAGGCGGCGGTCCGAGCGGCCTACGCGTCCGACGGCGCACCGGCCCAGGTTCGCAGTTTTGCGGGCCAGATGTGGCTGGCTCTGGCTGCCGCCGACCTGGTGGTATCCCGCGCCGGCGCCTCCACCCTCGCGGAGCTGACCGCGCTGGGAAAACCCTCGATACTTCTGCCTTACCCCTTCCATCGCGACCGCCATCAGCAGGCCAACGCCCAGGTGCTGGCGGATTATGGGGCGGCGATCTGGATGGAAGATCAACTCCGACCCGAGCTGAACGAACCGGGCTTGCGGGCCGCCCTTGAGCGGCTGACCGATCCCCGGGTGCGTGCCTCAATGGCGCGGGCCGCGAGAGAGCTGGGCCGGCAGGGTGCCGCCGACGCGGTCGCCCGGTGGATGCGAAGTGGATAGCGCCCGCCTCGGCGGGTCCGTGGTCTTGACCGTCCGCCCGGACGGGGTACCGCGGGCAATCCGGCTGGAATGCCGCCAGGAGGGGGACGTCCGGTCATCAGTCAGACCGTCCAGCACGCGCCGCGGGCGGCGGAGAAAAGCCGGGCCCGGCGGGGAGAACCGTCGCAGTTAACGTTGTGACGGCCGGTCCGGTCTGGGACAATGGCCATTGATGAGCCAGGGTGACTCTACACGCCTGACTTTTCTGCTGCGCCTGCGTGACCGGGCCGACCAGCTTTCCTGGCAGGAATTCCACGACCGCTATGGCCAGTTGCTGTACCGGTACGCCCGCAGCCGGGGCGCCGGCCACGCCGACGCCGAGGATATTGTCCAGGAAGTCGAGATGTACCTGTTCAAGGCGATCGGAGACCTGGAGTATGACGCCCGCAAGGGGCGGTTTCGGACCTACCTCCGGTCCGCCGTGATCCATGCCATGGCCCGTCGAGCCAGCAAACAGGCCCAGCAGCCTTTCAGCCTGGACCCACAGAACTTCGACTACCTGGCCAGCCAAAAGGAGGCCAGTTCCGACCATCGCTGGGAGCGGGAATGGCAACTGCACCGCCTGCGGTGGGCGATGAGCACGATCGCGGGGGAGTTTGAACCCATCACGCTCAAGGCATTTGAGATGCACGTATTGGCGGGCCGCCCAGTCGGCGAGACCGCCGAGAAGCTCGGACTTAGCAAGGCCAGCGTCTATCAGGCCCGCAGCCGAGTCCTGAAGCGTCTGAAGGAGCATCTGGCCACGCTGGACCCGGACGGAGACGTCTAGAATCGCGTCCCGGTCGAGCGGGCCGGGAGCGCTTTGGCCGTTGGCGCCTTCCGTCGTGTCAAACTGTGTCCGCGGTCAGTCTATATGATGAGGACGGCAGGAGCGGAGGGACCGTCGGGTGAGTGCGGCAGCGGTGTGTCCGAAGTGTGGCTCGACCACGCCGGTGGAGCCCGGAGCCGGCCCGAGCCGGTGCCTGCGCTGCGGCCACCCCCTGACTCTCTCCGTCGAACTGGCAGCGTCGGACCCGCAAATGGAGGCCACCCAGTCAGAACTGACGCCCGAAGAATGCGAGCCGGCCGAGGCGGCGCTGATTTCGGACCTTCGTGAGGCCTTTGGGTTCGACCCCAGCGGCGCGGGGCCGGCCCAGATCACAGATGACGGGGAGTTCGGATCGGCCAGCGACTCGTTCAGTCGCGCGATTGCCCGCCCGACGCTGGGCCCGCACAGCCGGCTGGGCGATTTCGAGATCCTGGAGGAGCTGGGCCGTGGGGGGATGGGGATAGTCTACAGGGCTCGGCAAATCTCGCTGGGCCGGGAGGTGGCTTTGAAGGTCTTGCCGGAGTATCTCCGGTACGGCCCGGTCGCGGTCCAGCGTTTTCGAGCCGAGGCCCAGGCCGCAGCCCGCATCCATCATACGAACGTCGTATCCATCTACGCCCAGGGCGAGCACAACGGGCACTTCTACTATGCCATGGAGCTGGTGGATGGCGTGGGGCTGGATACGGTGATTCGGGGTTGTCCCGAGCTGCTCAGTTCCGCGGCGGCCGGCAGTTCCTCGGGCATCCGGCTGAAGGATCCAGGGGCGGCGCCGCTGGTGAAGGCCGCCAGCCGGGCGGACAGTTCGCCCAATGACGCCCAACCCCGCACCAGGCCGCACTGGACCCGGGCCGACTACCGCCATCTGGCCGGGCTGCTGGCCGAGGTGGCCGACGCTCTGGAATGCGCCCATCGCGAGGGCGTGATTCACCGGGACGTCAAGCCTCACAACCTGCTGCTGGGCAGCGACAATCGGCTGCATCTGACCGACTTCGGACTGGCCCGGATGACCGATCAGCCCCATCTGACCATCAGCGGGGAGATCATGGGCACGCCGGCGTATCTGTCGCCGGAGCAGATCCGCGGCCAGATTGACCAGATCGACCACCGCACGGACATCTACTCGCTGGGCGTGACACTCTACGAGGTGATCACGGGGCGCAAACCGTTCGACGGGCCGACCCGCGAACAGATAATCTCCGCGATCTGCACCCAGGACCCGGCGCCCCCACGCCGGGTGAACCCGGAAATCCCAGTCGAGCTGGAAACCATCTGCCTGCGGGCCATCGAAAAGGACCCGGCACGCCGACATCCCAGGGCCGGGTTGCTGGCCGAGGACTTACGCCGCTTCGCCCTGGGCCGGCCCATCCTCTCCCGACGGACTCCCCGGGTGGTTCGGGCTGCCAAATGGGTACGTCGTCACCCGACAATCAGCGCAGCCATCCTGGCGACCGGCGCGACCGTCGCCCTGGCCATCGGCTTGCTATGGACACTGAGCCAGATGCGGCAGGAGCAGGCCCGACAGCTTCTGACCCGGGCCTACGACCAGCTCGTGTATAACGATTACCGTCATCCTGAGCTGGTCGCCTCGGACATCAAGCTGGCCGAGGCACTCGGGGCCGACCCGTTGCAGTTGAATCTGGTCGCGGGATTGGCCGCCCTGGGCGCAGATGACCAGGTTGGTGCAATCTCTCACCTGGAGGCAGTCCTCGAGCAGGAACCGACCGACCTGCGGGCACTGTATTTGTTGGCCTGGGCCCAGGGGCGGGAACGGTTCACTGAGGCGGCCAGAACAACCTTTGAGCGAGCCGAGCAATTGCGGCAATCCGGGGCCGGGCGAATGACCCCGGATGCCTGGTTCTTCCGCGGCCTGGCCATCCATCGTCAGGACCCGGCCGCGGCGATCGAATCCTACCGTCAGGCAAACACCCTGCGGGCACAAGAGCACGGTTTTCACCCGCAGGCGGTGCTGCATTTGGCGCGGGCTCAGAATCAGCGGATGTACGCCAGCCGCACCCTGGATGACCTGTCGGAGATCAAAGCCGGTCTCGGCCAGTTGATCGCGCAGCGGCATTACGGCGCTTACCCGTACTACCTGCTGTCGATCACTCACCGCCTGGAAGCCGAGATCTATCAGGGAAGTCGGGGCGCGCGTGACGACACGGTTGACGAGTGCTACGCCCGGGCCCTCGAGCTGGCCCGCGCCGGACAGGAGGCTGATCCGAGCGACGATCGGCCGGTCACCGCCGAGGCCGAGTGCCTGGAGAGCTTGGGGCGGTACGCCGAGGCGATCGAGGCCCGGACCCGGGCCATCAACCTGGCCCGTCAGTCGCGCAGTCAGTGGGAGGGCTATCACTACCGCTGGCGGCTGCGCTATTGGCAGGGCCAGTACCAGGCGGCTTTGCAGGACCTGGCGGCGTGCAGCAGCTACGATCCGACCAATCGGTTGTACTTGCACGTTTATCCGGCCCTGGTGTGTGCTGAGGCCGGCGACATGGCCACCGCTCTGCACCATGCCCGGGCTCTGGCCGACCACCCGGAAACGAGCGCCCAGGCGGTCCTCTGGTCGGCGACCTGCCTGCGGCTGCTGGGTCAGAAGGAGGAAGCCGAAGCGTTGCTTTCCGCGCGGGCCAGCTCGGTGGATTTCGCGGCCGAGCTCGTTCCGCCCCAGACCGAGCAGTGGGTTAGAGAACTGTACACGCACTGCCTCACCGGCGGCCCCGCGACCGGCTTGGAGGAACTCGCGGTCGCGCTGGCCGGAGAGACCGGCGCACCCTGGAAGCTGTCCGGGGAGGCGGATTTCCACGCCGGGGTCATGCTACTGGCGGCGGGCGATCGGGAACGAGCCCGGGAACGGCTACTCAAAGCTTATCGGTCCTTCGACTCCGAGCAGCGTTACACCTACCACGCCAAGCTCCTGCTGGTCCCCATGGAAGGTAACGTCAATTCCCGTGTGTAATTGTTGCGGGTTAAGAAGGGCATTTCAGGCCACACCGCGGACCTCCCGGAATTCTTTGCAGACCCGCGTGGCGTACTTGGCGTTGTAGTACGCCACCAGACCGTACACGATCCG
>CAYZXK010000191.1:0-17764 GCA_964482395.1 uncultured Planctomycetales bacterium | reverse complement strand
GTAGTGGGCCTGGAGAGCGAAGAAGGCGGCGGCGCTGGTCGCCGCCTTCTTCGCTCTCCAGGCCCACTACTGCCAGTATCGGACGTGTTTCCAGAGCTTGTGGCGCCCCCGCCTGGCTGGTGGGTGATTGTCCCGCCGCCGGGCTTGGGCCAACCAGCGGCATCAAGCTCAGGGCGATCGCGATCAGACGCCTCCGCCGCCGCATGGTCCCTCTACTACTACAAATGGCGATGCTCCCGAGGTACGCGGGGGCCAGCCGAGCCTGCCGATCAGGCCGGTGGGGCCACAGTATACCCTTGGCCAGCCTGAGCCGCGCGTCAACCCGCAAACTGCCGCGGGCCCGATTCGCCTGGTCGCCGGCCGTCCGTTACCATACGCACACGCTTGGATGACGGAGTTCGACCGCGTGCGTCAGTCCTGGTCCGCAAACGTCTGTCTGCTTGTCCTGTGGGCTTGCCTCCCAACGGGCTGCGATCGTGGCTCCAGCAGCTCTCCGGCGAAGACCGCCGGTCCAGCCCAAGAACAGGTTGAGCTGCCGGCTCATAAGGTGGAGTACCGGTTTTCTGCCGGGCTGGAAGACGAGTTCCCCGAGGTGACGGACTTCCTCCGTTGCTTCCTGGAAACCGCCCTGGCCGGCGACTATCAGGGCTATCGACGACTGGTCTGCCGGATGGCCGATCCCGAGGGGCGTGATCGATTCGAGAAAGTGCTCAACTCGCTGCGCAACTTGACCATTCAGTCCATCGAGGAAATCGAGCTGCCGGAGGTTTCACCCTTGACTTACCTGGTGATCGCCCAGGTGGAGTTTGTGCCCGGCCGCAAAGTGACCCTCCGGCGTGGCAGCGAGAGCCGGATTGCCATCCTGGTGCTTGAGGAAGAATCTGAGCTACGGATGGCCCCGGCCCCGCCCGAGCTTCAGCCGGAGGAGGGATCGGCGCCGGTTCCCTCCGCTCCAGCGACTTCCGGACCGAGCTACCCATGGGAGCAGGACGGCGACTATTGACCTGCCGTGTCTGGGCCGGCTGGGCGCTGGTCTTGGCCGGCCCGCCCGTGCGCTCGCCGGGTCAGAGCCAGCCTGCCACTGGTGGCGAGCTGGAGCTTTGGGAGCTGCCGGCCGCGGTCCGGGAGGCATTGGCCCAGGTGCGGGATTTCGCCTTTGATTTCGATCAGCCTGCCTTTTACACGGCGCTGGCTTTTGTCAAATCCGCACCCCATTCGCCGGGCTTCTTGCAGACGCCGCAGCTCGTCAGCGACTGGCGCGACCTGCTGGAGCGTCCGAACGACTTCCGTGGCCGCCCGGTGACGGTGCAGGGCGTGGTGGGCCGCAGCAAGGCGCCGTACGTACTGGCCAGTCGCCCGGACCTGGGCCAGTTATGGCAGGTCGAGCTACGTCGGGACGACCAGCCGCTTACCTGCACTCTGATCCTGACCGAAAGCTCGGCCGACATCCCCCTGGGTGCCTGGCTTACGGTGACCGGCTATTTTTTGATGATCCGACAGTATCACGGTCGTTCCGGCCGGGTTTGGCAGGCCGCGCTGCTGGTAGCTCCAGGTCCGACTGCCATAGGGCAGGCCGCCGTCGGCGTGGTACCTGACGCCGGACCCGATTGGCGTTGGCTGGCCGGGGCGCTGGCCCTCGGGCTGGCCGTGACGGCGCTCCTGGTATGGCGCGGCGGCCGGACCGCCAGTCGCAGTTACGGCACCCTCCGGGCCAGCCGCCAGGCGCCGATCTGCCTGGCGGACGACTTGGTACACTGGGCCCAGAATCAGCCCGACCTGGCTGGCCAAGCCGAAGTTCAGGACGGGGAATCGCACTCTATTTCCGCCAAACCCGAATCGGAGGCCCGACCATGAGATACGCATGCGACAAAGCGTCGGCCCGGCGGTCGCTCAGGGAGATTGGCAACCGCTCGGACGGGAGGGCGTTTAGTTCATTCCGGGCCGCCGCGCCCGCCGCCTGGGTGCCGCGCTGCTGCCTGGTCATACCATTGCTGCTCGCGATCGACACGCCAGCCTGGCCCCAAGTCAAACTATTGGCCGTCCGACCTCCGCCCACGCCCAAGAAACCGGTAGTGGACGAATATCACGGCGTGAAGGTCACCGACGACTACCGCTGGCTCGAGAACTGGGACGATCCGGAGGTGCGAGCCTGGAGCGAGGCCCAGAACGCTTACGCTCGATCGGTCTTGGATAAGCTGCCGGCAGTACCGGAAATCCGGGCCCGGCTCACCGAACTCGAGATGGGGGCGTCCGCGGATTACTTCGGGCTGATCCGCCGTCAGAGCCTTTTGTTCGCGCTCAAGAACCAGCCACCCAAGCCGCAACCGTTGCTGGTCGTGTTGACTTCCGCTGACCAGCCGGGCGACGAGCGCATCATCCTCGACCCGGAGGCGGTCGATCCGACTGGCCGCACCACCATCGACTGGTTTGTGCCCTCCCTGGACGGCAAGCTGGTTGCCGTGTCGCTTTCCAGCGGCGGAACCGAGTCCGGGACGGTGCACGTTTATGAGGTGGCCAGCGGGCGCGAGACCGGCGACGTCATTCCGCGCGCCCACGGGGGCACCGCCGGCGGCAGTTTGGCCTGGGCTGCGGACGGGAGCGGTTTCTTCTACACCCGCTACCCGCGGCCAGACGAACGCCCGCCGGCCGACTTGTACTTCTACCAGCAGGTCTACTACCACCGGCTTGGCACTCCAACCGACCGCGACACCTATGAGCTGGGAAAGGACCAGCCGCGAATAGCCGAGTTCACGCTCTCGACCGACCCCGACGGCCGATATGTGCTGGCCAGCGTGGAGAATGGCGACGGTGAGGAGTTCGCTCACTTCATCCGCTCCACTTCGGTCGGGCCGGGCCGCTGGATTCCGATCAGCGGCTTTTCCGACCGGGTGATCGCGGTCCGGTTGGGCCCGGGCGGCATGCTGTACCTCCTTTCCCGGGATGGGGCGCCGCGCGGCAAAATCCTGCGAACCCCGGCCGAGGCCCCATCGTTGGCCACGGCCGAGCTGGTCGTCCCCCAGTCGGAAGCGACAATTCAGGGCTTCCTCCCGACCGCAGGGCGGCTGTACGTGTTGGACCAGCTTGGCGGACCGTCGCGGCTCCGGGTGTTCGAGCTTGATGGCCGGCCGCTAAAGCCGGTGGATTTACCGCCGGTCTGCTCGGTCCACGGCCTGGTGGCGCTGGACGGCGATGACATCCTGTACCTCAGCCAGACTTACATCACACCCCCCGCCTGGTTCCACTACTCGGCGGCCAGCGGGCAAAGTCGCAAGACGGCTTTGGCTAAGACCTCGCCGGCCGACTACAGCGATTGCGAGGTGGTCCGCGAGCTGGCCACCTCGCGGGACGGGACGCAAATTCCGATAAATATCATCCGCAAAAGAGGCACCCCACTGGACGGGCGGAACCCGACCGTGCTCTGGGGTTACGGCGGATTCGGGGCCTGTGAGAGCCCGGCCTTCTCGCCGCGCCGCCGGGTGTTCATCGAACAGGGCGGCGTGTGGGCGACGGCAGTGATCCGCGGCGGCGGCGAGTTCGGCGAAGAATGGCACCGGGCCGGGAGCCTGACCAACAAGCAGAACTGCTTCGATGACTTCTATGCCGCCGCCCAGCATCTGATCCACGCCGGATATACCTGCCGGGAAAAGCTGGCCATCTTTGGGGGATCCAATGGCGGGCTCCTGATGGGCGCGACCTTCACTCAGCATCCCGACCTGTGCGCCGCCGTCGTCTCCAGCGTCGGCATCTACGACATGCTGCGGGTGGAACTCTCGCCCAATGGAGCTTTCAACGTAACCGAGTACGGCACGGTGAAGGACCCGGACCAGTTCAAGGCCCTGTACGCTTATTCGCCCTACCACCGCGTGCAGGATGGGGTGCGGTATCCCGCGATCCTGTTCTTGACCGGCCAGAACGACCCGCGGGTGGACCCGATGCAGTCGCGGAAGATGACCGCTCGGCTCCAGGCCGCCAATCCCGAGAACCTGGTCCTGCTGCGGACCAGTGCCCACACCGGGCACGTGGGCAGCTCCCTGGCCGATCGCATCGAGCAATCGGTCGACATATACGCGTTCCTGCTGGCCCAGCTCGGCGTCCGCTACCAGCCCGTGCAGACTGCGCCCCGGTGAGTTGGGGACTACGAAGCGTATGCGGCAGCGCGATTGAGGCAACCAACATGGCTCGCAACATTCTGCTGGCAGTGGCGTCGCTGGCTGTCCTGGGCGTCCTGTTGTGGATTTATTGGACCTTCACGGACACGCCGCCGGCCCGCCCGGAGCGCCCCGCCCTCGAGCAACTACCTAGGCGCCATGAGTCCGCCACCCAGCCGCTCCGGGTCGGCGAGGCGGTGGAGATCCCCGCCGGCGGCAAAATCATGTTCCGACGTTACGATGAGCACACCGGCCGGCCCCGCGACATGTTCGTCTGCCAGGACTGGCAGCCGGTCCCCGGCTCGAAGAATGAAATCCGGGTGACGCGCCCCGAACTCAGTCTGCTGCTGACTACCGGTATGACGGCCAGCATTACCGCCGACCTGGGCCAGATTCGCGTGGAGCGGGTGGACCAGTCCCAGATGCGTCCCAGGAACGGCTGGCTGGACGGCCAGGTCCGCGTGACCGTTGACCGTCGCCCGGGACCCGACCGCCCGCCACCTGTCGACCGGCCCGAGGACCTCATCACCGTCTCGGTCGACCGCCTGGAGTTCGACCTGGAAATCGGCGAGCTGAAGACTGACAGTCGTGTCACGGTCGACAGCGATGATTTCGAAGTCCGCGGCCGCGGTCTGCACCTGATCTGGAATCAGGCGGACAACCGGATCGAAACTCTGTCGATCGCGGAGGGCGAGGAATTCGTCTTATACGCCGCCGCCGGGCTGTTCGGTATGGCGGCCAGCGACCAGTTGGAGCGGACGCCTTCCGGCGGGCCGGCGGCTACCGAACCGGCCCCTGACCGGCCTCGGCGCGGACCCCGCCGTCGCCCGCTTCGTCCGCCGACGGCGTACACCTGCCGGCTGGACGGCGGGGTGGTGGCTGAGCAGTACCGGGCCTTGGAACGGATCGGCGGCCTGGAAGCGGATCAGGTGGAGCTGCTGTTCGACGTGGCCAGCGGCGCGGAGCGCCTGTTGCGGGGGAGAGGCTCGTCGACCGGCCCATCCACCCAGCCCATCAGTCAGGTCGGATCCCAGCCGCGGGATCGGCTGGTGCTGCGCTGGCAGGGCCGCTTGCAACTAGAACCGGCCGACCCCTGTGGCCCGGAGGAGCCGAATCGCCGCCGGGTGGTGGCCACTGGCCGGCCCGTGATCATGACCCGGGGCGACGCGACCGTCCGGTGCGCCAAAATAGCCTTCCACGATGACCAGCAACGGGTCTGGCTCTACCCGGCCGAGACCGGACAGGTCGAGCTGGCCATGGGCCCGAGATTGTCGGCCAGCGCCCAGAGCGTCTATGTCGATCAGGCCGCTCGGGTGATAAAGCTGGTTGGTCAGGTCGAGCTGCATTCCCAACGTGGAACCGGCCTTGGGGCTCGTCTGTCCTCGGTTCGCAGTTCGCACTGGGCCGAGTTGCGCCTGGCCCGCAGCCTGCGGCCGCTGGAAGAGTCCGACCCGCTGATGAACGCCAACGCTCTGGAATCCGCCAGCTTCGTCGGCGACGTGCAGGTCGACCTGGGTCGGCAGAAGCTGACCGCTCACCAGCTCGATGTGACGTTTCACCCCCGGCGCGGTCAACAGTCTCTGGAGGAGCTGCTGGAGGCGGCCAGCGCCTGGGGCGAGGTCAGGCTCACCAGCGGGGACGGGCTTCTGGGAGCCGTCCGGCTCGACCTGGCTTTTGGCCTGACTGAGGATCACGAACTCTACCCGACCCGGATGGATGCACTTGGTGCTGTGACGATTACGCGGGGCAAGGCGAGCATCCGCGGCAACCGGATATCGGCCCGGCTGGCCCCGCCGCCGAATGGCAGCCGCGGCGGACGGCCGCTGTTTGTGGTTCAGGAACTCGACGTTTCGGGCGGCGCCGAACTGCTTGATCCGGATAACCGGATCGCGGCCCGCGGCCAGAGGATCCTCGCCAACTTCGAGGGAATCAACCAGCTCGCGACCGCGAGCGTCAGCGGAGCGACCGGTCAGCCGGGCCTGGTGCATGCCCGGCCGTACACGGTCTGGGGGCAGTGTGTGGAGCTAGATCGCCAGGCTCAGACTGTACGAGTGGACGGGCCTTCGCGTCTGTCGTTCAAGACCCAGCGCAGCCTGCAAGGTCAACGACGCGATCAGCCCGCCCCGGTCGTGGTGACCGCCAGCCGCGGCCTGCTGATCGACGGTCGGCGGAACACGGTCCACTTTGATGGCGACGTGCTGGCCCGGACCGGGGAGGAGCAGTTGCAGGGCCAGACGTTGACTTTGCTCCTGGAGGACGTGGAGGAAACGCGGTCGGCGCCCGCCGAACCGTCGCTGCGAGAGTTGTGGCGGCAACTCCGCCGCCTGCTGGGTGGCCAGGAGCCGCCGCCGGCCGGCGACGAATTGCTCGCTTTGCGGGTCGAAGGCCCTGCCGAACGACTCCGCAAGGAGCCGCTGCGTCTGGTAGCTGAAAACGCTCTGGTGACCAGCGAGAGCTTTGAGCCGGGCGACCCGGAGCCGGTTATCCACGCCAGCATATCCGCTCCGCTCTTGGAGGCCGATCTGGTCAACCGGCAGATCGTGACCACCGGCCTGACCGACCTGCTGATCACCGACCGGCACGGCCTGCAAGAGCCCGAGCCGGCCCGCGAGCTGCTGGGCGTCCCGTCCGCCCTGATCAGCCGTGGTCCCAGCCAGACCGCCATGCGCTGTGCTGGACGCATGACCTATAAGTTGGGCGAGGACGGGCCGAACCGGCTGGACACCGCGGTCTTCGAGGACCGCGTGGTCTTCATCCATCGGGCCGGACGCGACATGGTCGATCTGGGCCAGATGCTGCCCCGCCTGGCCGATCAGCCCGACCTCCTGGATATGGTCCAGAGCCGAAACGCAACCCTGGACTGCGACCGGCTCGAGTGTTGGTTCATCGTCGATCCGACGGATACTCGCTTTCAGCGTGGCGGCGGCCTGACCAGGGCGCCGTTGCGGCTGGCCTCGCTTACCGCTTCGGGCAGCGTCTACCTGCGTGACCAGCAGGGCTCACGGGTCCGGGAAATACACGCCGGGTGGATCGAGTTCAATCGACAGCAGGGGCGCATCCGGCTGCGCGGGGCCCAGCCGGCCGAAGCCCGGGTCTACCTGGAAGACACTCAAACCGGGCAGTTCGACGTCCACTCCGGGCAGCAACTGGTCATCAACCTGCACGACGGGACGGTCCGGTCGGACAAGCTGGTCGGGGAACTGCGACGACCGTGAGCCGGGGCCACGCTCTCACTTCTCGCTTTCGCGACCGGCCGGGGTGGAAAGGCCGTGTTATGCAGCCGGTTTCTGGAAAAAGACGGATGGAAGGTCTAGCCGTGGCGCGCTTCAGACCTTCCATCCTTTCGGGCAACTACGCCGCAGTATAAGTTCGCGGGTCGCTGCCGACCACAAGTGCAATCTTGCGCGAAGCGCTTGCCACTATGCAAGAGCTTTTTCGAGATCATATGTCGGCCCGCCCGCAGTGCCGACAGGAAGTCGGCCTGCCGCGCGGTGGACACGCTGGGGCCGCGCGGTCATCCCGCTGCGATCCCCTCCCCGGTCTGCTTGCCGAAAGCGCTCTTGACTCGCTCGGGCCCGGCGGGCTGAAAATAAAGCCGATGGTGGGAGTTGAACCCACAACCCCAGCTTTACGAAAGCTGTGCTCTGCCATTGAGCTACATCGGCCAAGTAGGCTGGGCCGGCGCTTGCCGGCCGGCCTGGATGGCGTTCAGGCTGGCCGGATCCCCCCGGAACCTGCGGTCGGCACCTGCCTGCGAGCATCTGTCAGGCACTCTAAAGATTATCAACCGTGGAATCAAGTTGCCGGTTGAGCAGCCGTGGCTGGGCGGTCGGGCGTGCGAGAATTGGCGCAGGGTTGTGGGAGATAACACACGCAACTGAGCCGGCCGCGGAAAAAACTACGAAAAAATACGTGCCAGATGAAATCCTCTGGACGGAACGGTAGTTGCACGCTATAATAAGCTGAAAGCAAAGGGAGCAGGCGTAATAAGCGGCGGCCTCCCCCCTCCCTTCGGCCCGAACACCCCGGTCGTCGCAGCCTGCTCCTTCTTTTTTTTCCCTGCTTTCCCGGTCGCTGCCCGACTTGGCGCTGGCCTGAATTCCGGCCGATAATCCCGCGCCGTGCCTGCTGCGAAACCCACCGTGGAACTGATCATTATTGTCCGACTGGCCGGTCGACCGCCGGGCTCTGCCGGTCAGCTCCATGGGCTGGCGATCGGAAAAGGTCGAATATTGGCCGTGGGTTCTCAACGCCAGATCCGGTCTCTGCGTGGCCGGAACTCACGGCTGCTGGAACTGCCGCACGCATTCGTTACCGCCGGCCTGGTGGATTGCCACACGCATTTTTTTTACTGGGCTCTGGGACGCCACCTCGTGCTGGACGTGTCCGCGTTGCCTTCTCTCAACGCCGTGTTGAGCGCAATCTACGCGCGTGCCAGGCGCAACCCCGGCTGCGATTGGATTCTCGCCCGTGGTTTTGAACACAACCGCTGGGAGCGCGGTCTGCCGTCCGCGGCGGACTTGGATCGGGTGGTGCCGAATCGACCGGTGCTGGTCCGCAGCCGGGACGGACACACTGCTTGGCTCAACACTGCGGCGATGAAACGGGCTGGAATCAGCCGCCACACTGCGGACCCGGCCGGCGGGCGCTACCTGCGGGACGCTCGCGGCCGGCCGACCGGCATCGTTCAGGAGGCGGCGGTCGATCTTCTGCCTGACCCGCTGCGGGAACTCGCGCTACGTACCGATCCCGACGCTAAACAGTTGGTCGACCGGGCCCTGGATGACGCATATCGACAGGCGTGGCAGCATGGCATCGTCGGCGTGCACTGCATGGACGACGGACCGTCGCTGATTCATCTCCAACGCCACCATGCCGAGCGGCGCCTCGGGCTTCGGGTAGTCCATGCCATCCAACTGGCAGACCTGGATCGTGCTGTGGACCTTGGGCTGCGAAGCGGTTTCGGCGACGACTGGTTTCGCCTAGGCGCGGTGAAAATCTTCGCCGACGGGGCGCTCGGCTCCCAGACGGCGTACATGTTCGAGCCGTACCCGGGAAGGAGGCGCTACCGTGGCGTGCCGGTAGTAGCGGGGGCGGACCTGAAAGCTGCGGTGGCGCGGGCCGCCCGGAACGGCTGGGCGTGCTGGATTCACGCCATCGGAGATCGAGCAGTGCACGAAGCCGTTGACGCTATCGTTGCGGCGGGCGGGTCGGGAGCTGTGCCTCTGCCGCACCGGATCGAGCACGCCCAGTGCGTTCGCCCGGCAGACGCACGCCGAATGGCCCGGGCGAACATTGTGGCCTCGGTGCAGCCCTGTCATCTGCTGGGCGACATCGCCAATGCCGATCGGCACTGGCCGCACGCCCGGCAGCATGCCTTCGCCTTCCGGCAACTGCTGGATCTCGGCGTCACGCTGGCGGGCGGATCTGACGTCCCGGTCGAGCCGATCGACCCGCGTCGAAGCCTGTTTGCCGCCACGGCACGAGTTGACCACCAGGGTCAGCCGCCTGGAGGATGGTTCCCCCGGCAACGTGTGACCGTGCGCGAAGCGATCAACATGTTTACGCGCGGGGCGGCGGCCGCCATCGGGGCGGCTGAACCGGTCGGCACAATCGCGGTTGACGCCCCGGCCGACCTGACCATCTGGGGCCAAGACCCGTATCGGACCCCGCCCGCCGACCTTCCGCACGCCCGAATCCTGGGATGCGTAGTGGACGGGCAGGTTCATCTGTCGCCGGACGCCTGACATGACACCAACCTATGCGATCGGGATCGACCTCGGGGGCACAAATATCAAAGGCGGCGTATGCGACCGCCAGGGTCGACTGCTGGTCCGACGCTCGATTGAGACACAGGCCGAGCAGGGTTCGCAGCACGTTCTGGGACGGATCGCAGGTCTGGTCGACGAGTTGCTTCAGGAAGCCGACCTGACCTGCCAACAGGTGGCGGCGGTAGGGGTGGGAGCCCCGGGGCCGATGTCACGCCAGGAGGGTGTCATTCACCAGGCTCCAAATCTGCCTGGGTTCGTCCACTTTCCCATGCGCGACCGATTGGCGGAGCTGATCGGCCTGCCCGTGGTGCTGGAAAACGATGCCAACGCGGCCGCATTCGGCGAATTCACCGCCGGTGCGGGCCGGCAGGTGCGGGATATGGTCATGCTCACGCTGGGGACCGGGATCGGCGGGGGGGTGGTGCTGGATGGCCGACTCTGGCGGGGGCGATTCGACAACGCCGGTGAAGTCGGGCACACCATAATCGTCCCCGACGGACGACCCTGTCCCTGCGGGCAACGGGGCTGCCTGGAACGCTATGCTTCGGCCAATGCGGTCGCCGAGCGACTGGCTGAGGCGGTCCAGGCCGGTGGCGACTCGCTCCTCAGCCCGCGGGTGGCGGCCGGCCGGCCTTTTGACGCGCGTGACGTCATTGCCGCGATGGCGGCCGGCGACCGCCTCGCGGCCCGAATTTGGGATGAAACTTGCTATTACCTCGCGCTGGGCGTGGTGAACCTCCAGCACGTCTTGAACCCTGAACTGGTGGTGCTTGCAGGCGGCTTGATTAACGCCGGTCGACAACTGCTCGACCGCGTTCAGGAGCATTTCGACCGGCAAAGTTGGAAAATCGCCCCTGACGCCCCGCGGATCGCCCTAGCCACGCTGGGGACTGACGCAGGCACGATCGGCGCCGCCGCCTTGGCCTTCCAGGCAGCCTGACGGCCTGCCGGCCGACCCCGGAGCGGCGCAGTCCTCTTCGATCAACAGACCGAATCGAGATGTCTGAGAAACTCCTCGGCCTGTCGCTCGAGTGTGAAGTTTGTCTTAATTCGCTCCCGGCCGGCAGCCCCCATCAGCGCGCGGAGGTCGGCATCCATCAGCTTCGCAATCGCTGCACTGGTGGCCTCCACGTCGTCACGCTCGACCAACAGGCCGTCAATGCCGTCACGCACCAGCTCGGGGATGCCACCTACCCGCGTCGCGATCACCGGCTTGGCCAGGGCCATGGCTTCCATGAGGGAGCGCGGCATTCCCTCCGTGCGGCTGGTGAGGATGGCCACATCGCTGGCTCGTATCACCGGGCAGATGTTGTCGTGCCACCCAATGAAGTGGACGTAATCTTCCAGGCGCTCGCGCTCGACCATTTGTAGCAGGCGTGCCGGGAAGCCGGAGCCCGCTCCGCGGGGCTTGTCTCCGGCCAGCCACAGTTGGACCCTCCACCCGGCCTGGCGCAGCCGGGCCACAGCCTGGACGGCAATGTCCTGCCCCTTCAGCGGAATCAGGCTGGCCGGGAACACTAGCCGCAGCGACGCGTCCCCTCCGGGCAAGGCCGGCTCTGGGGCGGCGGCGCAGCTCTCCACCTCGGCCAGGTCGACGCCGTTGTAGACCACCCCACTCCGGGCGGGCTGGCAGGCTGCGGCCGAGGCCAGGGAAGCCTGCGACACGGCCAGCAGCAGGTCAACCTTCCGCAGCCATCGGCGTGCATACCAGCTTTGACGTCCGCAGTCCCCGCGAAGAAAGTACACGATGGGCATGCCGCCCGGGAGGGCGTAGCGAGCGACAAACAGCGCCTTCAGACTGTTGACCACCACCGCTCGCGGCTGGATCCGGCGAACAAGTCGGCCGAATCTCCACACCAGCTCTGCCATTTCGGGTAGCGCAGCGGTCAGTCGCAGCAGGCGATCCAGCCGGCCCCGGCCCCCAATTACGCCCCGTTCCGGGTGCGGACTGAGCACGTGGGTGTCGAGTCGGGCGGCTGCCAGGGCGGCCAGGTAGGGGCGGCAGTTGCCGTACGCATCGACCATCATGACCGGGTTGTGGTCGCGTAGCCGCCGGGCCAGAAGGATAGTAGAGTGATTGCTTCCTCCGAAATGCACGACGATACCCCAGAAGAGGATCGGCCGGCGGTGTTCTCCACTGCAAGCATTGGCAGGCAGAGAAGCGGGCGAGCACATAGAGCTTGACCCTACCAGCCGCCGGGGTTTTAGCCCAGGGGCTCCGGACGGGCGTTACGCCGCGTCAGCCAGGTCCAGATGCTCCTGAAGGCCAGCGGCAATTCAGGCATTCGCAGCAGCAACCCAGATAAGGGTACCAGCACCAGAACCCAGCCGATCGAAATTACCAATCGCAGCACCGGCAAACCAGCGCGATCAGTCAAAGTTAGCCAGTAGTCAAACAGGCCGGCCGGCAGACCGATCGCTCCCATCAGCAACGCCCAACCCAAAACCCGGCGAGCGAATATGCGGATGAACCCGCCCTGGCCGGTCTGGATCCACACCAGCCCCGCCACCCCCCCGGCCGCTGCCGCCGCCAGGCTGGCTGTAGGCAGGGCCAGCTTCGGGCCTACCGTCGCGGCCAGGACTAGGACGGTCGTGGCGAGCGTGACCGCGTCGGCGAAATTCACCAGGAACACGCGCCAGGCTGCGGCCTTGGCCAGACCCAGGTAGACCCCAAGCAAACCGATGCCCTTACACCAACCCACCAGCGCTAGAATGCGCATGAAGAAGGCGATCAAACTGACATCCGCCGCCGTCAACCTGCTGAAGGACGCCAGCATCGTCAGCAGTGGCTCGCAGGCCAGCACAATGACCAGCGCAATCGTCCAGGTGGCGTAGGTCATCCAGGTGGCGGATCGCAGGGTCAGGGCCCGGGCGCCGACCTGGTCCCGCAGCTCGACGTATCGCGCGATCCGCGGGGCGTAACTGGTGCAGAGCGGCGAGACGACGAGCTGGGTCACGATGGCCACGAACCTGACCGCGTAGTTCAGGCAGGCGACCGTGCCGGTGTCACCGTGGGAAGCTACATTTTGGAGGCAGACCGCGGCCGCCTGGGCGACCGCGACCGAGAGAAATAGCGGGCCCACTTGCCGGCAAGCCTCGCGCAACTTCGGGCTCTTCCAGTCCAGATATAGGAAATGGTAACTGAGGCCGCGACGATAGAGCAGGATCGCCTGAAACACCAGGGCCAGCGAAAGGCCCGTCAGGGTGCCGATCGGAAGGACCGCGATGCCATAGTGCGGTGCCCACCCCACCACCGCGATCACCTGCGACGCTTTCAGCATGACCTGCGAAAGGCTGGACCAGCCGTAGACGTGGTGGGCCACCAGCACGCTATCGAAGAATCCGGTCACGCTGAGCAGCAAGATGACCGGGACGTTCAGACGTAGCAGGAAGGTGCAGAGCGTCGCCCGACCCGGATCGAAGCCGCTGGCCACCACGGACACGATCCATGGGGCGGCAAACAGGCAGCCGACACACAGCGCCGAACCCAGAGCGAGCAGAACTGTGAGAATGCTGCTGAAGACCCGCCAGCGTTCCTCGGTCTCATTGACGGAAAGGCGCGAGAACAGGGCGGTGCTCAGACCTTTCCAGATGTCCAGCCCGAACAGGTAGATAAGCATGTGGGGTATGAAATACGAGATGTCGTAAGCGTCCTTCTGCGGGCTGGCTCCGAAGTAGCGGAGGTTGGCCAGCTCGACACCCACGCCGGCCACGATGTTCAACGCGGCAAAGAAGAACAGGGTGACAAACGACCGGGCCTGGCTGGGTGATTTTGCCTCGACTGCGCACATGTCGATGGAGGTTCTCTCCCGCGCTGCCTGGTCAGTGTGGTTGATACAGACGCTCGTAGGCCGCCGCGCAGGCCCGTATCGAGTAACGCTGCATCGCTCGGGCTCGCCCGGCCGACCCCAAGCGCTGGCAAAGGTCCGGATCACGGGCCAGCCGCTCGAGTGCGTCCGCCAGCGCCTCGGGGTTGCGCGGAGGAACGAGCAGGCCGGTGTGATTATCGACTATGACGGCGGCCAGACCGGGCACATTGGTTGCCACGACCGGCTTGCCGGCCGCCATCGCTTCGGCAGCACAAATGGGCAACCCTTCGCGGTCCGAAGCCATCGCGAACACATCCGCCGCCGCCAGCAATTCTGGTATATCCCGGCGCAGGCCCAGAAAGTGAACGTGACGCTCAAGATCGAGCTCTTGAGCCAGCCGCCGCAGTTCGGCTTCCAGTTGCCCGGCCCCGGCCAGCAGAAGGTGCGGATCCCGTGGACAGCCGCGCCGGCGCAGCTCAGCCATGGCCCGCAGCAGCACGGCGTGGTTCTTCTCCGGGCGCAGGCCGGCGACGCAAAGCACCAGGAACAACTGCTGGCGCGGGCCGGTTTGGCCGATCAGGGCCGCCAAATCCACCGCTCGACCGGAGGCATTTGCGAAACGCTCCAGATCGAGGCCGTTTTCGACCACCGTGATCCAACTCTCGGGCAGTCGCAGATGCTGCGACTCCCACCGTCGCACCTCTTCGCTGACGGCAACAATCCTCGTACCCAGGGCTACGGACAAGCTCAGTTCGAGTCGGAACCACAGCCGCCGAACACGACTGCTGCCGTGGTGGTAGCAGGAGTGTATGCTTCGCACGAGCGAGCGCACCCCGTGGGCCCGGGCGATGAGCACCGGCAGGATAGCGGCCATCCCCTCGGTGTGAACGTGCACGATGGTCGGCCTGGTCCGGCGCAGGATTCCGGCCACGCTCGCCGCACAGCGCGGTATCCCCCCTGGGCTACGCCACCTGCGCGTGGGGTGGACTCCCACGCCCAGGCCCAGAAAGTCCTGTTCCAGGGCACCTGCCCAGCCGCCAATGCAGCATACGTTGACCTGGTAACCGGCAGCCCGCTGGAGTCGGGCTAGGTCGCGGACCAGTATTTCGATGCCGCCCACTTCAACACTGGTGACGACGTGTAGGATCGAGCCCTTGCTCACCGCTGCACCGTCACAGCCGGCGGCCCGGGGGTTGTCGGGGGTACATCGTGGTCTGGGTCAAGAACCACTGCCGGTACAGGGCCACTGCCGCGCCGAACAGGAAGATGGAGTATGCCAGAACGCGACCCATGCTCGGGGAAGGTACCAGGTTTTCTTGCGTCCCCGCCACCCAGAGGAGGGCTGCCACGAGCGAACACAGCCCGATCCCGATTTCGCGGTGGAATCGGTCCCAAGCCGTCATGGCGCGGAAAATGCGCAGCAGGCGAGCCAGTACCAGCAGCGGCAGCGTCAGGCCGACGATGCCGCATTCCGTAAGCCAGTGCAGGTAGTTGTTGTGGGCTGCAACCAGCAGTATAGCGCCGGCCTCGTGCAGGGACGCGAAGTTGCCCAGGCCCACGCCGGTTAACAGAATGTACGGGCGCCTGAGGATCTGCCCGAGGACCTGCCCCCAGCCCTCCAGTCGTCCCGCGCTGTAGTCGACCAGGGTCTTACCGCCCTTGGTCAGCACGAACCTTTCATGCAGTTCCGGCGAGGATTGGAGGATGACATAGGTCACCACGCACCCGGCAACCAGCCCCACGATGGCAGCAGGTCGCACCTTGGACAGTACCATGTAGACCACCAGCCCGACCAGGACGCCAGCCAGGCCGGCCCGCGACTTGGACAGTATCGCCACCAGGACGAAAAACGGAATGCTCAGTTGGAACAGAGGTTTGCCCACCCGCGCCGTGCGTACCAGGATGAAGGAGATCATCAGGGCGATGACCATGTAATTGCCGATAACTGCGTGGTTGAACGCAAGCGGGCCCAGAGCTCGCGTCTCTGCCTGCTCCAGGCCTCCCAGCCACGGTCCGCTCTCCGCGAACGCTTCAGCCCACGAGTACAGAGTGAGAACCCCAAAGTACTGGAGCAACGCCCAACCCCCCACGAAGATGCTGCCCAGCCAGGCTACAACCAGTAGCCGCCGGAAGCGGCGCTCGTCCACGACCAGTACCGTCGCGCTGGCGAAAACGAGAAACACCTTGCAGTAGTGGACCGTCAAGAGCAGCCCGTACTTCAGGGTCCTGTCGCCCGGCATCAGGAAGTAGCCCAGCAGGACGCTCGGCAGTGCCAGGACGATTGCCAGCCACATGATCCGGAAAATGCGGGACTCGGGTCCCTTCACCCGCGAGTTGATGGCCGGAAGCGAAACCGCGACGAAGGCCAGGCTGGCGAAGTCGTCCAGGGTCGGGTAGGTGGAGTACCCCAGTGGTGTTTTCACCACCGGTATCGTGTAAAAAAAAGTGCACAGCAGGATGAGGGCCAGTCCGTAGCGCACTTTGCCGGTCGCCGACGACGACTGCACCAGCGACCGCTGGAAAGCGTGTCCGGCGACTGGTGCAACCGCAGGCGGCATGTCGCGACTTCCGTTTGTTCCTGTGAGTGCGGCTCAGCGTCCGCGTGCGGACGCGCCGTGCGCGGTTCCGACGACCACACCCCCCACTTGCCGACGCCGGCGACCGCCGGAGTCATAGCGCAATCCCAGCCTGGCGTGGCTCGCCACTCCAGTTGATACTGTCAGGCCTGCGCAGACTGGGAACCTCAGGCCACGCGGCCGCATTCTACTTTTATCGGCGGGGTGGTCAACCTGGCCCAGACGCCCCGGCGGAAGGCCGACCCGCATCCAGGCGTCGGCGTCAGCCTTGGCAGGCGGCCTGCCGCCGGAGGGCCTCAACTCGCTCTTCGATCGGCGGGTGGGTAGCGAACAGGGACAGGACTCCGCCGGCCGACAGCGGTTCCACGATGAACATGTTGTGGAAGGCCGGGTTGGTCTGGGTTGGGATCCGTTGGTTGGCCGATTCCAGACGCACCAGGGCCGCGGCCAGCTTGAGCGGGTCGCCGCACAGTTCTCCGCCGTAGGAATCGGCTGCGAACTCGCGTTGCCGGGAGATGGCGGCCTGAATCAGTCCCGCCGCCAGCGGGGCCAGCAGGATCATGGCCAGTGTTCCGATCGATCCGAGCGGGTTGTCCCGATTCCGGCCGCCGGCATACAGCAGCATGTACCCCAGCATGCTGATCATCCCGGCCAGGACCGCTGCGATGGTGCTGATCAGCACATCGCGGTGTTTCACGTGGGCCAGCTCATGGGCCAGCACGCCTTCGATCTCATGGGCCGGGAAATTACGCAGCAGACCCTGGGTAACGGCCACGGCCGCGTGTTGCGGGCCGCGGCCGGTGGCGAAAGCGTTGGGTGCGGGTTGCGGGCAGACGTAGATCCGGGGCATCGGCAGCCCGGCCCGCAGCGCCAGCCGCTCCACCATGTCATGAAGCCACGGCAGCTCTTCCGCGCTCACCTCCTTGGCCCCCATGACCGCCAGGGCTATCTTGTCTGAAAAGAAAAAGGCGATCAGGTTTCCCAGCCCGCCAAACAGAAAGCCGATGAGCATTCCGTGCGGGCTGCCGCCGGTGGCCGAGTACCCCACGGCCATGCAAAGGGCCATGAGGAACCCCAGCAGCATGGCAGTTTTCACGTTGTTCAGCCAACGCATCGCGGTAACCTCCTTCAGCGTAACCGACCGGTCCGCTCCGGTCGGCCGCCGCCGGAATTCTACCCGCCGCTCGCCGATGCAGGTACCGTGCCAGGTGGGCGGACCGGCTTTGCCGGTGGTCAGGACTCGCATAAGTCGCGCGATCTATTATAGTTCCGGTCGGGTTCCGCGTGGCAGCGGCCGCCCACCTGCTCCTGGGGCAGGCCGGTAACGTCAATTCCCGTGTGTAATTGTTGCGGGTTAAGAAGGGCATTTCAGGCCACACCGCGGACCTCCCGGAATTCTTTGCAGACCCGCGTGGCGTACTTGGCGTTGTAGTACGCCACCAGACCGTACACGATCCGCT